>CAMDDO010000010.1 GCA_945892755.1 Rhizobium sp. Q54 | reverse complement strand
TCCGCCGGCGGTTCGGTAACTGGTGATCCGGAGCCAACGGCCATTGGACATGCGATAACTTGCGGGTGCTCGGGCGCCACTCGTCGGCGGCGTCAAGGCTGCGATCCAATTATCGAGCGCGCGACGGTTCTCCAGGAGCTCGACCGGCCTGACGCCGATGCTCAGCAGGTCGGCAAACAAGGCCCCGAGGGTTAGGTTGCCGGGCGGGAGCGACAGGGCGCGCTGAAACGCCGGGTTCCACAACAAAAGCCGATTGTCGCGATCGAATAAGGCAAAGGCCTCAGCGCTTGCCGAGAGCTCCAGCCACTGGGAGCGCTCAGCCGTGATCTTTGCCGCCAACAAGTCATTCTCGAAACGGATGCGTACCTGTTCGCGGAACTGTCGGTAGGCGCCGCGCGAGGCATAGCTCATCGCCAGGCCGAAAAACAAGGACAGTGCGGCAAGCCCGGTATAGGCGAGGTCTCCCATGCTCGCGAAATGGCCGGCGATCGGCAGTGTAACGCCAAGCGCAAAGCCCATCGCCGCGACCGGCGCAGAGGAAAGCGTAGTCGCGCTTCCGCCCACCAATGCGCTGGCGACAACCACCAGAAACACTTGCTGGGTCGGGTCCGCCTCAGGCAGAAGCACGGCGCCAGCGGTTCCCCAGAGCAATCCAGAAACGACCGAGCTCAAGGTCAGCGCGTGAAATGGCCAGCGAAAGGCGTCCTGTTCGAAGCGCGAAATCCTGCTTCGGGTCAGAATCACGACGCGCAGAAGCAGGATCAAGGCAATACCGCAGGCCCAAACGTAGAGAAAGAGACGCGCGTCATGACTCAAGAAAACCGCAAAAAATATGCTGGCGGTAAGAACGTTGATGACGCTATTGGTCGGTGTCGTCCGGAGCAGCGCCCTGTACTGTTCATGGCGTAGCGCCCGCGCCGCGACCTCCGAAGGGGCGCGACGTCGTGCGCTTTCGTCGTCGGGTGCCATCAGCGCGGTCCGGCTGTCGCGGATCGCGGGTCAGGTCCGTCAGAGCACGATCCGATGCACTTGCATAGGGGCGCGCGTCGAACGGCGCGTCGAATCATTACTGGATCTCCGGGCGCTGAGGGCAAATCGATGAGGCTCGTGAACGCGTCGGTCGGTCGTGCCGAGGACCGTCTCCGCCCCGGGGACGAGCCCGGCGCGACCGACCGACGCGACACGACCGACGCGTCATCCCCAAGCTCGCAGGGCAAGGATTAAGAAATGATTAACGCGTGACGCGAGGCTCGGATATGGCTTCCCGGATGGCTGGCCCGCAGCCCTCGGCGCCTCACAATGCCAGACGGTTCGCGCGTTCATCGCCCAGCAAAGCCGAAGAGCGCCGTCGGTGGCCGGGATCGTGCGTAGTGCGCGCCAGTACTGGCCCTCATGCGAGTGTACGTTGTTCACTGCGGGGCCAATCGGTAGGCGCGCGGGCCCGTGTCGCGACCGCCCCAGCCCCGAAATCCGACGACCGTTTCCAATCAGGGCGCCCGACTACGTTCGATCGGCCGAGTGGTCGGCGCGTTGGCGCGGTGCCATATGGAGACGGGAAAGCGACATGACGGCAGTCACATGTTTTCTACAAGTTTTGGTTTTGGCCACACAGTCGCCACGATTTCGTGCGATGCGGTGATCGGGGAAGAGCGTCCCGATGTTGAACTGGGGTAGAATGGGCCGCGTGTTGAAGGTGAGACGCATAGGGCTGCCGCCCGCATGGAGCTTAGCGCAAATCGCGCTGGTTCTATCGCTCTCGGCATGCGTCGGCTGGCAGGAGGACACGCTGGCCAAGCCGGCCGATCCGCCAAAGCCGATTATCGCGCGGGCAAGCGAGCCCGTCGAAGTTCTGCCTAAACCGCCGCCGTCAGCGGTTGATGCCAGAGGCACGTTGCTCGCGCCCAGACCTCATCAGCGTCCCTATCGGATCGCGAGCTATGCGCCGATTGGGTCGGCATGGCCCGTCTCACCCTTCGGCCCGGTTCCTTTGGAAAGTGTTGAACCGGTCGACGTGGTCGGGCTGTCCGAGGACGAGACCGTTTCGTTGCTGGGCGAGCCTGACGGACGAATCTGGCGCCCGCCGTCACGAGTGCTTCGCTACGCTTCAAGCGATTGCTCGGTCGACGTGTATTTCTATCTCGACGTTGCCAAGGACAAGTTCCAGGCGCTTCAGCTCAAGGCGACCGAAGCGACCGTGGATGAATCGAACCTTCAAATTTGCTTGGGAAAGGTGCGCGATGAACATCGAACTCGATAGCTCTCGCACGCACGGGATCGAAGCGACGCAGCATTGCATCGCCGTGGTCGACGACGACCAGGTGTTCCGCGACATGATAACCCTCAATCTCGAGGGAGCCGGTTTCAAGGTCGTTCCCTTGGCGAGCGGCGAAGAGATTCTCTCTTGGGCCGCGAGCGGCGGCAGAGCCAACGCCATCCTGCTCGATTGGCGGATGCCAGGCATGGACGGACTCTCAACCTTGAAACAGTTACACGCGGCGGGGTCGGAGATGCCGGTGATCGTGCTGACCTCGCTCGGCGAATCGGTGTTCGAGGAAGCGGCGTTGGCCAACGGCGCGGTCGACTTCATCGACAAATCGCGTAGCTTCACGATCATCGAAAAGCGCCTCAGCCTGGTCATCGAAGGCCAACGTAAGCCTGGTCTCGAAGTGTCCTCGAAAGGCGAGCGCGTCACGCGCATCGGTCCGCTTGAGCTGCGTCACCAGAGTAGCCGAGCGATTTGGGCGGGCCGGCCGATTAGCTTGACGTTGAGCGAGTTCAAGGTCGTCGAGGTGATCGCCATGAAGCATGGCTCCGATGTGTCGTACCGGGAAATCTACGACTCGGTGAAGGGTGAAGGCTTCATTGCGGGCCACGGCTCGACCGGTTATCGCGCCAACGTCCGTTCGCTGGTCAAACGGGTGCGCCAAAAATTCAAGGACATTGACGACCGTTTTGACCACATCGAAAACTACCCTGGCTTCGGCTATCGTTGGCTTGAGGTTCGGTCGACCGACGCGTGAACCTCTCGGCGTCTCGCATGCGGGTTCCCGCGCTCTTCCGTTCGCTGAAGGCCCGGTTGCTGCTGCTTGTCCTGGTTTTTGCGGTGGTTCCAACCGTACTCTATGTCGCGTTCAGCGAGGCTGAAGCGCGCAAGCAGGGGGTGCTGCTCAACGCGATCCGCGACAAGGGATTGATCATCGCGCGCACCTTGGCGCCGGCCCTGGAGGCCGATGATCGCCTATTGGTCGATTTCCAAACCGAGCTCAATCGGTACGCGACCGACGATATTCGCATCAAGCTTCTACTGAAGCCCGCCGGCGTGCCGGGCGAAGATCAGCCAGGCTTTCACTATATCGCGGCCGCGCCGAATGTTTCCGCGGCCGAGCTCGAGCGCGAACGGGACGAGCTCGCGACCGAGGGCGTGCTCGACCGATTGCAGACCAGCTGCGCCGGCGATCTAGCGTTGGCGCTCCGGATCGATCGGATCGAAGGCACTGACGAGCTCTTGACCTCGATTACCCCGGTCACCACGGCACGCGGCTGTTTCGCGCTTGTCATGTCGCACACCGCGACCGAAGCGATGAAGGCCGCAGGGCTGGGCGGCCCGTTCTGGCGCTCGGGTGAAGTGCGTATTGCCGCGGGCGCCTATCTAGGCTTGGTCGTGCTGGTGCTCGCGGTGCTGATTTCACTTTGGCGCAATCTCGAACGCTTTGGCCAACTGGCGCGGCGCATAGGTGGCGAAGCGCTGGCGTCCGACCGCTTTCTCGACCGCAACCAAATTCCTGAGCTCGCGCCGGTCGCCCAGAGTTTTGACGCGATGGTCGAAACACTGCGTACCGCCGCGGTCGACCTCAGGCGGGCGGCGGAAGACAATGCCCATGCCTTCAAGGGACCGATCGCGGCGATTCGCCAAGCCACTGATTTGCTGAAGAGCGGCGCGCCGCAGGCTGATGAACGCTCCGAACGGGCGCTGTCGGCGATCGATGGTGCGATCGAGCGCCTGCTCGGGCTGGTCAATTCGGCGCGTCGCCTCGATGAGGTCACGGCCACGCTGCTCGATCCGCGCCGCGAGGTCGTCGATCTGGCAGCCCTGGCGCGCACCGTCGTCGAAGCGCACCGTTTGACCGCGCCCGATGCCACGGTCCGGCTCGATGCCGAGGCGTCGGAGCCGGTGCGCGTGCGCGGCACGGTTGAGTTGTTGGAAACCGTGATCGAGAACTTGGTCGAGAATGCGCTCAGCTTCTCACCACCCGGTAGCGCCGTGAGAGTGACGGTGGGGCGGGAGCGGGGCGGGGCGGCGCTCGTGGTTGAAGATCAGGGGCCGGGAATACCGGCGTCGATCATTGGCAACGTCTTCGAGCGCTATGTCTCGAGCCGCAATGAGGCGAAGCACGGCGCCGAGGACCAGCACTTCGGTGTCGGTCTATGGATCGTGCGGCGCAATGTCGAGGCGCTCGGCGGCTCGGTCAAACTCGAGAACAAGGGTACCGGGGGATTGCGAGTCCGCGTCATGTTGCCGCTCGGCGACGCCCGAACCGTCGGCGCGCGCGCCTGATGTGCGGTCCGTCACATCTCCCTGATTTGTCATAGCGTGGCCCGAAACGATTACGGCCTTGTCACGCGCGATCACGTGGTTGCAAAGAGGATGTTTTCCCGCCCATACAAATCGGGTTGGTTAAGTTGCGGTCTATTAACGATCTTACCCCACAAATGCATATTCCGATGTATAGGCTTTGCGAGGCGAGCCGTTGCGAACAGCGCTCACACGCGAGACACTGCGGGCCTGCTTCGACGCACTGCAACCAATGACGCGAACAATCGAACGATCACATGTAGTGGCGCGGTTACAGGGGAGAGCAGAGTGGTCGAGGCGAAAAGGGTTTCCGAGAACAACAACGGGGAACCAAGAAAACGGAGTCACCGAAGGAATTGGTGACTGAGACGGTACACCAAGACGGTACACCAAGACGGTCTACCTAGGCGCGGTGAGCGGAAACGCTCCCGCGCCGACTTCTTTTTGACGCCCCGATCGGCGACCCGGCTTGACCGCGCGGCCCGGCGCGGCCAACGATCCGGTTTGGATCGTGTAGCCCGGGGAGGATTCAAATGGCCGCTGCTGGACGTCCGTCGGCTCGAAAGCAAGTCGCGCGCCGGTCGCGCTCGAATGGAGCGCGCGCCGCCGGGATCGAGCAGACCATTACCAAGGACGTGCTTGCCCGGATCGCGAAGACGAAGGACAAGCGCCTCAAAGAGGTGATGACGGCGTTCATCACCCATTTGCACGGTTTCATCCGAGAGATCGAGCCGAGCGAAGCGGAGTGGATGCAGGCGATCCAATTTCTGACCGCGGTCGGGAACAAGTGCGATGACATGCGCCAGGAGTTCATCCTTCTGTCGGACACGCTCGGCGCCACGATGTTGATCGACGCGATCAATCATCGAAAGCCCAAGGGCGCGACGGAATCGAGCGTGCTCGGGCCGTTCTATCGCGACGGCGCGCCGGAGATCGCGCAAGGCCAAACCATCAGCCTCACGCCCGAGGGCGAACCCTGCATCGTGCGCGGCCATGTGCGGAACGCGAAAGGCGCGCCGATCAAGGGCGCCGTGCTCGACATTTGGCAAACCGCCGCGAACGGCATGTATGAGGGGCAGGACAAGGATCAGCCCGCGTTCAATCTGCGCGGCAGGCTCAAGACCGATACCAGAGGACGCTATGAGTTCCGCACCGTCGTGCCGGTCTGCTACCCGATTCCCGATGATGGGCCGGTTGGCCAGCTCCTGAAGGCGACCGGCCGTCATCCATACCGCCCGGCGCATATCCATTTCATCGTCTCGGCCAAAGGCTATCAGCCGATCGTGACTCAGGTCTTTTCCGATACCGATTCCTATATCAAGTCGGACGCGGTGTTCGGTGTGAAGGATTCACTCGTCGTGCATTTCAACAAGCACGGCTCGAAGGCCGAGGCCTCGCGCCTTGGGCTCAAAGCGCCGTTCTACACGCTCGATTACGATTTCGGGCTGATGCCGGCGGAATAGGGGCGGGGTGGACCCTACGCCGCCTTCACCGCGCGCAGATTGTTGGACTCGACCCAAGCCTGGGTTTCGTCGAGCGTGGCGCGGAAGCGGCGCATGATCTCGGCAAGCTGCGCTTCATTGATGATCAGAGGCGGCGAAAACGCGATGCTGTCGCCCGAGGCGGTCGCGCGCAGGATCAGACCACGCGCCTGCGCGGCGCGGCGAACAAATTCCTTGACCCGAAGCTGCGGCGCGAACGACCGCTTGCTGGCCTTGTCGGCGACCAATTCGATCGCGCCGCACAGGCCGACGCCACGCACTTGTCCGACCAGCGGATGGTCGGCGAAGGACCGGAGGCCGTTCTGCAAAATCGGCGTGAGCCGCCCGATATGGTTGAGCATGTCGCGTTCTTGAAATAGATCGAGCACCTTGAGCGCGACTGCGACCGCGACCGGATGCCCCGTCGTGGTGAAGGCGTGGGCGAAGATACCGACTTTCTTGGCCTGCGCGGCAATCGGATCCCACAGCTTTTCGCCAACCAGGACCGCCGAGAGCGGCTGATAGCTTGAAGTGATGCCCTTGGCGAGCGACATCAGATCGGGCTTGATGCGAAAGGTTTCGCAGCCAAACATCTTGCCGGTGCGGCCATAGCCGGTGATCACCTCATCGGCCATGAACAGGACGTCGTGCTTGTTCAACACGGCCTGAATCTTCTCGAAATAGGTTGCGGGCGGCACGATTGCGCCGGCCGCGCCCATCACAGGTTCTGCAACGAACGCCGCAACCGTCTCGGGACCTTCTTTTTCGATCAACGCGTCGAGATTATTGGCAAGCCGCGTCGCGAACGCCTCTTCGCTCTCCCCCTCGCGTGCCTCGCGATAATAATGCGGGAAATCGGTATGCAGCACGTTTGGGATCGGCAGATCGAACGCCGCGTGCATGGCCGGAATGCCGGTCAAACTGCCGGCGCCGATGGTGAGACCATGGAAACCCATGCGGCGGCCGATGATTTTCTTCTTTTTGGGGCGGCCGATCGCGTTGTTGTAGTACCACACCAGCTTGACCATGGTGTCGTTCGCCTCGGAGCCTGAATTGGCGAAGAACACGCGCGCCATCGGCGCCGGCGCGAGGGCCTTGAGCCGCTCGGCCAATTCGCCGGTCGGTGTCGTGGCCTTGTCGACCAAGTTGATATAATAGGGCAGCTTGTGGAGCTGCTCGACGGCCGCTTCGATCAAGGCCGGTTCATTGAAGCCGAAGGCCGCGCACCACATGCCGGCCGCGCCCTCGATATATTCCTTGCCCGCTTCGTCATAGACGAAAATGCCCTGGCCGCGCGTGACCATAATCGGAGGCGTCGCCTCCAAGCCGGCAAGATCGCCGTACCCGGGCAGGACGTTGTCGACATAGCGTTGGGCGGCGGAATAATTGCGGCTGGTCATGGCGTCGTCCTTTGCGTCCGGGTGCAGGGTCGCGACCCTTGCGCCACCCCGTGTTCTAGGTTGTTCTAGCAGCCCGCCCGGCCTGGGCGCGAGCGCCACAACAAGACCGGATCGAGGCCAATGAAGAAACCGGTAAGCTTCTTCAGCGAGGGAGTCAAACTGGTTGGCGACCTCTATAGGCCCGACGGTCTGAAGCCGGGCGAAAAGCGCGCCGGCATCGTGCTCTGTCATGGCTATACCGGGGTCAAGGACCTCTTTTTGCCCGACAATGCTCGCGTTTTGAACGACGCCGGTTATGTCGTGCTGACCTTCGACTATAAAGGCTGGGGCGAGAGCGAGGGCCCGCGTAGCCGGTTGGCGCCGTTCGGCAGGGTTGCCGATGCCCAGGCCGCGTTGTCGTTTCTGGCCGCGCAGCCCGACGTGGCGTCCGAGCGCTTGGGGCTTTACGGCACGTCCTATGGCGGCGCCACCGTATCGTTCACCGCCGCGATCGACGAGCGGGTCGCCTGCGTGGTCAGCGTGGTGGGTGTGGGCCATGGCAAAAGATGGATGCGCAGCGTGCGTCACCCCGACGAATGGTTCGATCTATTGGCGCGCTCGGCCGCCGATCGCACCAAGCGCGCTTTAACTGGCCAGTCCGAACTAGTCGAGCGCAATGAAATCCTGCTGCCCGATCGACAATCGGCTGAGATCTCGGCCGAAGCGCGACGCAAGAACCCGTCGGCGATCAACACGCTGCCGATGGAATACGTCGACGACACGCTCAGCTTTCATGCCGAATGGGTGGTCGACAAGATCGCACCACGGCCGATCCTATTCATCACGACGGACGATGACCGTCTGGTGCCGCCTGAGGAAAGCGAAGCGCTCTATGCCAATGCGGGTGAGCCGAAGAAGCTCGTGACGCTGAAGGGCGTCGGGCACTACCAAGTCTATTTCGAGCCCGCGTTCAGCCAAGTGATGACCGAGACCGTCGCTTGGTATCGCGCTCATTTGCCGGCGCGGGGTTGATCGATGGCCTATCGCATTTCGGTTGATACGGGCGGCACTTTTACCGACGTCGTGGTCGCCGATGAGGCCGGCATCAGGGCGCTCGGCAAGGCGCCGACCACGCCGGACCGGATCTTCCTTGGCATGCGCGCGGCGATCGAGAACGCGGCGGGTGAAATGAAGCTCGACCTTGCGCGCCTCTTCGCCCAATCGACAACGCTGATTTATGGCACGACGCGGGCGGTCAACGCGATCGTCCAGGGCAAGACCGCGAAGACGGCGTTTCTGGTCACCGAGGGATTTCCCGACGTCTTGGTCATGCGCGAGGGCGGCAAGACCAACCCGCATGATTTCACCCAGGCTTATCCGCCACCCTATGTCCCGCGCCGCCATACCTTCGAGATTACCGAGCGCATCGGCTCGGAGGGCGAGGCAACCATTCCGCTCGATCGTGCCCAAGCGATCCAGGTACTCGAGCAATTGAAGAAACGTAATTTCGAAGCGATCGCGGTGTGTCTCATCTGGTCGGTCGCCAACCCGGCGCATGAGCTCGCGCTTGGTCGGCTGATCGAGGAGCGCTTGCCCGGCGTGCCCTACACGCTTTCGCACAAGCTGATCCCGATCGTGCGCGAATATCGCCGCGCCTCGGCGACTGCGATCGATGCCTCGCTAAAGCCACTCATGCAGCGCCATTTGCGTGACATGGAAAACGATCTACGCGGCGCGGGCTTCGGCGGCGAGATCCTGGTCTCGACCTCGATCGGCGGCTGCATGCATGTCGAAGATCTGATCGAACGGCCGATCCATACCGTGAAGTCCGGCCCCGCCATGGCGCCGGTCGCCGGGCGCACCTATGCCCGCGTTGAAGCGCTCGGTCGGGATTCGATCGTCTGCGATACCGGCGGCACGACCTTCGATGTCGGGTTGGTGCGCGATAGCGAGCTTGTGTTCACGCGCGAGTCCTGGCTCGGCCCACGCTGGACCGGCCATATCATGAGCATGTCGACGGTCGATGTGCGCTCGATCGGCGCGGGCGGCGGTTCGATCGCCTGGATCGACCCAGGCGGGCTCTTGCGCGTCGGTCCGCATAGCGCCGGTGCGGTGCCTGGTCCTGCCTGCTATGGCGCAGGTGGCAGTGCGCCGACTGTGACCGATGCGGCGCTCGTGCTCGGCTATCTCGACCCCGTGTTTTTTCTTGGCGGCCGGATGAAGCTCGATGTCGAAGCGGCCAAGCGCGCGGTGAATGTCATCGCGGCGCCGCTCAAAATGCCGCTTGAGCGCGCCGCCTATGCGATCATCACACTCGCCAGCGAACACATGATCAAGGCGATCCGCGAAATCACCATCAATGAAGGCGTCAATCCGCGCGAAAGCGCGTTGATCGCAGGCGGTGGCGCCGCTGGGCTCAACATCGTGCCGATCGCGCGCGAGCTTGGCTGCACGCGCGTGATGGTGCCTCGCACGGCGGGTGCGCTCTCGGCCTGCGGCATGCAATTCTCCGATATCGTGACCGAACAGAGCGCGAGCCGGGTGACGCTGACCAAAAACTTCGATTATGACGGCGTGAATGCGGCCTTGCAGGCGATCGAGGCTGAGCTCGACCGCTTTGTCGCCGGGCTCAAGGGCCGCGCCGGCGGCGAGGTGACCAAGGAGTTCTTCGTCGAGGCGCGCTATCTCTATCAGGTCTGGGAGCTCGAAGTGCCGTTGCCGGTAACGCGCTTCAAGGGGAAGGCTGATGTCGAGTCATTGGCCAAGGCGTTCAACACGGTCCACGAGCGTGTGTTCGCGGTGGTCGACGAACGCAACCCGGTGGAATGCCTGAATTGGAAAGGCCGCATCGCGGTTCGACTGCCAGGCGTCGCGCGGGGTGAGGCGCCATCGCCCGGCACGGCCTTCGCGCCGAAACCGCACACCGAGCGCACCCTCTATTTCGATGATGGCGGCGCGGTCCGGGCGCCGATCTTTGTTGGCGGGGAGCTTGGGCCAGGCGCGCTGATCAAGGGCCCAGCGGTGATCGAGGAGCCGACCACCACGATCGTGGTCTACCCGGGCAGCTCGGCTAAAGTGACGGGGCTCGGCAATTTCGTTCTTGAGATCGGGTGAAGGAGGGAACCATGGCCGACACGGCGCAATCGACGCTCGATCCGGTGCTCATGGCGGTGATGGCGAACCGCATCGATGGCATTGTGCGCGAGATGTCGAACACGCTGCTGCGCGCGGCGCGCTCGGCGGTGCTCGCCATCGCACGCGATTTCTCCTGCGCGATCACGACCGCCGACAATCAGTTGTTCTCGTCGGCCGAGGGCCTGCCGGTGCACATATTCGGCTCGCATTTGCAAAGCGCCTCGATGTGTGCGCTGCACAAGGATCTCGCGGCTGGCGACGCCTTCCTGCACAACGACCCCTATCTCGGCAACACCCACCCGGCCGATCACATGATTCTGGTGCCGGTCTATTTCGAGGGTGAGCACATGTTTACCGCCTGTGCCAAGGCGCACCAGGCCGATGTCGGCAATTCGATCCCGACCACCTATCACGCGGCAGCCAAGGACGTGTACGAGGAAGGCTCGGTGATTTTTCCCTGCGTGCGCGTGCAGCGCGATTACGAGATGATCGATGACGTGATCCGCATGTGCGAAAAGCGCATCCGCGTGCCCGAGCAATGGTATGGCGATTTCCTGGCCGAGCTTGGCGCGGCGCGCATCGGCGAGCGGCGGCTGAAGGAGTTTTGTGAGAAGTACGGCAAGGCCACGGTCAAGGAATTCGTCGCGCGCTGGCTCGATTATTCCGAGCAACGCATGGTGCAGGCGATCAAGAAGCTGCCCAAGGTCAAGATCGAGAATCGCGGTGCGCACGATCCGATCGAGGGTGTGGCGCCGAATGGCGTGCCCATCAAGGTCATGATCGCGGTCGATCCCGATAACGCCATGATCGAGATCGACATGCGCGACAATATCGATTGCATGGATTGCGGACTGAACGAATCCGAGGCCTGCTCGATCAACAATGTGGTGACCGGCGTGTTCAATTCGCTCGACCCCGACGTGCCGCATAATTCGGGCTCGTTCCGGCGGCTCAGCGTGCTCCTGCGCGACAATTGCGTGGTCGGGCGGCCGCAATTCCCGCATTCCTGCTCGGTCGCGACCACCAATGTCGGCGACCGGCTGGTCAACATCACCCAGATGGCGTTCGCGCAATTGGGCGATGGCTGGGGCCTGTCGGAAGGCGGTGGCGCGATGGGCGCGGGCTTCGCGGTGGTCTCCGGCCCCGACTTCAGGCGCGGCGGCGAGCCGTTCGTCAATCAGATGATCGCCTGTACCAATGGCGGCCCGGCCTCGCCAGTGGCCGATGGCTGGGTCACTTTTGGTTTGCCGGTTGTGGGCGGGCTGATGTATCGCGACAGCGTCGAATTGGACGAGGTCAAGCAGCCGATTGAGATCAAATCAATGAAGCTATTGCCCGACAGCTGCGGGGGTGGGCGTTTCCGTGGCGGGCCGGCGTGTGAGATCGTCTATGGCCCGAAGCAAGATCCGATGAGTGTCGCGGTGATCTGCGACGGCCAGATCAACCCGCCGCGTGGCGTGCATGGCGGGCTGTCCGGCGCAGCGGCCTATACCTACAAGGTCAGTGCCAACGGCAATGAGACCAAGCTCGCCAATCTGTTCCTGGAGACGCTGCAACCCGGCGAGTTCGTGCGCGGCGGGGACAACGGCGGCGGGGGCTATGGCAGTCCGCTTGAGCGCGAGCCAAAGCGCGTGCTCGATGACGTGCTTGAGCGCTATGTCACGCTCAGGGCCGCGCGCGAGATCTATGGCGTGGTGTTGAGCGGCTCGGCCGATGACGAAACACTCATGGTCGATGCGGCCGCGACCACCAAGCTTCGCGCCGAACGACGGACGGAGGCATGACCCGATGACCATTCGCTTTCCCGATCCTTCATCGCGCTCGGCCGCGCTGTTCGAGCGCGCCAAGCGGGTTTTCCCCGGCGGCTCGACGCGCGGGCAGACCTATATGCGGCCCTATATGATCTATGCGCGCGAGGCTAAGGGCTGCCGCATCACGGATGTCGATGGCGTCGAGCGGCTCGACTTCATCAATAATTTTACGACCCAGTTTCATGGTCATAGCCACCCCGCGATCGTCGCTGCGCTCCAGTCTCAAGCGACCAAGGGCACCGGCTTCAATTTCGCCTCCGAATCCGAGATCGAACTGGCCGAGTTGATCCAACCGCGCGCTAAATCCTTTGAGCGCATTCGCTTCTGCAGCACCGGCACCGAAGCCGTGATGCACGCGATCAAGGCGGCGCGTGCGCTGACCGGGCGTACCAAGATTGCCAAGTGCGAGGGCGTTTATCATGGCGCCTATGACTATGCCGAGATCAGCCTCGACCCCGACCCGCAGGCCTGGGGCCACGACGATCCGTCATCGGTCGGCTTCACCAAGGGCGCTGTGGAGAGCATTCGGGACGATGTCGTGATGGTGCCGTTCAACGATGTCGTGACCACGCGCCGCGTGCTGGAGAAACACAAGGGCCAACTCGCCGCCTTCGTGCTCGATGCCGTGCCTACGCGCTGTGGCGGCGCGCCGGTCACGCCGGCCTATGCGTCGCTGGTGCGAGACTACACGAGGAAAGATGGCGCGCTCATGATCTTGGATGAGGTCGTAACGTTTCGGCTGGGCCTAGGCGGCGCCCAGACGCTCTATGGCATCACGCCCGATATCACCACGCTTGGCAAGATCATCGGCGGCGGTCTCCCGGTGGGCGCGCTGGCCGGAACGTCTGCCGCCATGACGGCGTTCGATCAAACAAACGGCAAAGCCGCGGTGCCGCAATCGGGCACCTTCACCGCCAATCCGCTCACCATGGCGGCCGGTATCGCCTCGATGATGCTCGTCACCAAGGACGCGCTCGCTCGGCTGAACGCGCTTGGCGTCAAAGCGCGCGCGGCGGTGAGCGAGGCGTTTCGCGCCGCCGGCGTCACCGCGCAGGTGCTGGGTGAGGGTTCGTTGATCGTGATCACCTTCGCGAAAGAGCCGCCCGAAAACTATCGCGACGTCTATCGCGCCAACGCGGCCGGTGGCGCGCAGGCGATGGAGGAATTGTGCAAGCGGTTGCTTAATCACGGCGTGTTCTGGTCGAACACCGGGCTAGGTTGCCTGTCAACGCCGATGGGCGAGGCCGAGATCGACGAGCTGGGGGTCGCCATGCTCGCGTCGCTCCGCGCCATGAAGACCGACGGCCTCGAGCGACTATTCCCCTGAAATTTCAGTTGGATCATGGCACAGAAACAGCAGCCCGAGCGGCGCCTGCCGCTTGAAGGAGCGGTCAATTTTCGCGATCTCGGCGGCTATGAAACGGCGGACCTGCGACGCGTGCGCTGGCGAACGGTGTTTCGCTCCGACGCGCTGAGCGCGTTGACGCCGGGCGATCACGCCACCTTGCGTGACCTCGGCGTGCGTCTCGTCTGCGATTTGCGGCTGCCGGGCGAGCGCAAACACGCACCCAATGCGTTGCCCGATGACGCCACGATCGAGCGCTTGGAACCCGGCTTCATTCCGCGCGGCACGCTCGACATGCTGGCGGCCTTGCGCGCCGGTACGCTCCATGGCGAGGCGATCATCGAGGAGGTCACCACGCATTATTGGCATATGCCGCGCGATCATCATGCGACCTTTGCCATGATCTTGCGTCGCCTGGCCGAGCCCGCCTCGCGCCCTGCCGTGATCCATTGCACGAGCGGCAAGGACCGTACCGGCTTCACCGTCGCGCTTGTTCTGCTCGCGCTCGGCGTGCCGCGCGAGACTGTGTTCGAGGACTATTTGCTGACCAATGATTATCGACGCGATGTCACGCGGCTCCTTAATCTACCGCTCAGCGAAAGCGACATGGAGATCCTGACCTCGGCGCGGCGTGGCTATCTGGAGACCGCCCTCAAATCGATGGTCGATCTGTCGGGTTCGACCGACGCCTATTTGCGCGAGGCGGTCGGCGTTGACGATACGCTTCGGACCAACCTTCGCGCGGCGCTACTCGACTAGCGCGATCGCCTCGATCTCGACCAGCATTTCGGGCTCGGCCATCGGCGCTTGCACGGTGGTGCGCGCGGGCGGGTCGGTCGGGAAGGCTTTGGCGAATTCCTCGTTCATCGCCTGAAAATAGCGAATATCGGCGAGGTAGACATTGCACTTCAGCACGTTTTCCATCGTGGCGCCGCCCTCGGCCAGGATCGAGCGAATGTTGCTCAGCACCTGCCGCGTCTGCACGCGCACATCGCCAATGCCGACGAGTTGGCCTTTGTCATTCCAGGCGACCTGCCCGGCGGTGAAGATGATCCCGGCGCCCTTGGTGCCGGGCGAATAGGGGTAGGTTGGACGCGGCTGGAATGTCAGGTTTTTCGGCGTCAGGACTTGTTTCGGCATCGCCGTCTCCCATTCATCTGAAATCAGAGATCCATGCCGCCATCGACGTTGTAGGCCTGGCCCGTCACATGCGGCGCGGTGGCGAAGAAGACCGCCATGTCAGCCATGTCTTCCGAGGTTTGCGGCTCGTTCTGCGGCACATAGCGCTCGATCGCGCGTTTGTAGACCTGCTCGGGCGTCTCGCCCGGATTGGCGAAGGCGGTGTTCAGCAGCGTCCACATCTGAGTGTCGACGATGCCGGGGCAGATGCAATTGACCGTGATGCCTTCGCGCGCGACCTCTTTGGCCAGGGCGTTGGTGAAGCCGACCACCGCGAATTTCGAGGCGCAATAATGCGTTAGCGTGGCGGTGCCGAATTTGCCGGCGACCGAGGCGATATTGATGATGCGTCCGGCGCCGCCTTGTTTTCGCATCTGCGCCACCGCCGCCTGATTGGTCAGGAAGGTACCCTTGGCGTTGACATCCATGATGCTGTCCCAGTCGTCTTCGCTCATCTCGGCAATCGGACGGGCGGTAATCACCCCGGCGCAGTTGACCAGCACGTCGATCCCGCCGAAGGCTTTGACCGTCTTCTCGACCATGGCCTGCACCTGGGCGCGGTCGGTAACGTCGGCCTCGATGGCGATGGCGTTCGCGCCAATTGATTTTGCGACCAGAGTCGCCGCCGTGAAGCCGCCAAGATTGCGGCCGCCATAGTGCGTCGCCGAGTTCCGTGCCTGATCGAGGCCGGCCAGAGCCAGTTTCATGCCCTCGCGGCCGAAGCGCTCGGCGATACCTTTGCCGATGCCGGTACCGCCGCCGGTGATGAGCGCGACCTTGCCCGCAAGGCTGGACATGAGATTCTCCCGTTGATCAATAGAGATGAAGCTTTTTGATTCCGTCAGAAAGTCTTGCGCGCCACTCATGATGCGTCAAATCGAGTTGAAGCGGCGTCACCGCGATGGCGTTTCGATCGATCGCCTCGAGGTCGGTTTCATCATGCTCACCGCCTTTTTGGTAGCTGATCTTGACCCAGTAATAGGGCACGTTGCGCGCGTCGATCCGGGCGTCGAGAGTGAACGAGCCGGGCGGCCGCTGGCCCTGCTTGGTCACAAGCACGCCGGTCACCTCGGGCGGCTCGCAATCGGGGAAGTTGACGTTGAGGAACGAGTTCTCTCGCCACTCGACCCGCAATAAATGGCGCAGCACGGCGCCGGCATAGCGCTCGGCGGTGGCCCACCGCGCCTTGCCGCCGATCGTGAAGACCAGGCTCATGGCGATCGAGCGGAGGCCCAATTGAGTGCCCTCCATCGCGGCCGCGCATGTGCCGGAATAGGTAACGTCTTCAGCAAGATTGGCACCGCGGTTGATGCCAGAAATCAACATGGTCGGCCGCTGATCGCGCATGATGTCGTAGTAGGCCATGAGCACGCAGTCGGTCGGTGTGCCGCGAATGGCGAAGCGCTTCTCATCGATTTGGCGCAAGCGGATCGGATTGGCGATCGAGAGCGAATGCGAGGCCCCGCTTTGCTCGAATTCGGGCGCGATGACCCAGACGTCGTCGCAGAGCTCGCGCACGACCCGTTCGAGGATCTCCATGCCCGGCGCGTGGATGCCATCGTCATTGGTGAGCAAGATGCGCTCTTTGGAAAAATCGGGGCCGGCGCTGGTCATGAGTGGGGCGCTCGCGTGATTGGCTGTGCGTCTGACAAGTTCGTACTACAATCCGCCGTGCGCCCCGAGACAATAGTTTTCAACCCAGAGGCAAGCGCCGCCCGCGCCATGAACCTTGCCATCTTGCTCCACACCGCGTCCCGCGCGCATCCCACCCGGCCGGCCATCTCGCTCGGCGATGAACCGCTCTATCTCTATGGCGCGCTCAGCCGCCATGTCGCGCAGCTGGCGGGGGGCTTGCGGGGATTTGGGCTAGAGCCAGGCACACGCATCGCGCTCGTGATGTCGAACGGGCCCGAGTATTTGCCGCTCCTGTTCGCGACCTGGCATGCCGGGTTGGTCGCGGCGCCAATGAACGCCAAACTGCACCCGCGCGAGCACGCGTTCATGATCGAGCATTGCCGCGCGGCGATCTGCTTCGCCACCCCTGACCTCGCGGAATCGCTTGCCGGCGCGCTCGCGGCATTGCCGAGGCCGCCCCACTTGATTGTCATTGGCGGTGCGGACTACCGCGTGCTCGCCGCCGCCGAGCCTATCGCGATGGCCGAGACCGAGGCGGGTGCGCCGGCTTGGTTGTTTTATACCAGCGGCACGACCGGCCGGCCCAAGGGCGCGGTCCTCAGCCATCGCAACCTGCTCGCCATGGCGCTGGCCTATCACGCCGATGTCGATTGGCTCGACGAGCGCGATTGCCTGATCCATCTCGCCGCGCAATCGCACGCCTCGGGCCTGTTCTCGCTATCGCACATCCCGCGTGCCTCGAACCAGATTCTGCCGCCGAGCGGCGGCTTCGACATCGATGAGCTCGCGGCGCTGATCGATCGCCATGAAAAGGTGAGCTTCTTTGTGCCGCCGACCTTGCTGCGCCGGCTCAGCGCGTCCGAGCGCATGGCGCGGGTCAATTTGGCACACCTCAAAACCATACTCTGCGGCGCGGCCCCCATTTACGCCGGCGATTTGAAAGATGCGTTGGCGCGCTTCGGCCCGCGGGTCTGGAATGGTTATGGTCAGGGTGAGAGCCCTTGCACCATCACCGCCATGTCGAAAGCGATGGTGGCGGAGGCCGCGTCGTCGGGTGACGAGGAGCGGCTGGTCTCGGTCGGCATCGCGCGCACGGGTGTCGAGGTTCATGTCTGCGATGACGCGGGGCGGGCGCTGCCGCAAGGCGAGATCGGCGAGATTGTGGTGCGGGGCGATGTCGTAATGCGTGGCTATCTCGACGACGCGGCGGCGACCCGCGCGGCCTTCGGTCCGCTTGGCTTGCGTACCGGAGATCTCGGTTGCTTCGATCAGGCGGGCTGTCTTTCGCTCAAGGATCGCGCCAAGGACCTGATCATTTCAGGCGGCGCCAATATTTACCCGCGCGAGGTCGAGGCGGTGCTGCTCGACCACCCGGACGTGGCCGAGGTCGCGGTCGTGGGCGCACCTGACCCTGATTGGGGCGAGCGGGTGGTGGCGTTCGTGGTGGCCCGTCCGGGCGCCGTGATCGAGGATAGCGCGCTTGACCGGCTTTGCTTGGAGCGGATCGCGCGTTTCAAGCGGCCCAAGGCCTATCGCCGGCTCGAGGCGTTGCCCAAAAATGCCTATGGAAAAGTGATAAAAATGGAGTTGCGTGAGCAGCTTATTGATGAATTCCATCAACATGGATCAACGACAATCACGGGCAAGATTGTCTGACAATCTGTGCTAGACATCGATTGACAGGGATGCGGGCGGCCCGCACCTTTTGGCTGCGGAATGTGGGGTATGGGCATGGCCAAACTCTATGTCGACAACGACAAATACGGCGACCGGGCAAAGTTCCCGACCGTCGAGGCCTATCATTCGGCGATCAAGGATCTGGTGCGCAAACGGCTCGACCAAGCCGGCGGTGATTGGCCGAGCTTCGTGTTCGACAAGAGCCTGACCCTCATTACCGCCGATGACATGAAGGCGATCGAGGCGAAGCTGCTCAAGGCCGGCCATCGCTTCGACTATTCGGCGATCATCTCGGTCCAAGAGCGGCCCGAAGCCTATAAGCCGGTGCCGGGCCTCGGCGAGGCGGCCAAGGACTATTCCTTCGAGCACCCCGATGCGCCGACCGCGCCGGCTGATGCCAAGGGGCGGGCGTTGCAGGGCATTGGCGACAATGTGGTCCAACACGCAGCCAACACGATCGGCATCGCGCGCTATGTGCGCACCAGCGCGGCAGTGATGGATTATCTGACCAAGGGCGTTCCGCCCGAGACCATCGCGATCATCGATGATTCGGGTGGCACTTTGACCGCGCCGATCCTCGAACATTTCAAGGGCGTGATCTGCATGGGTGGCTCGACCCGCTCGCATCTCGGCATTCTGGCGCGCGAATACGGCATTCCCTGTCTGATGAACTCGAAGATCAAAGGCATCAAGGAGGGCGATACGGTCGAGCTTGAGTCGTCCGCCGCTGCCAAGACCGCCGAAGCCTATCAGACCGGCAAAGACATGACCGCGAATATCTGGAAGCACGAGAAGCGGGGCTGAGGACAAGACGATGAGCGCACGCAACATCACCTATCCGCAGCTTTTGGAGACCAACAATCTTCTCCAGGTCTTCACGGACGAGAGCTATTGGCTTTGCGTTACCCGCACGGTGCAGGAGTCCAAACTCTTCCCCGTGCCGGCTTATATGATGTTGTCCTATCTCAACGCCTTTTATCGTTATCCCTCGCTGCTCAGGAAAGTTGAAACACGCCTGTCCGCCGAGGAGATCGGCGATCGCGCGCGCAATATGGGCATCAAGATCAACAACCCGCCGATGAGCTGGGGCCTCTTGGGCTTCTATTTTCTCGGCCGTGAGTGGCTGATCAATATGGGCCTGCTGCGCCCCCAGGACGCGGTTGAGGATGTTATCTATGTGCTGGATTTCTGGAAGCGCTTCCAATTGTCCTGGCACCGGAATGACGGCCACATCACCAACAAGGAATTCGGCCACCGCGCGCAAGTGCTGCCCGAGCGGCGGCTGCAGGTGTTCCATGCCGATATGTACCGCTGCGAGGCGGGCGATGAGCTCCATATGGCTGCGGCGAACTTCATGGCGACCGTCTCGCAATATGGCTTTTTGATTTCGTGCGAGAGCCGCATCAGCCTGTGCAATACCGGGCCCTATAAGATCGACGACAAGCGCGAGATGATCGTGCGCGATTTCATGGATCTCGCGGAAAACGATCTGCCCTGGCTCGATGGCGTCGGCGCCGACATGCCCTACAATAATCTGACCGTGCCGATGATGGTGAAGGACTGCCATTTCTATTTGATGGACGATTGGGGCAGCTTCGAATCAAAGCCGGATTTTCGCGCCGAGCACATCGTGGGCGTCGGTCTCTACACCTCCGATCCGCTGACCGAGGGCTTCATCCCGGTCGGCATGGGTTCCAGGGCCGAACTGACCCGCACCTATAACGAGCTCGCGGCGATCGCCAAGGAGGCGACCAATAAGCTCTGGAAGCGCGTCGCGTCTTGGACGCGCGATCAGATGATGGATGCCGGCGCCCTGATGTATTTCGGCATCTTCAAGGACATCGCGCACGTTGCTGGCACCTATGAATATGAAGACTGGATGCTGATCGACGAGCGCGCGCAGCGCTTCCGTCCGCTCCTGAACGACGAATATGCGCGCGACGTGTTGGCCGAGCTGGTTGGTTATGTCTCGCTGCCAAGCCAGCGCGCCCATGACTACACGATGATGCAGCACAATAATTCGCCGCTCCGCATGTTTTCGCCGGTCCCCTATTCGATCCTAAGCGGCGATGACTACACGACGACGTCTGGGCCGGTCTATCCGGGCTCAACCTGCCTGCCGAAGAAGGAAGATCGCTATCGGACCAGTCGGGGCGTGCTTCCGCTTGCGGAATACAATCGGCTGTCGCGCGGCTTTACGCCGAAGGGCTGCGCCACGGAAAACCGCTTTCTCGACGATGCTTGGCTCAAATACAACGCCGGCACGCCGGCGGCGCGCGCTCTCTATGAAAACGAGCAGCTACTCTCGCGGAAGTTGAAGGGCAAGGGCGCGGGCCTGAGCCGGGCCGATGTCGAAGCGCTGGCGGACAAGTCCTGAGCCATGCAGATCGGTGAACTGATTCGCCGCGGTGGCGTGATGTACGGCGACGCCCCGGCGTTCGTCGAAGGCCCGCGCGTGATGAGCTTCAAGGGCTTCGATCAGGCGACCGATCGGTTGGGCAATGCGTTGCTGGCCGCGGGTCTCGTGCTAGGTGAGCGGGTTGGCGTGCTATTGCCGAACGGGATTGATTGTTTGGTAGCCTATTACGCGCTCGCCAAAGCGGGTCTTGTGCGCGTGCCTCTCAATTTGCGCGAGACCGCGGCCGATCATGTTTACAAGATTGCGGATAGCGGAACACGGGCGCTGATCCACGGCGTCGAGGGTAGCGCCGAGGCTCAAATGGTGATCGGGCCCGAGCGTTTGGCTGCGATGATGGCGCAGGGCGACGCCACACCCTGCCGCGTTGACCGCGCGCTCGATGAACCGCTGCGGCTTGGCTATACGGGCGGCACAACCGGCAAACCGAAGGCGGTCACCTTGACAACGCGGGGCGAGCTCGCCGAGCTTTCGGCGTTCCTGGTCGATCTCGTGCCCGACATGACGGAAGGCGACACGTTCTTGCACGCCGCGCCGATCGCTCATGCCAGTGGCGCGTTCGTATTGCCGGCGATCGTCAGGGGCGTGCGCTCGGTGATCATGGCGAAATTCGATCCCGCGAGCTTTATCGCGCTGGCCGGAGACGAGCGCGCGACGCACACTTTTCTCGTGCCGACCATGCTCGCGATGATCATGGAAGAGCCGTCGCTGGCGAGCGCCAAACTCTCGCTGAAGAGCATTTCCTATGGCGCCTCGCCGATCGCGCCCGCGCTCCTCGAACGCGCCATGGCGCGCTTCGGCCGCGTCTTCGCGCAGACCTATGGTCAAGCCGAATCGCCCATGGTGATCACCTGCCTGAAGCCCGAGGATCATGACCGCATCGGCAGCTGCGGCCGGCCGTTCTTCTTGGCCGAGGTCGCGATCTTTGACGACGACGACAAGCCGCTGCTGCCGGGCGAAAAGGGCGAAATCGTGGTGCGCGGGCCGCAGCTCATGGCGCGCTATTGGAACCGCCCGGAGGCGACCGACGCCGCGTTTCGCAAAGGGTGGTTGCACACCGGCGATGTCGGAACGATGGATAAGGACGGCTTCTTCTACATCCTCGATCGCAAGAACGACATGTTGATATCAGGCGGCTATAACGTCTATCCGCGCGAAGTCGAGGACGTGTTGCTCGGTTGCGAGGGTGTGGTCGAAGCGGCGGTCATCGGCCTGCCTGATGAGAAATGGGGCGATCGCGTCTTCGCCGTGGTCGCGGGGCGCGCGGACCTCGATCAAGAGGCGACGCTCGCCATTTGTCGCGACAAACTCGCCAATTACAAATGCCCGAAGGGACTCGAGATTTGGCCCACGCTGCCTAAGAGCGCGGCCGGCAAAATCCTCCGTCGCGAAGTGCGCGATCAAATCATCGCGCGCGAAAAGCCGAAGCGCGCGGCGGGTTGAGCGGTGAGCGACATGCACCTCGCGCTGCACGGCCTTGCCATCAAGAAACATGGCGGCGCGGAAGCCGTGGCGGGTCTGATGGGCCTCGATCCCGCGCGTGTGAAATCATTGCTTAGCCAAGCCGTCGGCGAGGGCCGCGCGATCGAGACTGCTGGCGCCTATATGCTGACGCCGGCCGCGCGCATGGCGCTCGATGGCGAATATTCGCGGGTCTATGCCGATCAGCGCGCGAACAAGGACTTTGTCGCGGCCTATGAGCGCTTCGAAGTGGTCAACCGGGCGCTGAAGCAATTGATCACCGATTGGCAAACCGTGGAGTTCGCCGGCCAACGCGTGCCGAACGACCATGCCAACAAGGCGCATGACGAGGCGATCATCGATCGTTTGGGGATCCTGCACGAACAGGCTGAAATGGTGCTGGAGGCGCTGTGCCTTGGCGTACCCCGGCTCGCGGTCTATGGCCGAAAGCTATTGACGGCGCTCGAAAAGGCCGAGGACGGCGAGATCGAATGGGTCTCGGGCGCCAAGATCGAATCCTATCACACGCTCTGGTTCGAGCTGCACGAGGATCTGTTGCGCGTCCTCGGGCGCGAGCGCGACGATTAGGCCCATCATGGCGCGCGCGCTCGGCCCCCACACGCTTTTCATCGATGGCGGCGATCTGCCGCCGCGCGGTTTGATCGGCGGCAAGGCGTGGAGCTTGGCCCGCATGAGCGCGATGGGGCTCGCCGTGCCGCCGGCTTTCGTGGTCACGACCGAGGCGTGCCGTGCCTTTCTCGCCGACGGTAATTTGCCTCGAAGCCTCATCGGCGAACTCGCCGCCGGCATCGCGGTGCTTGAGACGGCGACTGGTCGAATTTTCGGCCGCGGCCCGAGGCCGTTGCTCGTCTCGGTGCGTTCGGGTGCCGCGATCAGCATGCCGGGCATGATGGATACCGTACTCAATCTTGGGCTGAATGACGCGACCGAGGCGGCGCTTGCGGCGGAGAGCGGCGATGCCGGCTTCGCGCGTGATAGCCATCGCCGCTTCCTCGAGATGTTCGCGCGCATCGTGCTGAAAGCGACATTGGTCGAACTTGAGCCTGCTGCCGGTGTCACCGCGTGGCGCGCCAAGATCAAAGAGCAGGGCGCCGGCGATGTGCCAAACGATCCGGAGGCCCAATTAGTGGCGACGGTGCGCGCTGTGTTTGAGTCTTGGAACTCAAGGCGCGCGAAGCGCTATCGCGAACATCATGGCATCGCCCACGAGTCCGGCACGGCGGTGACCGTGCAGGCGATGATCTTCGGCAATTTGAGCGATGATAGCGGCACGGGCGTGTTGTTCAGCCGTAATCCGCTGACCGGCGATCCGGTTCCCTATGGCGAATATCTCGCGCGCGCCCAGGGCGAAGATGTGGTCTCGGGGACCCGCACGCCTGAGCCCCTTTCGGCGCTCGCCAAGAAGCACCCAGCGATCCATGACGAACTTTTGCGCGCGGCGCGCCTGTTGGAAGATGCCGAACGCGACGTGCAGGACATTGAGTTCACCGTCGAACGCGGCAAGCTCTATCTTCTGCAATCGCGCGCAGCAAAGCGTGCGCCTGAAGCCGCGGTCGCGCTCGCCGTCGAGTTCGTCAGAGAAGGCCGCATCGATGAGGTAACCGCGCTTGGTCGGGTGAACGCCGATCAGGTTCGCAGTATTTTGCGTCCGCGTCTCCGCCAGGGCGAAGCGGCGCGCGCGACCGTATTGGCGCGCGGCGAGGGCGCCTGCCCGGGTGTCGGCGTCGGTGCCGTGGTCAATGACGCCGATGCGGCGGAGGCGGCCGCGCGCGAGGGCC
This sequence comes from Rhizobium sp. Q54, assembly GCA_945892755.1. Taxonomy (GTDB): domain Bacteria; phylum Pseudomonadota; class Alphaproteobacteria; order UBA828; family UBA828; genus SHWC01. Next base: position 27,803 of record CAMDDO010000010.1, on the reverse strand, counting down.
GCGCGGTGGTGCTGGTTCGTCCGACCACGAGTCCGGAAGATGTCCACGGCATGATCGCGGCCAAGGCGATCGTCACCGCTGAGGGCGGCGCGACCTGCCACGCGGCGGTCGTGAGCCGCGCGCTCGGGCTTCCTTGCGTCGTCGGCTGCGGGCCGGCGGTGCTCGGCGCGTTTGGCGATCGCACGGTCACCGTCGATGGCGGCGCGGGCTGCGTCTATGACGGCGCGCTGGCGGTCGTCGAGCCCGAAGAACGCGACGATCCGGCGCTGATGCAGCTTGCCGCCTGGGCCGCGCCGCGCGCGCCGTTCAAGGTTTATGAACCGAGCCAGGCGCCGGCCGGCGCCAAGATCGCCGACCTCGATCATCTGCCGAGGGGCGAGGAGCCCGAAATGATGTCACGGCTCGTCATCGGCCATGACGGCGCGAAGGGACGCGCGCTGGCAAGCGACGCGGGCATCGCGGCGGCAATCAGGGCCGGTCTCGAATTCATCGTGATTTCACCGGTCTTGCCGGCCTTGCTCGCGGCCTGCGCGGCAGTCTCGGAGCGAGCGTCGGCCGAGGAACCTGTATCGTGAATCAGAAATTCAATGACGTCGAAGCATTGATCCGTCTGTTCGAGCAATCGAACTGGCGGGAGATCAGTGTCGAGGCCGAGGGTCTCTCGGTCGTGCTCTCGAAAGACCCGAATACGCCCTATCGCATCAGCAACCAACGCGGAGCGATCGATGCCGCGCCGCGTGCGGTGACGCCGGCATCGACTGCCGCCATGACCCCATCGCCCGCACCACCACTCGCTCCGAGCGAAGCCGTGCCGGCGGGCTGGGTCGCGGTTCGCGCGCCCAATCTCGGCACGTTTTACCGCGCGCCGAAACCGGGGGCCGCCCCCTATGTCGAGGTCGGTCAAACGATCACCGCCGATACGGAGATCTGCCTGATCGAGGTGATGAAGCTGTTTACGCCGGTCAAGGCTGGAATTGCCGGCCGTATCGCGCGGATCTGCGTCGAGGATGGCAGGATGGTCGAATACGACGCGCCCTTGTTTTACATCGAACCGGTGGCTTAGCGGCGGCGCCGAACATGAAACGCCTTTTCATCGCGAACCGGGGTGAGATCGCGGTGCGGATTATTCGCGCCGCGCAGGCGCTCGGTCTCGAAACCGTGCTCGGCATCTCGACCGCGGATCGCGAGACCATGGGTGCCGAGATGGCCGATCGCACGGTCGTGCTCGGCCCGCCCGCCGCGCGCGACAGCTATTTGAACATGGCCGCGATCGTCCATGCCGCTCGCGCGACCGGTTGCGATGCGTTGCATCCCGGCTATGGCTTTTTGTCCGAGCGTGCCCCGTTTGCCCGACTTTGCGAGGAGAGCGGCCTCGCCTTCGTCGGGCCGAGTGCGGACTCCATTGAGCGGGTCGGCGACAAGATTTCAGCACGCAAGCTTGCCGAGGAAGCCGGCGTGCCGCTCGTTCCCGGCACCAATCACATCGTAAGCGTGGCCAATGCCAAAGCGGCGGCCGAGGACGTCGGCTATCCGGTGGTGATGAAGGCCTCGGCCGGTGGCGGCGGGCGCGGCATGTTCGTGGCGCCAGGACCGGACGAGATCGAGGCCCGCTTTGAACGCGCCTCTGAAGAGGCGCGCAACGCGTTTGGCGATGGCACTCTCTATATGGAGCGTTATGTCGGCAATGCGCGCCATGTCGAAGTTCAAGTGATGGGTGACGGCAAAGGCACCGTGCTGCATTTCGGCGAGCGTGATTGCTCGGCGCAGCGCCGCTATCAGAAGGTGGCCGAGGAGGCACCGGCCGTGATATTGCCGGCGCATGCGCGCACCGCGTTGCACGAGGCGGCCATTAAACTGACCAGTCGTATCAATTATCGCAATGCCGGCACGGTCGAGTTTCTCTATGACGTCGACCGCGAGGAGTTTTATTTCATCGAGGTCAATGCCCGCATCCAGGTCGAGCACCCGGTGAGTGAGGCGGTTACCGGCCACGATCTGGTGCAACTCCAATTGCGCGTCGCAGCAGGCGAAGGACTGTCCCTCAGGCAATCTGATATCCGCGTGACGGGGCATGCGATCGAGCTGCGCGTCAACGCCGAGAACCCGGCGAAAAATTTTCTGCCTTCGCCGGGCCGCATCACCGCGTGGCGACCGCCCGAAGGAGCCGGTTTCCGGCTCGACAGCCATTGCCGCGCCGGCTACCTCGTGCCCCCATTCTATGATTCGATGATCGGCAAGCTGATCGTCCACGGCACGGATCGTGTCGACGCTTTGCGCCGCGCGGCCGATGCGCTGAGCGCGTTTCAGATCGACGGCATCATGACCAATCTCGGCTTTCAGGCGACGTTGATCAGACATCCCGATTTCGTTGCGAACCAGTTCAACACGCGTTGGTTGGAGCAGGTCTTCCTACCCAGCTTTAGCGCGGCCAAGGAGTAGGCGCGATGGCGCATATCGAGTTCGTCGACGAGACCATGCGCGATGGCCAGCAGAGCCTATGGGGTATGCGCATGCAGGCCGGCATGGCGCTGCCGATCACCCCGACCATCGATCAGGTCGGCTTTCGCGTGGTCGACCTGACCGGCTCGTCGCTTTTCGAGGTGCTGATCCGTCACTGCAGTGAGAACCCATGGGAGGGGTTGGACCTGCTGGTGCAATCCATGCCGAATAGCCGCATTCGGGGCGGCATGCGGTCCAACGCGTCGGTTACCTTTGGTGTCACGCCCGATTCGTTGATGGACGCTTGGATGCGTCAGCTTTGCGTGCATGGCTGCCGGAGTTTTTGGATTTACGACGTGCTGTTCAACATCGACAAAATGCACCGACTTGCCAAAGTAGCGAAAGGGTTCGACGCCGAGGTCGCTGGCGCAATCATGTTCACGCTCTCGCCGGTGCACACCGATGCGTATTATGCCGATAAGTCCGACAAGATTTCGGCCTCGCCCGATATCGATACCATCTTGTTTTACGATACGGCGGGGGTGCTTACCCCGGACCGAATGCGCACGCTGTTCCCGGCCGTGATGGCGAAGGCGCGCGGCAAGCCGATTGAGTTCCATTCGAACAATATCCTGGGCGCGTCCGCTATTGCCTATGTCGAGGCGCTCAAGCTCGGCGTAACGATCCTGCACACGGCGAGCCGGCCGATGGCGAACGGCCCCTCGGTGCCGTCGACCGAGGTGATGCTTAGCAATCTGGCCGCGCTCGGCCACACCCATGGTTTGAACGAGGCGCTGTTGCCGCCGATCGCTGAACATTTCGAGAAGGTCGGCCGAGCGGCTGGGTTCCTCGTCAATCAAATGCACGAATATGATCTGTTCCATGCGCGCCACCAGATTCCCGGCGGCATGATGGGCACGCTGAAGGCCCAGCTCGCTCAGCACAATATGTCCGACAAACTGCCCGAGGTGTTGGAGGAGACCGCGCGGGTGCGGCGTGAGCTCGGCTATCCCGGCATGGCGACGCCGTTCTCGCAATTGGTCGGCACGCTCGCCGTGCTCAACATGGTCTCCGGTAAGCGCTACGCTGTGATTCCGGACGAAGTGATCCAATATGCCGCCGGCTATTATGGCTCGACAGTGGCACCCATCGAACCCGACGTGCTGGATAAGATCATGAGCGCCCCGCGTGCCAAGGAAGTGCTGGCCAACCCGCCCGAACAGCCGACGATCGAGGAACTGCGCAAGCGCTACGGCACCGACGATGACGATGAGCTGATCCTACGCGCGTTGGTGCCCGAGCCGGATTTGAAGCGCATGCGCGAGGCTGGCGCGGTCAAACGCGATTTTGCTCTGTTCTCCTCGCCCGAGCTTGAACAGGTGCGGAAGCTCATGACACTGGCCAAGAGCGCCTATGTCGAGATCAAGAGCAGCGAGCTAAATCTGACCATGAGCCGGGCGGTCTGAGATGGCCCGCCGCGCGGTCATCGTCGAGGCGGTGCGCTCGCCCTTCACCAAAGGGAAGGAAGGCGGCGCGCTCGCGGCCGTGCATCCGGTCGATCTGTTTGCCAAGACCTTGCAGGCCCTGATCACGCGCACGGGCATCGCGCCCGATCGGATTGATGATCTGATCGCTGGCTGCGTCATCCAAGTTGGCGAGCAGGCGGCGAACATCGCGCGCCAGGCCTGGCTCGCGGCCGGCCTGCCGCCGAGCGTGCCGGGCGTCACGATCGACCGCAAATGCGGCTCGGCCCAGCAGGCGATCGATTTCGCCGCCCAAGGCATTATCGCCGGCGCCTATGACCTTGTTGTCGCCGGTGGTGTCGAAATGATGTCGCGCGTGCCGATGAAGGCGAACCGCCTCGGCAAGGACAATCTCGGCCCGATGTTCCACGCGGTCTATCCTGAGGGCCTGGTGCACCAGGGCATTTCGGCAGAATTGATCGCGGCGCGCTGGCGGCTCGGCCGCCCGGCGCTCGACGCCTTCGCGTTGCGCTCGCATCGGCGTGCCGCCGCCGCCGCCGCGCGTGGTTCATTGGAGCAAGAAATAGAGCCGATCGAGGGTGTGTCGCGCGATGAGGGCATTCGCGCCGATAGCTCGATCGAGCGGCTTGCAGCGTTGAAGACGTCGTTCGAAGACCCGGCCATGGCGGCGCGTTTTCCGGAAATCCGCTGGTCGGTGACCGCCGGCAATGCCAGCCAAGTAAGCGACGGCGCCTCGGCAATCCTGCTGGCCGAGGAGAAGGTGGCCGAACGGCTTGGGCTAAGGGCGCGCGCGGCGCTCAGCCATTTCGCTGTGGCGGGTGATGATCCGATCATGATGCTGACCGGGATCATTCCCGCGACCCGTAAGCTCTTGAACCGTGCCGCGATCGGCATTGACGACATCGACCGTTTCGAGGTCAACGAGGCGTTCGCCTCTGTGGTGCTTGCCTGGTTGGACGAAACCGGGGCGGACCCCGAGCGGGTCAATGTCGATGGTGGCGCGATCGCGTTCGGCCATCCGGTTGGTGCTTCGGGTGGGCGGCTGATGATGAGCCTGGTTCGCGGTCTTGAGGAATCGGGCGGGCGTCGTGGCCTTGTCACCATGTGCGAATCAGGCGGCATGGCGAACGCCACGCTGATCGAGCGGCTGGGTTAACGGCCCTAGGCCATCATGTTGTGCCCGCCATTGACGTAGATCACCTGGCCCTGGATGAACGAAGCTTCGGGGCTCGCGAGATAGCGGATCAAATTCGTATAGTCCTCCGGCCGCACGGCGCGCCCGGTCGGATTGTCCGATGCCGCGTGTTGCATAATGCCTTTGGTCTTGTCGCCGAAGAGGGCGCGAACCGCCTCGGTCTCGACCACCGACGGCGCGACGCAATTGATCCGCACGCCCTTGGGCGCGAGTTCGACCGCCAAATAGCGCACCAGGGATTCGGCGAGTGCCTTTCCGATGCCGATCGCGGCATAGTTCGGGATCACCATGCGGCCGCCGCGGCTGGTCAGAAGGAATACAGTGCTGCCCGGGCGAAACAGCGGGAGGGCCGCTTGCACCAGACTGTGTAGGGCGAGGCCATTGACCGCGACCGCCGCGGCCAGTTCATCCGGCGTGATCTCAAGCGTCGGCTTCGCGACCACTCTAACCGCGCAATGGACGAGTTGATCGAGTTGCCGAGAGGCGGCGTGCACGCGCGCGATAACCGCCTTGCAGCCCGCCGCCGTCCCGACATCACCCTTGATCAAATGGCAGCGCGCGCCTTTGGCCTCGATCTCGGCACGGGCGTCATCGGCGGCGGCATCATCGGCGTGGTAGTTGAGACAAACATCGTTGCCGGGCGTGGCGAAGGCGAGCGCGATGTCGAGCCCGATGCCCTTAGTGCCACCGGTGACTAGGATCGCCATGATTTGCCTCAAGATTAAGGACAATTTTGTCGGACAGACTTAGCCTCCGACACGCTAGAATGCCAGCCCTGAACAGGGCGTCCGGCAGCAGGAAAAATCGATGGATTTCGAATACAGCACCAAGGCCAAACACCATCGCGATCGCGTCGCGGCCTTCATGAGCGCCCATATCTATCCGAACGAGGAAGAGATTCTCGCGCAGATCGACGAGGGCGATCGCTGGCAGCCCATTCCGTTGCTCGATGAGCTGAAGAAAAAGGCCAAGGCCGAAGGCCTCTGGAATTTATTCCTGCCCGAAAGCGAGTATGGGGCCGGCTTGACCAATCTCGATTACGCCCCGGCTTGCGAGGAAATGGGCCGCTCGCCCTGGGCGCCCGAGGCATTCAATTGCTCGGCGCCCGACACCGGCAATATGGAGGTGCTGGTGCGCTACGGCACGGCCGCGCAGAAGAAGCAGTGGCTCGAGCCCATGCTGGCCGGTGAAATCCGCTCCGCTTTCGCGATGACCGAGATCGAAGTGGCGTCATCGGATGCCACCAATATCGAAACGCGGATCGAGCGCGCCGGCAATGAGTACGTCATCAACGGGCGCAAATGGTGGACTTCGGGCGCGCTCGACCCGCGCTGCAAGATCCTCATCGTGATGGGCAAGAACGACCCGAACAACCCCGATCGGCACAAGCAGCAATCGATGATCCTGGTGCCGTTGCCGTGGCCCGGCGTCACGCTGCGGCGCATGTTGCCGGTCTTCGGTTTCGATGAAGCCCCACACGGCCATGCCGAGGTGAGCTTCGAGAATGTGCGCGTGCCGCTCGATCATATGCTGCTCGGCGAAGGCCGCGGCTTCGAGATCGCGCAAGGGCGCCTCGGGCCAGGCCGCATCCATCATTGCATGCGCCTGATCGGCTTGGCGGAGCGGGCGCTGGAGCGTCTTTGCAGGCGCACCAAGGCGCGGAAGGCCTTTGGTCGCGCGGTCGCCGACCAGACCGTGACGCAGGAGCGTATTGCCGAAGCGCGCATCATGATCGATCAGGCGCGGCTTCTGACGCTCAAGGCCGCCTGGATGATGGACACTGTCGGCAACAAGGAAGCCCGCAAAGAGATCGCTATGATCAAGGTCGCGGCGCCCAATATGGCCTGCCAGGTGATCGACTGGACGTTGCAAGCCTTTGGCGGCGCCGGCATCACCGCCGACTATGGCATCGCTTATGCCTATGCGACCGCGCGCCTGTTGCGCCTGGCCGATGGACCAGACGAAGTGCACCGCAATCAGATCGCCCGGCTCGAGCTGCGCCGCCATGAGGGCGAAGTCTCGACCACGGGCGGCTCGTCAATCGTGTTGCCGCGTTCCAATGCGCCGGGCTTCCGTAAGCGCCCAGTTTGGATCCCCTAGTAGAGCGGCCGATCAGAGCAGGCCGGCGAAGGCCTCATCCGGCAGGCGCTCTATGCTGAGGCGCGTGCGCCTGATGTGGAGGCGCATCAGTTTTTCGGCCTCATTCTGATTGCCCTCGAGGATGGCGGCGACCAACGCATCATATTCCTTGAACTGTCGCGCGCGATCCTTCGGCGTCAAGTGCTGGTGGAATTGCATGCGTAGCAAATGGATCTGCATGGCCGGCATCATACGCCCGAGTTCAAGATTGCCGCCGATGCGAATCATCGTGTTGTAAAAGCGCGAGCGTTCCTCGAGGAACGGGATGCTTTCAGCATGATCGCGGAAAACAAGCAGTCGCTGATAAGCCTCGTCGAATTCGGCGCGGTTGTTGCCCTGGCCGATAACGGAAGCCGCGAGACGGGCGGCCAAGCCGGTCAGCATTTCCTGGACGAGGAGCATATGATGCACTTCGTCACGGGCGAGCGCGCGAATATAGGCGCCGCGATGCGGAATCAGGCTAACCAAACCCTCCGCGGCGAGCCGCTTCAGCGCCTCGCGAATCGGGCCGCGAGAGACCTTGAGGTCGTTGGTCAGGTCGGCCTCGATCAGACGCTGACCCGGCACATAGCGACCGTCCTGAAGACCTCGGATCAAGGCCGCAACCACTTGGTCGGGTGAGCTCAGCCCATGGCTCCGCCCCGCCCGTGTGCGCACGGGCCGCTCGGTTTTGGCTTGTACAGGCACATCCATGGCGATCATCTTCCAACCCGGTCTGGGCCGGCGGGAATGATAATTCCTGTCATACAATTCCGTCATTCAAATCGTTGACCCCGGGGCGCCGCGGCCTACAATCCGGGACGCGGGGTCCGACAGGGCAGCGCCAAACGAGCGACTGCCGAGACCTAAAACCAACGGAAAACAGGCCCCATGACCACCGACATCATTCTCGCGGGCGGCAAACGCACGCCCTTTGGCGATTTCGGCAAATCGCTGCGCGATATCCCCTTGGCCCAACTCGGCGTCCATGCCACCAAAGCCTGCCTGGAGGCGGCTAAGCTCGGTGCCCAGCATGTCGACCATCTGGTCTGGGGCAATGTGCTGCCGGTCGACCAGGAGGGCTATTTGGCCGCGCGCTATATCGGCATCGAATCAGGTCTGCCGGTCGAAAGCGCGGCACTCAATGTCAGCCGTGCCTGCGGCTCGGGCTCGCAGGCAATCGTCTCGGCCGCCGAGCAGATCATCAGCGGTCATAGCAAGGTCGCCGTGGCAGGTGGCGGCGAAAATTTCTCGCGCGCGCCGTTCGTGGTTACGTCCGCGCGTTGGGGTCACAAGCGCGGGCCGCAGACGATGATCGACGCGCTCGATTGGGCCTATCGCGACCCATTCAGCCTTCAGCTCATGGGTGAGACCGCCGAGAACCTCGCCGAGGACCATCAGATCGGCCGCCCGCCAATGGATGAATGGGCGGTGATGAGCCAGAAGCGCGCCGGCGAAGCAATGACATCGGGCTTTCTTGCCAAGCAGATCGCGCCGATCGAGATTAGAGACGGCAAGGCAACGCGCCTGATGACGAACGATGAATATCCGCGCGCGGAGGTGACGCTCGAAAAGCTTGCCAAGATGGCACCGGTATTCCGCGAGGGCGGCAAGGTCACTGCCGGCAATTCGAGCGGTGTGACCGATGGCGCCGCGATGGTGGTGGTCGCCGAGCGCAAAGCAGCCGAGAAATTGGGCGTCGAGCCGATTGCGCGCATCGTCGATTGGGCCATTGTCGGCGTGCCTCCGCGCATCATGGGCTGCGGTCCGGTACCGGCAATCAAGAAGCTCCTCGATAAGCACGGCATGAAGGCCGGCGACGTGGATTATTACGAGATCAACGAAGCGTTCGCAGCGGTGAGTCTGTTCGCCGAAAGCCAGCTCGGTGTCAGCCGCGACAAGACCAACCTCTATGGCGGCGGCATCTCGATCGGCCACCCGCCCGGCGCGACCGGCGCGCGTATGACCCTCGTCGCCATGCAGCATTTGAAGGAGACCGGGCAGCGCTATGCCATCATCAGCATGTGCATGGGCGCCGGTCAGGGACTTGCCATGCTGATCGAAAACGTCGCGACGCACTAAGAGAAGGGCAGAGACATGGCGTTGACGAAGATCGGCGTGATCGGCGCCGGCATGATGGGCTCGGAGATCGCGCTGGTGATGGCGCTCGCCGGCAAGCACGTTCGTCTCACCGATCGCGACCAGGCCTCGCTCGACAAGGCGATGGCGAACCTTGGCGGTGTCCTGGACAAGGGCATACAGCGCGGCTTCTACAAGCCCGAGGATAAGACCCGCGCGCTCGGCGGCATCGAGACCACGCTCGACCTCGGCCTCTATCGCGACCGCGAGGCGGTGATCGAGGCGGTGTTCGAGGACGAAAAAATCAAGGGCGAGACCTACAGAAAGCTCGACGCCATTGTCGGACCCGATTGCCTGCTAATGAGCAACACGTCGAGCATCCCGATCACCGTGCTGTCGTCCTATTGGCCGGCGGCGCGGCGCGGCCGCTTCCTCGGCACGCATTATTTTTCGCCGGTCTCGCGCATGGCGCTGGTTGAAGTGATCCCCGGTCTCGACACCAATGAAGCGGCGGTCACGGACGCCTTCGCGCTCTGCACCGAGGCGGGCAAGACGCCGGTGCGCATCAAGGATGTGGTCGGCTTCGCGGTCAATCGGCTGATCCATATTTTTTGGATCGAGGCGATCCGCTTGGTCGAAGAGGGGGTCGCGACGCCCGAGGATATCGACACCGCATGCCGTCTTGGCATGGGGCTGCCGGTCGGGCCATTCCGTCTGATGGATGGCGTGACCAACAACCTCACGCTCGACGTGCAGGAAATCCTGCACAAGGCCTATGGCGACCGTTTTCTGCCGCGTCCCTTGATGAAGCAGATGGTCAAGGCCGGCTATAACGGCCGGAAATATGGGCGTGGCTGGTATAAATACGATAAGGGATGAGCGGCATGAGCGAGGTTCTGATCGTCGAGCGCATCGGCGCGGTCGAGCGGCTTACCATCAATCGCCCTGACGCGCTGAACGCGCTCAATACCGCCGTGCGCGCCGCGCTCAAAAGCGCATTCGAGCGCATCACGGCCGATGAGAGCATTCGCGCGGTGATTTTGACCGGCGCAGGCGAGAAGGCTTTTGTCGCCGGCGCCGATATCAAGGAAATGGCGAATATCGGCCCGCGCGAGGCCGAGGCGCGCTCGCGCGCCACCAAGACCGTGCACGACGCCATCGCGCGCTGCCCGAAGCCGGTGATCGCCGCGATCAATGGCTTCGCGCTCGGCGGTGGCTTCGAGCTTGCGCTCGCCTGCGACATCCGGATCGCGGCCGACAATGCGCGCCTCGGCCTGCCCGAGGTAAAGCTCGCCATTTTGCCGGGTGGCGGCGGCACGGCCAGGCTCTCGAATCTGGTCGGCCCGGCGATCGCGCGCGCGCTTTGCCTCTCCGGCGACCTGATCTCGGCCGAGCGCGCCTTTCAACTCGGCATCGTGACCGAATTGGCGCCGAAGGAATTGCTAGATGAGGTTGTCTTGAAAAAAGCCGAGACGCTCGCGGCCTTGAGCCCGGTGGCGTTGGCGCAAATCAAGAGCGTGCTCGACATCGCCGCGAACGCCGATCTCGACTCCGCGCTTGCTGCCGAGGCCAAGGCGTTTGCCCTGTGTTTCGCGGCCGAGGATCAGAAGGAGGGCATGGCCGCCTTCATCGAAAAGCGCCCGGCGCGCTTCACGGGGCGTTGACCATGTTAGAACTTCGCTCGCGCCATTTGTTCACCATGACGATCCTGTTGGAGCCACCGCAGCTCGACGGGCCCACGCCCTTCGGCCATCGCCGCATTGTCATCATCAAGGGCGGCAGCTTCGAAGGCGCCTCCATGCGCGGCGCCGTGTTGCCGGGCGGTGGCGATTGGGTGTTGATCCGGAACGACGGCTCGTTCGCGCTCGATGTGCGCCTCACGCTCAAGACCGATGATGGCGCGACGATCCTGATGACCTATCGCGGCTATAGGCAGGGCCCGCCCGAGGTTCTGGCCAGACTCAATAGAGGCGAGGCGGTCGACCCCAGCCTCTATTATTTCCGCATCAATCCGCTGTTCGAAACGGCGTCCGAGAAATACGCCCGGCTCAACAATGTCGTCGCTGTCGGCATCGGCGAGCGCCTCGCCGAAGGCCCGCGTTACACAATTCACGAAATCCTCTGACATTACATCGTGAGCAAGCCTTTCGCCGCTTCGGGCGCTGCGGGCAGTTTGTCGGAATAATAGGTCTTGTTGACAACACGCCAGCCGTCCTTGGTCTTGAGCAGACTCAGATAGTCGGTGAACCAAACGCCGAAAATATAGTCGGTCACCTTCAGCACTGCCTGATCGCCGGTCTGGTCGAGTACGTCGAAGCGACAGTCTCTCTTGTCCTTGGTGGCTGCCGGCTTCGGCATCAACGTGACGAATTTGCAGAAACTTTCCATCGTCATGCCGGCGAAGAACTGCCCTGCCATGATGCCTTCGAGGCGCGCTTGAGGGTGGAACGCCTTGCGGATCAACTGCGGGTCGCCGTGATACATGCCGTCGTAATAATTGTCGACGAGCGCCTGAAATTGCTCCTTCGCCGTCATGTGAACCCCCCTTTTGTTGCCGGTTTGCTCTGCCTGCGTTGGATCGGCGTGATGTCTGATGGCTCGGCAATTTCTAACATGATTGCCCGTCGGGCGATATAAGGCGGCCGGCGTGGCGGGCGATGATCGAGGCGTTCGTACCTATGCCGATATCGTTCTGGGCGAAGCAATGTCAGGCTATCAATTCGGCTGATCAGAGCTCATCGAGCAGCCGACACGCCGTCTCAGCAAGGCGCGGCACGGCAGCGCCATAAGCCATGGCATTCTCAGCACTGGCATTGCCCTTGAGCGCGCGGTCATGGACGCCTTGGACGATCGAAGCGAAGCGAAACAAGGCGAAAGCGACATAGAACGGCCAGCGCGCGATCGGCTCCTTGCCGCGTCGCCTCGTATAGCGCGCCAGGTAATCCGCCTCGCGCGGAATGCCGAGCGCATCGAGATCGAGGCCGACGAGGCCCGGCGAGATCGCCTCGCCGGCGGCCAGATGATAGCCCAGGCAATTATAGGCGAGATCGGAAAGCGGGTGACCGAGGGTCGAAAGCTCCCAATCGAGCACCGCGACCACGCTCGGCTCTCTCGGGTGCAGAATGAGATTGCCGAGCCGAAAATCGCCGTGCGCGATCGTGGTTTCCTCGCCTTGTGGCATGGCCCGGGGAAGCCGCTCGATCAGTTGATCCATCGCGGGAATGACATCGCGCTTGGCGCTGTCATATTGCCGCGTCCAGAGCGCGATCTGGCGCGCGATATAGCCGGCCGGCTTGCCAAAGTCGGCGAGACCAAGCGCGCGCCAATCGACGTCATGGAGCGCGGCGAGCGTCGCGTTCATCGAGTCATAGATCGCCGCGCGTTCAGACGACGAGAATCCTGGCATGGCGGGATTCGGCACCACGCGGCCCTCGACATGTGCCATGACGTAGAACGCGGTGCCAATGACGCCGGCATCGTCACAAAACAAAAGCGCGTCGGGCACCGGCACGGCGCTGTGTTTGAGCGCGGTGAGGATACGATACTCGCGCTCGATCAAATGCGCGGACGGCAATAGCACGCCTGGTGGTTTCTTGCGCAGGACGTACCGTCGAGAACCGCTTTCGATCAGGAAAGTCGGGTTCGATTGCCCGACCGCGAACTGACGCACGCCGAGCGTAGCGCCAATGCCATCCAGCCGGGTCGCCAAGTAGTCGCGCAGTCTCGCCTCATCGAAACGATGCGCGGGTCGGACTTCGGTGGTTAGGCTCAACCGGGCACGCTCACGTCTCGCGAACGACGACGACCGCCTTGCCGATCACCCGTCGCTCGGCCAGGGCCGCGAGCGCCGCCGGTACGTCGGCGAGACCGAAGCGGCGCCAGATCGGTGGCTTGATCTCACCCTTGGCGAGCCAATCGATCAGCTGTGCGAAATTGGCTCGGTTGGTCTCGGGGTTGCGCCGCGCGAAGGCACCCCAATAGACGCCGAGCACGCCGCACTCCTTGAGCAAGAGCCGGTTGGCCTTGACCTCGCCAATGCGGCCGCTGGCGAAGCCGATGACGAGAACGCGCGCCTCCGGCGCGACGCAGCGCATCGATTGATCGAACAAATCGCCGCCCACGGGATCGAAGATCACATCGACTCCCTTGCCACCGGTCAGTGCTTTGACCCGGTCGACCAACCCATTGGTGGCTTGATCGATCGTCTCGTGAGCGCCGGCGGCCCGAGCGGCCTCGCGCTTCTCGACGGTGCTCGCCTCGGCGATCACACGCGCGCCGAATTTGCGCCCAAGCTCGACCGCGGCAAGTCCAACACCTCCCCCTGCGCCCAATACCAATAACGTCTCACCAGACTTGAGCCGTGCGCGTTGCACGAAGGCGTGATAGGTCGTGCCGTAGGTTACGGGCAGAACCGCCGCATGGTCGAAGGGAACATGGCGCGGCAGTTTATACGCTTGCTTGGCATCGACCGCGCAAAGCTCGGCGAAGCCGCCATGCGGCACCACCGCCATGACGTGGTCGCCAATCATGAAGTCGGAGACGGTCGGGCCGATCGCCTCCACCACGCCGGCGAGCTCCAAGCCGGGCGCGAACGGCAAAGCGGGCTTCTCCTGGTATTGGCCGCGCACCAGCAGCACGTCGGGGAAATTGACGCCGGCGGCATGAACGCGCACGAGCAGGCCATCGGTGGGGCAGGTGGGCTCGTCGGCATCGCTCAGGGCGACGTCCTCGAGCCGCCCCGGCACGGTGCACAGCGCGGCTTTCATCGCGAGATCGCCTTTCCTATTGCCGCGCCGTGGTGCCGCCGTCGATCACGAGCACGGTGCCGTTGCAATAGCTCGCTTCGTCGGAGGCGAGGTAGAGGCAACCATAGGCCATCTCGTCCGGCGTGCCGGGCCGCTGCATCGGCGTTAGCCGGTCGGCCATCGCCTTGTCGTCAAACAGGTGCAGGACCGATTGAACCATCGGCGTCGCGATGAATCCCGGCGCGATGCAATTGGAGCGAATGCCATCCATCGCATAGGAGACGCAAAGCGAGCGCGTCAGATTGATCATGCCGCCCTTGGCCGCGGTATAGGTGTGCGCGACCGGCAGGCCCTGAAAGCCCGAAATGCTGGCGACATTGACGATCGCGCCCTTCTTTTGTTTCTGCATGATCGGCACGACGCCGCGGCACATGTAGAAGCAGGAATCGAGGTTGAGCGCCATCACCTCGTGCCATTTCTCGGGCGTGGTGTTGACGATGTCGTTCATCGAGCCGGGGCTTTTCTCCAACCAGCTATAGCCGACGCCCGCGGCGTTCACGAGCACGTCGATCCGGCCATGGGCGTCCAAGGTCTTATTGATCGCGCTCTCGGCCCCTTCAACCTTGGACAAATCGGCCGCGACCACCATGCCCTTCCCGCCGGCCTTCTTCACGAGCGCCAACGTCTCGTCGAGGTTCTTCTGAGTCCGCGATACGCCGATCACAGTCGCGCCCTCGCGCCCGAAAATCGCCATGCACGCGCGGCCGACGCCGGTACCGGCGCCGGTGATGAGAGCAATCTTGCCGTCCAAACGCTTTGACATCGGAGCTTTCCTCAATGGGGCTTGAGCATGACTTTGCACTGTTGGGTCGGCTTTCTGAGCGCTTCGAAGGCGGCCGGTAGCTTGGCGAAATCGACCACCTCGGTGAGCATGGGTTTTGGGTCGATGCGGCCGGCGGCGAGAAAGTCGATCACCACCTCAAAGTCGCGCTTGCTATAGCCGAGCACGAACTGCAACGCGGCTTCTTTCAGAATGCCCGAGATCGGCACGATGGTGTCGGGCTGCATGCAGACGCCGACCACGACCGCCTTGCCAAAAGGCGGCAGCATGTTGATGCAATGCTGGATCAATCCCTTCACGCCGACGCACTCAAAGATGATATCAGGCGGCCCGCCGGCAATCTCGGCGAATTGGTCCTTGACCTCGCCCATACCGGGGTCGATCACGTGGGTCGCGCCGAATTTGAGCGCGCGCTTGCGTCGATCTGGCGCGAGTTCGCTTACCACCACACGCCGCGCGCCGGCAAAATAGGCAAAGAGCGCGGTCGACAGTCCGATCGGTCCGGCGCCGAGCACCAGCACATTGGCCCCGGCCTTTAGCCCCGAGCGATCGACCGCGTGGAAGCCGACCGCGAGCGGCTCGACCATCGCGGCGTTTTCATCACTCACCTCGTTCGGCAGCGCGAGTACGTGATTGGCATCGGCGCGCAAATACTCGGCATAGGCGCCTGGAATGCCAAAGCCGGTGATCTGATTGCTCGGGCAGTGGATGCCAAGGCCGAGCCGGCAGGTGCGCGAACAATTCGGGCAGGCGTTGATCGGCACGGTGGTGACGCGTTGGCCGATCTTGAACAGGCCCTTGGCGTCGCGCCCGACCTCGACCACCTCGGCTGCGACCTCATGGCCGAGAATGGTGCCGTCGGGCACCACGAAGACACCCTCCTGCGTCGCATGCAAATCCGAGCCGCAAATGCCGCAATAATTGATCCGCATCAGCACATCGCCCGGCCCGCAAATCGGATCGGGCACGGTTTCGATGGCGAGCGGCTTGCCGAGGCCGTGGAATACAGCCGCCTTCATGGGGACCTCCTGGCGTCAAATTTGAAGGTTCGTCCTACAATCTTGCCGAACAGGCCCGGGCGATGGAACCAAAAACGCGGTCCTTGGCGGTGCTCATGCGCCTGGCTTGTGGATCAGCCGCCAGAGTTTCTCGGGCGTCGCAGGCATTTCGATGTGGCGCACGCCGAATTCGGCAAGCGCATCGACCAGCGCGTTGATCACCGCGGCGGGCGCCGCGATCGCGCCGGCCTCGCCGCAGCCTTTGACGCCGAGCGCGTTGGATCGGCACGGCACCTCGTTATAGGCGACCGAGAAGACCGGCAGATCGGTGGCGCGCGGCAGGGCGTAGTCCATCAGCGACCCGGTGAGCAATTGGCCGGATTCGGAATCGTAGACCCCCTGTTCGAGGAGCGCCTGGCCGATGCCCTGTGCGACGCCGCCATGAACCTGGCCGGTAACCAGCAGAGGATTGATCAATCGGCCGAAATCATCGAGGACGGTGTAGCGCACGATTAAGGCGTGGCCGGTCTCTCCGTCGACCTCGACCTCGCAAACATGGCACCCATTGGGAAAGGTGACCGCGCCCTGATGGTGATGGACGCGCTCATGCAGCCCCGGCTCGAGGCCCGTCGGCAGGCGGGCCGGTTCGAAGGCAGCCTCGACGACCTGGGGAAACGACACCGCGCGGTCGGTTCCGATGACGCGAAAGCGGCCGGCCTCGAGCTCGATATCAGCTTCCGCCGCCTCCAACAGGTGCGCGGCGATTTTGCGAGCCTTGTCGCGTACTTTATTGGCGGCGAGCGCCAATGCGTTGCCGCCGATCGGCAGCGAACGCGAACCGCTTGTGCCACGACCGAACGGCACCGCATCGGTATCGCCCTGGACAACGCGAATCGAGTCCAAGGGCAGGCCCAAGCCCTCGGCGACGATCTGCGCATAGGCGGTTTCATGGCCCTGGCCATTTGATTGCGAGCCGATCAGGACGGTGACCGAGCCGGAGGGATCGAAGCGGATTTCCGCGAGTTGATCGCGTCCACCGCCGCACGGCTCCATATAGGTCGAGAGCCCGATTCCGGCATAGCGCCCGCGTGCTCTGGCAGCCGTACGCCTTTTGGTAAAATTAGATAAATCAGCAGCTTGTATAGCTTCATCGAGATTTCGCACGAAATCTCCACTGTCGATGCTCATGCCCAGCGCGGTGCGGTAGGGGGCCGCCCCGATGCGTGCCATGTTGAGCCGGCGGAGGGCGATCGGGTCGCGCCCAGTTTCTCGGGCGGCAAGCTCGACCAGGCGCTCGATCAAGAAGGCCGCCTCTGGCCGGCCGGCGCCGCGATAGGCGTCGACCGGCGCGGTATTGGTAAAGCGCAAATTGACCCGCACGTGCGCAGCCGGAATGTCGTAGACGCCGGTCAGACCGCGCGTGCCGCCGACGGTCGGGATGACCGGCGCGAGCGTCGAAAGAAACGCGCCCATGTTGGCCTCGGTCTGCACCCGAAGCGCGAGCATGCGTCCCTCGTGATCAAGCGCGAGCTCGCCAGTCATGAGCTGGTCGCGGCCATGGCTATCGGCCAGGAAGCTCTCGCCGCGCTCGGCGACCCATTTCACGGGTCGGCCGAATCGGCGTGCGGCCCAAAGCACCAGCGCTTGCTCCGGATAGAGATACATCTTCATCCCGAAGCTGCCGCCGACATCGGGCGTGATGACGCGGATTCGGTTCTCCTGCACGCCGAAGACGTTTTCAGCGAGGAGCCGACGCAGCAGGTGGCCGCCCTGGGTCTGGCTCCACAAAGTGTAGCGTCCATCGCCGGGATCGAACGCGCCGATCGCCGAGCGGGTCTCTATCGGCGTCGGAATCAGGCGGCTATTCAGGGTGGTGAGGCGTGCGACATGCGCCGCCTGTGCGAACGCGGCCTCGGTTTGGCGTGCGTCGCCGGCTGCCCAGGCGAGGCAGAGATTGCGCGGCGCCTCGGGCCAGAGAAGCGGTGCGCCGGCCATACCGGCCGCCTCGGCCGAGACCAAGGCATCGAGTGGCGCATAGTCGACCGCGATCATCTCGGCCGCGTCACGCGCCATGGCGTCGGTCTCGGCGACCACGAACGTGATCGGTTCGCCGACATGACGAACGGTGCCGCGCGCTAAGGGATAGCGGGCGGGCATGATCGGGCTGCCACCATCGACGCCGATCATGCCGAGTGCCATTCCGGCGCAAGGCATTGGGCCAATCCGGTCGTGCGCGAAATCGTCCGCGCTCAGGACGCCGAGCACGCCCGGCGCGCGAAGCGCGGCCTGGACGTCGATCGAGACCAGCCGGGCATGGGCGTGCGGCGAGCGGAGCACCGCACCGCGCAGCTCGCCCGCCAAGCAGATGTCCTCGACATAGCGCCCGAGACCGCGCACGAAGCGCTCGTCCTCGATGCGACGTACCGATTGGCCGATGCCGTGGGGGTTCATGTGCGATCGATCAGCGTTCCAGGGGTTGACCCCCGTGAGACCTAAGCATCAATGTAGCCGTCTGTCGATGAAGCTGGGCGGGAAAACGTGGCATGGCGGCAAGCGCTGAACGATATGATTTGGTGGTCGTGGGCTGCGGCATTGCGGGGCTGTCGGCCGCGGTTTCGGCTCGACAAGCGGGCGCACGTGTCGCGCTGCTTGAACGCGCGACGCGCGAGGAACGCGGCGGCAATACGCGTTGGACCGAGGCTTTCATGCGTATGAAAAGCGAGGACGAGGTTGCCGACGATTTCGAGGAGCACTTGGCCGCCAACGCCGGCCACTATCTCGATCCATCTTTGGTCCGCGAGGCGGGCAACGCCTATGAGACCTGGCCGTCCATCGTCAAGGCGCTCGGCTTCACCGACCCCGAACTGATCGCCAGTTTTGCCGATCGCGCCGGCCCGACGCTGAAATGGCTCAAATCGTTCGGCCTCAAATTTGATTTCCTGCCAAATTATTTTATCACGACCTGCACGACACGCATCGCTCCGATCGGCGGTGGGCTCGCGCTGGTCGAGGCCCTCGCCGGTTGGGCCGAGATCAACGGCGTTGAGATGTTCTACGAAACCTCGGCGCGCGCGCTAATCCGCGATGACGGCGGCGCGGTCATCGGCGTCGAGGCGCGCGAGCCGAGCGGCCGCTCGCGGGCGTTCCACGCCGCTTCGGTCGTGCTTGCGTCCGGTGGTTTCGAAGGCAATCCGGAGATGTTGGCGCGCTATATCGGACCTGGTGCGCGCTATATCCGACCGGTGGCGCGCGGCGGCTATTACAACAAGGGCGAAGGCATCCGTATGGCGCTCGACGCGGGCGCTTGTCCGGCGGGCGACTATGGCGCGTTTCACGCCGAGCCGATCGACCCGCGTTCCGGCATGCCCGAGCCGGTGATCATGGTCTTCAACTACGGCATATTGGTGAACAAGCAGGGCGCGCGCTTTCTTGACGAGGCGCCGGCGACGGTCGACGCGACCTATGAGGCGATCACCCGACGTATTTTGAAGCAGCCCGAGGGCATCGCATGGCTAATCCTCGATTCCAAGATCCATGACGTGCCGAACTGGAAGAAGGCGGTGCGCTCGGACCAGCCGCCGATCGCTGCTGATAGCATCGAAGCCCTGGCGGCGAAGCTGGGCATCGACGGCAGCGCCCTCGGGCGCACCATCGCGGCCTATAACGCAGCCTGCACCGGTCAGGCGCAGTTCCAGCCGCTCGCCGTCGACGGCCTGATGACGTTCGGGTTGACGCCACCGAAATCCAACTGGGCACGGCCGCTTGACCGCGCGCCCTATCTCGCCCTGCCGATCGTGTGTGGCAATTGCTTCACGTTCGGCGGCATCAAGGTTGACCGCGACGCACAAGTGCTCGATGGCGACGGCATGCCGATTCCAGGTCTCTACGCCGGCGGCGAGGTGATCGGCCTCTATTATGGCACCTACACCGGTGCGACCTCGGTGCTGCGCGGCGCGGTATTCGGCCGCGCCGCCGGCCTGCACGCGGCCGATCGCGCCAAAGCCGCGCGCGCCGCGTGAAACTGGAAGACGCACGGGTGGATCAAATCAGCCTGCCGACGATCTTCATGCGTGGCGGTTCGAGCAAGGGCCTGTTTTTTCATCGCAGCAACCTGCCCCCGCAACGTGCGCTGTGGGATGCGGTGTTCTGCGCGGCGCTCGGCAGTCCCGATCCCTATGGCCGTCAGCTCGATGGCATGGGTGGCGGCATCTCGTCACTATCGAAGGTCATGATCGTCGAACCGTCGACGCGGGTGGATTGCGATATCGACTACACCTTTGGCCAGGTCGCGGTCGACATGGCCTTGGTCGATTATCGCTCGAACTGCGGCAATTTGTCGTCGGCGGTCGGCGCATTCGCGGTGAACGAGGGCCTCGTTACCGCGGCCGATGGTTCCGTCTCCATCCGCATGTTCAACACCAACACCCAGAAGCGCGTGATTTGCCATCTCGAGGTCCGCGGCGGCGCGGCGGCGGTCGATGGTGACTTCGCGATCGATGGGGTGTCTGGCTCTGGCTCGGCCATCCGGCTCGACTTCGTCGATCCCGGCGGCGCCGTGTCGGGCCGTTTATTGCCGACGGGACGGCCGGTCGACCAGTATAGTTTGCCCGACGGGCGCAAAGTGGCGGGCTCGCTGGTCGATGCCACGAATCCGGTCGTCTTCGTCGAGGCCACGGCGCTTGGCTCAAGTGGCATCGCGCTCCCCGAGCAATTGCGCGCCAATGCCGCGCTGCTGGGTGCGCTTGAAGCGATCCGTGGTGCGGCGGCGGTGATGATGGGCCTCGCGCGCACGCCAGAGGAAGCGACCGAGCGCTCGCGAGCGAGCCCAAAGGTCGCGCTTGTGGCGCCGCCCGTTTCGTCGCGTCTGCTCGATGGCCGGATGCTCGATATGACAGCGGTCGATGTCGTCGTGCGCATGATCTCGATGGGCGCGCCACACAACGCAATCCCGTTGACCGGTGCGATGTGCGCCGCGGTCGCGGCGCGAATTGACGGCACGGTCGTACACGCGGCGTGCCGAAGGAGCCGATCGGCGGGCGATCCGATTCGGATCGGGCATCCCTCGGGCGTGCTGCCGGTCGATGCGTCAGTCGGCATCGAGGATGGAACACCGCGCGCCGGCACGGTGACGGTGTTTCGTACCGCGCGGCGGCTGATGACCGGCCGCGTCGAATTTCCCGCGCGGCTTCTGACCCCCTTGCCGGCGGTCGATCCGATCCGCGCGGCGCTCCTGGTCGAGTGAGGCGTCCATGACG
Source organism: Rhizobium sp. Q54 (assembly GCA_945892755.1). Lineage (GTDB taxonomy): Bacteria > Pseudomonadota > Alphaproteobacteria > UBA828 > UBA828 > SHWC01. The sequence goes on along the minus strand of CAMDDO010000010.1, from coordinate 6,649 downwards.
AGTGGAACCCCAGGCAACGGCGCCAAGCTCAAAGCCATGATTGAGGCGCGACGCGCGGTTTTGGCACCCGGCGCGGCGAACGCGCTGACCGCTCGCATCATCGCCGATCTAGGTTTTGAGGTGGCCTATGTCAGCGGCGCGGGGATCGCGAACACGCGGCTTGGCGTGCCCGATATCGGTCTCGTCACCCTGAGCGAGCTCGCCGATACGGTCGCAAGCATCGCCGACATCTGCACCCTGCCGCTGGTGGTCGATGCCGATACCGGCTTTGGCAACGCCGTCAATATGGTGCGCACGGTGCGCGTGCTCGAGCGCGCCGGTGCCAACGCGATCCAGATCGAAGATCAGGTGTTTCCGAAACGCTGCGGCCATTTCGCCGGCCATGAAGTGATCTCTGCCGAAGAGATGATAGCCAAGGTCAAAGCCGCGGTGGATACGCGTTCATCGCGCGATTTCTTGATCATCGCACGCACCGATGCCCGCTCGGCCAGCGGCATGCAGGCCGCCTTGGCACGCGCCAATGCCTATGTCGCGGCTGGCGCCGACGCGACCTTCGTTGAGGCACCCGCCACGCGCGACGAACTCGAGATCATTACGCGCGCACTGCGTGTGCCGCAGATCGCCAACATGGTGATCGGCGGAAAGACGCCGGTGCTGCCGCAATCCGAGCTTGCGGCCATGGGCTTCGGTCTTGTGATCTATGCCAATGCCGCCTTGCAGGCCGCGGTCAAGGCCATGCAGGAGGTGCTTGGCGCGCTCAAATCCGATGGGCAGCTCGATCGCGTCGCCGATCGGATCGGTTCGTTCGAGGAGCGCCAGCGTGTCGTGGCCAAGGCCAATTGGGACGCGCTCGAGCGACGCTACCGAAGCTGAGCCGTCGCGCTCTCTCGTAGCGCTGTCGCGACGCGCGCGATGACGCTCGGCCAGTCGTCGAGCGCGGGTTGCCGAAACAAGCGCGCGCTGGGGTACCACGGGCTGTCGTCACGCGCCAAGAGCCAGCGCCAGTCAGGCGCGAAGGGCAGGAGTAGCAAAACCGGATGGCCGAGGGCGCCCGCAAGATGGGCAACCGCGGTGTCGACCGAGACCACGAGGTCGAGCGCCAAGAGCGCGCCGGCCGTGTCGGCGAAGTCGCCGAGCTCGGCGCCGATGTGTTCGAGCGGACCAAAGCCACGCAGCACCGCGAGGTCGTGATCGCGCGGCTCTTTTTGGAGACTGATCAGGCGCACGCCGGGCACGCCGAAGAGGGGCCCGAGCAGGCTCGGATCGATCGAGCGCTTGCGATCGGTCGCGAAGGTCGTGCTGCCGCGCCAGACCAGGCCGACCTTGACACCGCCGTCGCCGCCGAGCCGGGTGCGCCAATGCGAAACCACCTTCGGCGGCGCCGCGAGGTAAGGAACGTCAGCCGGGATGGTTTCGATCCTGGTGCCCAAGGCGCGCGGCAGGCTGAGCAACGCGATCTGCCGGTCGAATGAGGGTAGGGCTTTGCCGGGCGGCACAATGGTTGCGCCGCCGAGGTGTGCGAACAGGCGTTCCAGGGCAGGCGGAACCCCAAACAGGACGCGATGGCCGCGCGCCGTCAACAGAGGCACGTAGCGCGCGAACTGGATGATGTCGCCAATGCCTTGCTCCGAATAGACCAGCACCGTGGCAGCGGACGGGGCATCGGTTGTCCAGAGCGGCGCCCTGAAGCGGTGCGGCTTGAGGCCGCCGCGCTGCCAGCGCCACTCATACTCTTCAAGGCCCTCGGCCAGCTCGCCCTGAAGCAGGAGAGCGAGCCCGAGGCTGTAGTGCGCTTCGGTATAAAGGGGATCGACCTCGACGGCGCGTCGATAATAGGCGACTGCCTCGTCGACCGCGCCGCGCCGGATGTGGGCGTTGCCGAGATTGTTGAGCGCGATAGCGAAATCGGGTTGCAGGGCGAGCGCGCGATGCAGAGCGGCTTCCGCAGCCTCGTTCTGATCGAGGTCTTGCAGCGCATTCCCGAGCGTGAGCTCGGCGGTCGCACTGTTCGGTCGCAATGCAAGCGAACGACGCACGGCCTCGAGCGCGTCTTGCGGCCGGCCGAGTTTTCTCATGGCGAGCGCGAGGTTTAGCTGGGCCTCGGCATCGTCGGGCTTTAGGGCAAGGGCACGTCTCGCCTGTTGCTCGGCTTCCGCAAAGCGGCCCAGGCTGTGCAGGAGGACACCATAGTTGCGCTGCGCATCGACGTTGCCGCCATCGAGCGCCAGCGCGGCCCGATAGGTCCGCTCGGCCTCGGCGGATTTGCCGGCGCCGTGCAACTCGATCGCGCGTCGAAGGAGCGCCATGGCATCTCGCGACGGATCGCGGGGTGGCGTGGCCGTCATCGGGCGAGCGGCCCGTAGCCTTCAATTCGATTTCGACTTGGCGCCCGTCTTGACGAACTTGGCATCGATCACGTCAAGCGCGGCATCCAGCGCGTCGACCGCAAGGTCGATGTCGTCCTGCGTCACCGTAAAAGGCGGCCCGAGCTTGATCGTGTTGGGCGTGAAGCCGCCCAGGAAGACACCGCGCTTTGCGGTCTCCTTGTAGACGATCGCGTTCGGATGCTCGCTCAAATCGCCGGTGAACGCGCTGAAGCGATCCTCCGGCACGATCGGCTTGCCTTCGGCATTGACCAGGTCAACCACCAGAAACAGACCGCGACCGGAGATTCGCCCGATCGAGGGGTGCTTCGGCTTCAAGCTATCGAGCCGCTCCTTGAGATAGGCGCCGCGCTGGCGCACCTGCTGAATGATGTTGTTGGCCAGCATGTATTCGAGATTGCCGACGATGGTGGCGCAGACCAAGGGATGGCCGTCCCAGGTCGAACCGCTCCACCAGCGCGCCTGCTCGAAATGGTCGGCGATCGGCTTGCTCGCGATCACCACGCCGACCGGCAGCGCGCAGCTGTTGACGCCTTTGCCGCCGGCTAGGATGTCCGGTTGGATGCCTGACCAGTGCTGATAGCCAAACCATTCGCCAAGCCGTCCGAAGCCGGTGATCACTTCGTCATCGATCCACAATATGCCGTATTTGCGTGCGAGGCCGATCAGCGCCGGCATGTAGTCCTTGTGCGGAAAGGTACCGCCACCGCCAAGCATCGGTTCGGTGATGACGCCCGCGACGTTCTCCGGACCAACCGCACGCAGGATTTGCTCGGTCGCGACGATCGAGGGCAGTGTGCCATTCGCGACATAGTCTTCCGGCTCGGGCGGCGGGATCGGAATATAGCCATGCGCCGGAAAGCCGGGCACATCCTGTACCGCCGAGGAATCGCCTTGCGGCGTCAGATTGTTGCGATAACCGCGCATCATGGTCGAGCCCATGGTCATGCCGTGGAACGAATGGGCCTGCGTCAGTATCACCGTGCGGCGGGTATAGAGCCGGGCCATGGCGATCGCGCATTCGATCGCATCGGTGCCCGAGGCGAAGACGCGGACGCGCCCGGCCCATGAATTCGGACCGAGCACATCCTCGATGATCAGCTTGGCGGCACGCGCGCGATACTCATTGGCCATGCCGAACAGCACATGGCCATAACGCTCCATGGCGCGCGCGAGTTCGCCATGGATCGCCGGATGGCGGTGCCCCATGCTGTCGGAGATCAGCTGGCTCTGGAAGTCGAGCAACCGCGTGCCGTCGGACAGCGTGAAGTAATTGCCATCCATCGAATCGACGGCGGAGAACACGTGTTCGGCCGCTGCTTGCGTGCTGTGCAAATAGTAGGAGCGGTCCCAGCGCTCAAGCTGCGGCCAATCACGCTTCTCGCTCATGAAGGCGTCCTCCTTGCCTGCTCAGGGTGCCATTTTCGGACGCCGCTTGTGCCAGTCGGTCGCGCGTTGATAGGCGTCGCCGACGCGCACGAGCGCCGCCTCGTTCAAATGACGTGCAAGGAGCTGAAAGCCGAACGGCACGCCATCGGGGTCGATGCCGGATGGCAAAGGCAGTGTTGGCGTGCCCGCCATATCGGTCGGTGCGGTAAAGCGGATCAGATTGGGCCAGTCGCTCTCCTTGGAGCCGAAACTGTCGAACTCCTTGAGAGAGAGCGTGTAACGCATGCCTGCGGGCGAAACGACGACGTCGACATCGTCGAACACCGCGTCGTACTGTCCGCGGAACTTCATGCGCACATTGTGCGCCTTGGCATAGGCGAGGCCGGTCGTCTTGCGGCCGTTCTCCGCCATCTCCGTCAGGCCCGGGCCATAATCCGCCGAGCGCGAGGGAAAGGTCGTTTCATGGGCGGCGGCGCATTCGGGCGGGCAGATCGAGAACCAAGCCTCAAGCACCTCGTCGGTTGAGGGAAACTTGATCGGCTTGATCTCGGCGCCGGCCGCGCGCAGCACGTCCAACGCCTCGCGCATCGACTTGGTGATGGCCGGTATGACGAGGTTGGTCGCATAGGCCTCATCGAAACCGATGCGCACACCCTTGAGGCCTTGACCGAGCCCGGCCAAATAATCCGGCACCGGCGCGCGAAGCGCCGTCGGATCTTCAGGGTCGACGCCCGCGATCACGCCGAGGATCGCGCCGCAATCGCCCGCGCTGCGCGCCATCGGGCCGACATGGTCGAGCGACCAAGCGAGCGCCGCGACACCGGCTTTGCTGACTCGGCCCCAGCTCGCCTTGATGCCGGTAACGCCGTTCGCGAAGCAAGGAAGGCGGATCGAGCCGCCCGTATCGGAGCCGAGCGAGCCGTAGCACAGGCCGGCGGCGGTCGCCGCGCCCGAGCCGCTCGATGACGCGCCGCTCCAGAATTTATCGTTGTGCGGGTTAACCGGCACCTTGACGTCAGGGTGATGCTGCGCGATGGCGCCCTCGGTCAGTTGCAGCTTGCCGAGGATGACCGCGCCCGCCGCGCGAAAGCGCGTCACCACGGTCGAATCCTTGGTCGCGACATTCTTGCCATTGATCCGTGGCATGCCGGCGGCCGTGACGACGCCCTTGGCATCGCACAGATCCTTGATCGCGATCGGCACGCCATGAAGCGGGCCCTTGTGTTGGCCCTTACCAATCTCTGCGTCAGCCTGCTTCGCTTCGGCCTCGGCCGTCTCGCGCATCAGCGTGCAGTAGCTGAATAGCTTCGAATCAAGCGCCCCGATGCGGTCGAACATGGCGCGTGTCGCCTCGGCCGACGAGACTTTGCGTGCCTTGAGCGCCGAGCCAAGCTCGAGCAAGCCCATATAGGCAAGATCATTGTTGGCCATGAAGTCCGTCTCCCATTCGCGTTGTTGACTCACGGTCATTCAAGCGCAGGGGCGCGGAGCCGGCAAACCCTAAATGCGCGATGTGCCGACCGATCGAAAAAATCGGGCGGCGGAATCGTTGGAAACCGCCGCCCGTGATCACGCAATGACCGTTAGCCGTCCTAGTTCATCAGCATCGTCGCGTATTTGGCCTCCAGGTAATCATGGATGCCGAGCGAGCCGCCTTCGCGGCCGAGACCGCTTTCCTTCATGCCGCCAAAGGGCAATTCGGCCGCCGCGATCGCCGTGTGGTTGACGCCGACAATGCCGGTTTCCAGTTGCTCATAGGCCTCATTCGCGGTTTTCAGCGACTTGGTGAAGCAATAGGAGGCCAGGCCGAAGGGCAGTTGGTTGGCGCGGCGCATGACCTCGTTGAAGTCCTTGAAAGTGGTGATCAAGGCGACCGGACCGAAAGGTTCGGTGGTCATGATCTTGTTATCGTCCTTCAAGCCGGTGATCACCGTCGGCTCGTAATAATAGCCGCTATTGAAGCCGGCCGGCCGCTTTCCGCCGGTTTCGATCTTGCCGCCGCTGCGCCGCGAGTCCTCAACCAGATCATTGATCCAGTCGAGCCGCTTCTTGTTGATCAGCGGGCCGACATCGACGCCGGCTTCGAGGCCGTTACCGATTTTGATTTTCTTGACACCGGCGACAAAACGCGCGGTGAAGTCTTCGGCCTTGCTCTCATGCACGAAGAAGCGGGTCGGCGAAACGCAGACCTGGCCGTTATTGCGGAACTTGGTCTTCACGCCAATTTCGACCGCGTGGGTGATGTCGGCATCTTCGAAGACGATGAACGGGGCATGGCCACCAAGCTCCATCGAGGCGCGCTTCACCGTGTCGGCGGCGAGTTTCAGAAGCTGTTTGCCGACTGGGATCGAGCCGGTGAGCGTGACTTTCCGCGTGATCGGCGAGGCGAGCAAATGGGTCGAGATGAAGGGCGGATCGCCAACAACCGCATTGACCACGCCGGCCGGCACGCCCGCGTCATGGCAGGCCTGCACGATCGCCAGGCCGGAGGCCGGATCGTCCTCGGCCGGCTTGACGATGATCGAGCAACCGGCGGCGAGCGCGGGCGCAATCTTGCGCGCGACCAGCACGACCGGGAAATTCCAGGCTGTGAAGGCGGCGACCACGCCGACCGGCTCATAGCGCAGAAAATTGCGCACATTTGGGATTCGGCTCTCGATCGTCTGGCCATAGACGCGGCGCGCTTCGTCGGCGAACCAGTCGAATTGATCGGCCGCGGCGCCAACTTCCAGCCGAGACTCGGCGATGGGTTTGCCGGATTCGAGGGTCAAAGTCCTTGCGATGGATTCATTGCGCTCGCGCAGCAGCTCGGCGACCTTCCGCATCACCTTCGAGCGTTCCCAGGCGGTCGTCTTGCGCCAGATCTCGAGTCCCTT
>CAMDDO010000009.1 GCA_945892755.1 Rhizobium sp. Q54 | reverse complement strand
TTTCCCCGCATTGAAGGCCATGACTCAAACCTCTAAACGGCTGGAGTTTGATCATCCGTTGGCGCAAGCTGGCGCAAGCTGAATGGCACATTGTACTATGCAGTCAACTTGAAGAATTCCTTTCACGGTGTGATCCGGCCGGCGGTCGCTAAGAAAATGACAGTAGTAATCTGCTGCTTGGGCTCATCCGAGTTAGTCACTGCTTTGTCCAACCTATCGTTCCAGGCGAAACGAAATTGCTCGCCTTCATGACCGAGCCAGACAACTCTAACCCCAAGCAATTTAGAGATTGGTCTTGAAACGCTGCGGCATGGCCCTCGAGCTACCGGGCGCACATTTCACGGCAAACTTCGGTCATATTGGTGGATGGGCGCAGAAGATATACTTGCAAGAGTACCCGGCTTGAAGGGGTGCAACGCTCCGGTCTTTGAACAACTTAATCCGCACTGGAGGCCAGAATACTGATCATGTTGTCGGACAACGCTCGAAATCTGAGCGCGTCGTTGGTGCTGATATCTCGACCTGCATCGCCATGAGCAGCAGCATTCCTCAACGAGCGAAGGTCATCGAGAATCGCCGCTGTCCTATGATCAATTACTTTCGCAGAACCCATGAGTTTTATTAACTTCGATGATGATTTTACCCTTTCGTCAATCAAGCCGTGATGGAGAGCCATTGTGTTCAGCATGTTTTCGACGTCGATCCATGTCTCTACGACGGCGGCAGTTGGAGATATCTCTGCTAGGCGTTCAAAGCGGTCGCGCGCACTGATAGCTGGGGCCACAACAACTGCTGGGGAGCCGACTTTTTCCGCTGTTTCCTGGGAAACGGCATGCTCTACTCGCGTCAGGGTTTCACCAAAATCAACCCGAAGATCACGGTATGTTAATTTCGTTAGTCTTTTTCCAATATCTGAAATAGGTTTTCTAAACAAAAACACAGATGTAAGTATAACCAGCGGCCACACTAGTATACCCAAAATAGAAACTGAAAATTCGTAAGCGTCCATTAATTTATTGTCACCTTACGTAACCGGTTGAATTTTCAATATATGGCGCTGACGCTCCGTTGATGCTGGCGGGCGTCGAATGTACCCCAATCTTGCCGGCGTTGTCTCCCCGCCCTATTCTCAGGCGTCGCATCCTCCGGTCAGCGGCCAGTTGAGCCGCCCGCGAGGCCATAGGCCCGTCCCATGATGGCCGTTCTCGTCGCGCTCCATGTCCTCGCCGCCGTCCTCTGGGTCGGCGGGATGGTGTTCGCCTATCACGTGGCGCGCCCGGCGGTCGGGCCGTTCGAGCCGCCCCAGCGTCAAGGTTTTTGGCGCCGCGCGTTCCGGCGCTTCTTCTGGATCGTCGGCGCGGCGATCGTCGTGCTGCTCGGCACCGGCTACGCGATGATGTTCGAGGGCTTCGGCGGATTCGCGGGCGCCGGCCTCCATGTCGACCTCATGCAGGGCGGCGGCTGGGTGATGGTGGCTCTCTTCCTCGGCCTCCTTGGCCTGCCCTATCGGCGGTTCCTGAACGCGCTCGACGCCAAGGACCACAAGGCGGCCGGCGCGGCGCTCGATGCCATCCGCCGGATCATCCACATCAATCTTTATCTCGGCCTGATCGTTGTGGCGATCGGCGCGTCGGGCCGGTATTGGTAGGGTTGATAACGGTTGGAGTCTGACGCTTCGGATACCCCTCACCCAACCATCGGGCGGTCTTGCGCCCCCTCACCTTCCCATCGCTGACGCGATGGGCCCCTTCCTCTCCCACGGAGGGGCGAGGGATTAAAGGGGGGCGCGCGGAGATACCCTCTCCCCGTGTGGGAGAGGGTGCGCCCCTTGGGCGAATGCCCGAGGGGCGCGGGTGAGGGGAAACGCGTGATAGATTCCGGCCGGTAGCGCGGGTCGTTCAGGAGAAAGGTCATGGTTCAGGCAGGATTGCGGCATGGCGCGACGCCGGAGCGGCTGGCGTGCCTGCGCGCGCTCGAGAAGAAGGTGCTCTGGCTCGCCGCCTGGACCATCCACAACGCGAACCATGTGCGCGCCCCGCGCGACGGGCTGAAGGTCGGCGGCCACCAATCGAGCTGCGCCTCGATCGCGACCGTGATGACCGCGCTCTATTTGGACGTGCTGAAGCCCGAGGACCGCGTCGCGGTCAAGCCGCATGCCAGCCCGGTGTTCCACGCCATCCAATATCTGCTCGGCAATCAGACGCGCGAGAAGCTGGAGCGGTTCCGCGCGCTCGGCGGCGCGCAGTCCTACCCGTCGCGCACCAAGGACGCCGACGACGTCGATTTCTCGACCGGGTCGGTGGGTCTGGGCGTGGGCGTCACCCTCTTCGCCTCGCTGGTGCAGGACTATCTGCATTTCCACAAGCTGATTCCGGCGGAACGGCCCTTGGGCCGCATGGTCGCGCTGATCGGCGACGCCGAGCTCGACGAGGGCAATGTCTACGAGGCGATGCTCGAAGGCTGGAAGCACGACGTGCGCAATCTCTGGTGGGTGATCGACTATAACCGCCAGAGCCTCGATCGCGTGGTCAACGACAAGCTGTTCCAGAAGATCAAGGATTTCTTCGACACGGTCGGCTGGCGCGTGGTGATTCTGAAGCACGGCCGGCTGCAACAAGCCGCGTTCCGCCGGCCCGGCGGCGAGGCGCTGCGCCAGTGGATCGACGATTGCTCGAACGAGCTCTATTCGGCGCTCACCTTCAAGGGCGGCAAGGCCTGGCGCGAGCGGCTCGGCGCCGATCTCGGCCACATCAACGGCGTCCCGGCATTGCTCGCCGAGATGGACGACGACGCGCTCCAGGCGCTGATGACCAATCTCGCCGGCCACGACATGGAGAGCGTGCTCGAAGCCTTCCACGCGGTCGAGGACGACAAGCCGCATTGCTTCATCGTCTACACCATCAAGGGCTATGGCCTGCCCTTCGCCGGCCACAAGGACAATCACGCCGGGCTGATGAACCAGGACCAGATGGTCGCGTTCAAGCATCAAATGGGCATCGCGGAGGGCCAGGAGTGGGAGCGCTTCGCCGGGCTCGACATGGACGAGGCGGCGCTCAAGGGATTTCTCGCCGCCGTGCCGTTCACGCGCGAGGGCACGAGGCGGCTGTCGAGCGAGCCGATCGCGCTGCCGGCGAGCCTGCCTTTTCGCGCCGCCAAGCGCGCCTCGACGCAAGAGGCCTTCGGGCGAATTCTGAACGAGCTCGGGCGCGAGGGCGGGCCCTTGGCCGAGCGCATCGTCACCACCTCGCCCGACGTGACCGTCTCGACCAATCTCGGCGGCTGGGTCAATCAGCGCGGCATCTACAACCGCGCCGACCGCGAGGACGTGTTCCATTCCGAGAAGGTCGTCTCGATGCAGAAATGGGCGATGAGCCGGCACGGCCAGCACATCGAGCTCGGCATCGCGGAGAACAACCTGTTCCTCATGCTGGCGGCGCTCGGGCTTTCGGGCTCGCTGTTCGGCGCGCGCCTGCTGCCGGTCGGCACGGTCTATGACCCGTTCATCGCGCGCGGGCTGGACGCGCTCAACTACGCCGCCTATCAGGACGCGCGCTTCATGCTGGCGGGCACGCCCTCGGGCCTGACGCTGGCGCCCGAGGGCGGCGCGCATCAATCGGTGGTCGAGCCGCTGATCGGCCTCGGCCAGCCCGGCGTGACCTTCTTTGAGCCCGCTTATGCCGATGAGCTCGCCGCGATCATGCAGTGGGGCTTCGGCCACATGCAGGCCGAGGACGGCGGCTCGCTCTATATGCGGCTCTCGACGCGCACGATCGAGCAGCCCGAACGAACTCTATCGGCGGAGGACGTGATCGCCGGCGGCTATTGGCAGATCGAGCCGGGACCGGAGGCGAGCTTGGCCATCGCCTATTCAGGGGCGTTGGCGCCCGAGGTGCTCGAGGCCCACGCCGCGCTGGCCGAGGAAATCCCGGGCCTCGGCGTGCTCGCGATCACCTCCGCCGACCGGCTTTATCATGGCTGGCTCGATGCGCTGCACGCCCGCGCGACCGGTAATCCCAGCGCGCGTTCTCATGCCGAGCATTTGCTGAGCCGGCTTGGCAACGGCGCGGGGTTGATCACCGCGATCGATGGTCATCCGAGCACGCTCTCCTGGCTCGGTTCGGTCGCGGGCCTCAGGCCCTACCCGCTCGGCGCGACGCGCTTCGGTGAATCGGGCGACATCCCCGACCTCTATCACAAACACGGGCTCGATTCCGACGCGATGCTCGACATGGCGGCGCTCGCCTGCGTGGACGCCGCACGCCGTCGATGACCGAGCGCGACGATCCGAAAAAGGACTCCTACCGCCCCGACACCAAGCTTTCGGTGCTCGGGCGCGACCCGTTCGCGCATCACGGCATCGTCAATCCGCCGGTCTATCACGCCTCGACCGTGCTGTTCCCGACCGTGAAGGCGCTGAAGGACCCGGGCAACAGGGCGCCCGGCAAGGTCTTTTACGGCCGCTATGGCACGCCGACCACGTTCGCCCTGGAAGAGGCCGTGGCGGAGATCGAGGGCGGCTACCGCTCGGTCATCGTCGGCTCGGGAAAAGCCGCCGTGGTCTGCGCGCTGCTCGCGTTCCTGAAAGCCGGCGATCATGTCTTGATGGTCGATTCCGCCTATTCGCCCTCGCGCCAGTTCGCCGAGAAGACCTCGGCGCGTTTCGGCATCACAGCCACGTTCTACGATCCCTTGATCGCGCGGAATGAGCTCGCGCGCTTGATCAAGCCGAACACGCGCGTGCTGTTCCTCGAATCGCCGGGCTCGCTCACCTTCGAGGTGCAGGACGTGCCGGCGCTTGCCAAGGTCGCCAAGGCGGCGGGCTTGGCGGTGCTGATGGACAACACCTGGGCCTCGCCGCTGTTCTTCGATCCGTTCGCGCACGGCGTCGACGTCTCGATCCAGGCCGGCACGAAATACGTCGTCGGCCATTCGGACGCCATGCTCGGCCTGGTCACCGGCACCGAGGAAACCTACCCCGCGATCCGCCACGCCTTCGAGGAGCTCGGCTTCTCGGCCGGGCCCGACGACATCTATCTCGCGTTGCGCGGCCTGCGCACGCTCGGCGTGCGCTTGCGGCGCCATCAGGAGGTCGCGACCGAACTCGCGCTCTGGCTCAAAGCGCGCCCCGAGGTCGATCGCGTGCTCTACCCCGCGCTGCCCGACGACCCCGGTCACGCGATCTGGAAGCGCGACTTCAAGGGCGCCAGCGGCCTGTTCGGCGTGGTGCTGAAGCCGGTCTCGAGCGACGCGGTCGCCGCCATGCTGGATGGCCTCAAGCTGTTCGGCATGGGCTATTCCTGGGGCGGCTATGAGAGCCTGGTGGTGCCGACTGAGCCGCATCTGTTGCGCGCCGACCCGTCGCGCTGGGACCCGAAATATCCGATGCTCCGCTTCCATGCCGGGCTCGAAGACCCGGCCGACCTGATCGCCGATCTCGAGGAAGGCTTCGAACGAATGAGGAAAGCTAGGTCATGAAAGCCGTCGGCCATCGCGCCAATCTGCCGATCACCGATCCCAATGCGCTGGTCGATTTCGACGCGCCCAAGCCCGCGCCGGACGCGCGCGACCTGCTGGTCAAGATCGCGGCGGTCGCGGTCAACCCGGTCGATTGGAAGGTGCGTCTCAAATTCCCGGTGCCGGCCGGCGAAACTCGCATTCTGGGCTGGGATGCGTGCGGCACGGTCGAGGCGGTCGGCGCAAGCGCGCGCCGCTTCAAGCCCGGCGATCAGGTCTATTACGCCGGCGCGCTGGTGCGGCCGGGCTCGAACGCCGAATACCAAACCGTCGATGAGCGTATCGTCGGGCACAAGCCGAAGAGCCTCTCCAATGCCGAGGCGGCGGCCCTGCCGCTCACCACGATCACGGCGTGGGAATTGCTGTTCGACCGGCTCGGCATGGCGCGCGATGGCGGCAAGGGCCAGAGCCTGCTCATCATCGGTGGCGCCGGCGGCGTCGGCTCGATCCTGATTCAGCTCGCGCGTCAATTGACCGCGCTCGACATCATCGCGACCGCCTCGCGGCCCGAGACCAGCGCATGGTGCCGCTCGCTCGGCGCGCATCAGGTGATCGACCATGCGAAGCCGCTCGGCGATCAATTGAAGGCGCTGGGCACGCCGCAGGTCGATTGCATCGCCGCCTTGACCGAGACTGAGACGCACTTCCCGGCGCTCGCCGAAGCGTTGAAGCCGCAAGGGCGCATCGCCGTGATCGACGACCCGAAGGCGATCGATGTCAATCTCCTGAAGCGCAAGAGCGCGTCCTTGCATTGGGAGTTCATGTTCACGCGCTCGATGTTCGAGACGGCGGACATCGCCCAGCAAGGGGCGCTCTTGGACGAGGTCGCGGCGCTGGTCGATGCCGGGCGCCTGCGCACCACGCTCGGCGAGCGTTATGGCGCGATCAACGCGGCCAACCTCAAGCGCGCCCACGCCTTCATCGAAAGCGGCAAGGCCAAGGGCAAGGTGGTGCTCGAAGGATTCTAATACTAAGTCGCGATGATCGTGACCGATCATCGTGACGCCCTCAGGCGCCGGGCGCGCGCGTCGCGTGCTCGGGCGCGCGCAGGGGCGCACGACGCGCTTGGCTTTCGCCGCCTAGGCGGCGGGGCGCGGTCCCCCCCTTCTCTTTCTCGTCATTGCCGGCTTGACCCACGGCTCTCCGGTTGAGGTGTCGGCATCTTCCGTGAGGCCCGCAACCGCCGCGTCCCTCCGTTCGATTGGAGGAGAGCGGGACACGGATCTGAAGTGCGCCAAGTTGGATATTTTCCTTCGTCATACTCCGCGCAGGCGGAGTATCCAGGGGCGGCGGCACAAGCGGGTTTCCAGTAATTCTGGGTCCCCCGGCCAAGCCGTGGGACGACGAATTGGAGATGGATCGCGGACTACGCGAACCAAACCGGACAGCCGTGGGCGTGGACCCGGCAATCCGGCGGCGGCGGCACCGTGGTTTTATCCAGAAGACTGGATGGCCGCCTCAAGGCCGACCCGTGCAACGTTTTGGTAACCACGTTCACGGGCGCGCGTCACCTTGTTGTTAAGGATCGGCACCTAAGATCGGCTGTTCGAAACCCGGAACACATCGGTAGAGCCATGAATCAAGCGCACGAGTTTGATCTTGTCGCGATCGGCAGCGGTCCGGCCGGTCAACGGGCGGCGGTCCAGGCCGCGAAACTGCGCAAGCGCGTCGCCATCGTTGAATGCGAGGTGGAAGTCGGCGGGGTTTGTCTACATACCGGCACAATCCCCTCCAAGACCTTTCGCGAGGCCGTGTTGTCCTTCGGCCGGTCGCGGGAAGCATTCGGCGCGCCCCATATTGGCAATGGCCACCGAGCGCCCGAGGAGCGCGCCACGGCGGAGAAGCTGTTATCGCGCGTGAGCGCGATCGTGCAAACCGAATCGCGCATTCAGCGCGACCAATTGTTCCGCAACGGCGTCGATGTCATCCCCGGCAAAGCCAGCTTCAGCGGCCCGCATTCGATCATCGTGCAATCGTCGAACGGCACGCGCGAGGTGACAGCGGATAAGTTGCTGATCGCGGTTGGCACGCGCGCCCACCGCCAGACGGGCCTCGCCGGCGATATGTCATGCGTCATCACCAGCGACGAAATCCCTCGCCTGCGCGAGCTGCCACGCAGCATCACGGTGATCGGCTGCGGCGTCATCGGGATCGAATACGCCTCGATGTTCGCAGCGCTCGGTGCCAAGGTGACGCTGATCGACGGCCGCGATCGCCCGCTCGAATTTCTCGACTTCGAGATCGTCGATGACCTCATTTACCAATTGCGCAAGCGCAATGTGACGTTTCGTCTGGGCGAAAAAGTTGCCGAAATCGAAACCCGCGACGGCCCACCGCGCCAAGCGCTCGTCCGCCTTGAATCCGGAAAACGCCTGGTGAGCGATCTGGTGATCGCCTGCACCGGCCGCGTTGGCGCATCGGATACACTGAACCTCGAACTCGCCGGCCTCGACGCCGATGAGCGCGGCCGAATCAAGGTCGATTCGGCATTTCGCTCGGCGGTGCCGCACATCTTCGCCGCCGGCGACATTATCGGCTATCCGAGCCTGGCCGCGACCTCGTCCGAACAAGGGCGCCTCGCCGCCTGCCACGCCTTCGATGCGCCCGCCGGATCGATGTCGAGCCATTTTCCGATCGGCATCTATTCGATTCCGGAAATCTCGATGGTCGGCCAAGCCGAGCATGCGCTGACCAAGGCGGGGATTCCCTATGAAACCGGCGTCGCGCGCTACCGCGAAATCGCCCGCGGTCAAATTCTCGGCGATGATTCCGGCATGATGAAGCTGATTTTTCACGCCGAGACGCGCAAGCTGCTTGGCGTCCACGTCATCGGCACGGGCGCGACCGAACTCATTCACATCGGTCAGGCCGTGCTCGGCCTCGGCGGCGGGCTCGAATATTTCATGGATACGGTTTTCAACTACCCGACGCTCGCCGAGTGCTACAAGGTGGCCGCGCTCGACGCCAACAACAAGCTGACGCTCTGATCGCGACCTTCGCGGCGTTCGGTTCGCCAGCGGCTGACCCCGCCGTAAGTCATAATTTGGCGCGCCCGGGAGGACTCGAACCTCCGACCCTCAGCTTAGAAGGCTGATGCTCTATCCGGCTGAGCTACGGGCGCCCGTCAACGGCGAACAAGCGGCGCGCGGCCGCCTGGGCGCAACTATCACATTGGCGGCGGAAGCCGGCAAGCGCGCGCCGGTCCGGCGCCAAACGGCCCGCTCCTACCTCGGCTGGCCATCGATCAACCTTTGCGATATTGTCGAGTCGCCGGCCGTTTGATGGGGGATTTCCGCATGCGCGCGATCGCCGTTGGTGTCGTATTGGTCACGGGCCTTGCCCTTGCCGCCTGTTCGCAGAGCGGCTATCGGAACCTCGATACGTTCTCGAGCGTGGGCACCGCGGTCACGCCCGAGGTGATGACCGCCCACGCCGAGGCCGGCAAGGTCGACGCGCAGCGCGTGCTCGGCAACATGTATCACTGGGGCGAAGGCGTCGAACAGGACGACGCCAAGGCGAAATTCTGGTGGGGCAAGGCGGCCGCCAATGGCGACCAACGCGCCCAGGCCTATCTCGATGCGCCGAAGAACAACAAGGCGGTGCCGGGCGAGTTGCGCGGCAGCGTCGCGCGCGATTGGTGGGCCGAGGCCGATCGCTCCTACAGCAATGCCGGCGTCTATTTCGGCCTGTGCGACAAGGACAAGGGCTGCTGAGCCGGCCCGTTTCGCGCGTTCAGTCGCGGCGCGTGAAATTCTCGGCATAGGATTTCGGCCGCACCAGGCGGCCATGCGGTTCCTCGACCGAATAGCTGTAGCGCTGGCGGCGGGCATAGGCGACCGCTTCGTTCTTGCTCGCGAAGCGGAGCTGAAGCTGGTTGCGCGTATCGCGCGAGCCGGTCCAGCCCATCAGGCCGTCGATCGGCGTCGGCTCGTCGCAGACGAACTCGATCACCCAATCCTGCGTCTTGGCCCGGCCTGACTGCATGGCCGTCTTGGCCGGCTGATAGATCTTGACCTCCATGGCCTCGCTTCCGCTCCTCGCCTCGGGGCTCGGTATCAAGAGCCTCGCTTCGCCCTTGTGGGTGGTCGGGGTGACTGGATTCGAACCAGCGACCCTCTGCTCCCAAAGCAGATGCGCTACCAGACTGCGCCACACCCCGGTCCGCGCCTGACTTGGTTTAGGCCGCGAGATCGTGGCCGACCATCGAGGCTCCCTCAAGCGCCGGGCGCGCGCGGCGCGGCCGCGCCGGCCAAGCCGCTAGGCCAAGCTCATCGCGGCTTGGTATTATCGCGCGGCCTCGGCGAAAGCAAGGCCACCGGCCACGACAAACCTTCATGGTGTATTCGCGCCGGGCGGCCCGTATTCGGGATCGAATAATCCCCGCTATTCACAGGTGCCCTGAGGATAACTATATAGGAGCCTGTCGCCAGGGGAGATTCCGATCTCGGTGGCCCGCCCGCCAGCGATCTCGAGCACGCCAATGACGGCGCCGCCCGACTCGACAATTGCCTCGCTATTCGGTGTAGCGTTTCTCGCCAGAAGTATGATTTTTCGATCTTTATCGAAAAACACGAGGTCCAGCGCGAGCGGCGTGTCCTTCATCCACATGCGCATGGGGCGGGGCTTGGGCAGGAAAAAGATCATGCCGGAATCGGGCGCCAGCGACTCGCGGCCCATCAGACCGCGCATCCGGTCCTCAAGCTTGCACGCAACTTCGGCCTGAATAACGCGGGTTCCGTTGGCGGTTTCGATCGTGACCGGAATCGTCGCCAAGGGCGCTTCGGCGGCACTTGCCTGTGCCGTGAGCGCCCCGGATAGAAGCAGCGCGACGCCCAGCCACAACCTCGCCCTCAGGCAGTTGGGCATCGAAGGCGGTCAGTGAGAGGTCGCGTCATCGGCCCGGAGACCCTGCGGATGACGGCGATCGGTCTCATGGCAACGCTCGAGAATCGGCTGAAGCGCGCCCGCCAAGTCATGCTTGCCGGTGCGCCGCGCGCAGACGATCGACGCCTCCACCAGATCGCTCAGGCGTCGCCGCGGCTCCTCGATCGGGCGGAAGCGCAGGCGCGAGCGGCCCGCGCCGAGTCGCCCGGCGACCGTCAACGGGCCGGCGGGCGAGGCGCCACTGAGCTTGAGCACCGGAGGCGCCGCGCCGGAGAGCTCTCCCAAGCGTATCATCACCTCCGGGTTGGGCCGATGGCGGCCCTTCTCCCAGCGCGAGACGGCGCCCTGGCTGACGCCAATGCGCGCCGCGAATTCATCTTGCGTCAAACCGAGCCTGGCGCGCGCTTCGATAAGGTGGCGCGCAACATCCTTTTCCATCGCAGTCTTCTCCGCCCAAGGCTGGCGCGCGGCTTTGTCCTGCGGCCGCTCCGCCGGTTCAAATCCGATTGGCGATCACCTGCTCCAGGCTGCCCGATCCAGGACCCAGATTGAGACCGGTGGCGAATTGCTCCGCCGCGTGCTTGGCCTGGTTCAAGCTGCCAAAGCTCGAAACGATCTCGCCATCGACGCCGAGCATCCAACGCCCGTCTGGAACGGGCGCGGCGATGTCCGCGCTGTCGAAAAACAAAGTAAACAAGTGGCCCCCGAATTCCGCGTCAAGGCGCGTACCAGACCGGGGCACAAAGAGAAGCCGCATAAGCCCCCTCCGCTCTGTGATGGTCTAACATTCGCGTTAAGAATGCCTATTCGAGGGTGAATTATTCGTAAACGAATGCCGGCCGGCAGCCTTGAATCCTGGGCGATCCCAGCGAATAATCTGTGACATCTCGGGGGGAGCCCATTTCGGGCTGAGAGGCCGGCAAGCCGGCGACCCCTTGAACCTGACCCGGGTCATGCCGGCGTAGGAATCGAGAGCGTGAATCTTAACCATGCGGCGATTGGCCGCGGCGCCCCTCCTGGGATCGATCTTTCGAGCGCTCGGCTGAGCTATGCCGGCCGCGATCTGTTCGCGGATCTCTCGGTCAGCTTCGCGCCGGGACAATGGACCTGCCTCTTGGGCCCGAGCGGCGTCGGCAAATCGACCCTGCTGCGCCTGATCGCCGGGCTCGAGACGCCGCTGCCGCCCGGCCGGGTCGCGGCGAGCGACGGCGCGCCGCTGAGCGGGCGCATCGCCTATATGGCGCAGCAGGATTTGTTGCTGCCCTGGTTGAGCGCGCTCGGCAATGTCGGGCTCGGCGCGCGGCTGCGCGGGGCCGCCGTCGATGGCGCCGCTTCGCGCCGCCTTTTAGAGCGCGTCGGCCTCGGTGCGCGCTTCGCCGATCGGCCGGCGACGCTCTCGGGCGGCATGCGCCAGCGCGTCGCCTTGGCCCGCACGCTCGCCGAGGATCGGCCGGTCGTCTTGATGGACGAGCCGTTCTCCGCGCTCGACGCGGTGACCCGGCTCAGGCTTCAGGACCTCGCGGTCGAGATGCTGCGCGGCCGCACCATCGTGCTGGTGACCCACGATCCGCTCGAAGCGGTCCGGCTCGGCCAGCGCGTCCTGGTCATGGCCGGGCGCCCCGCGCGGCTGATCGAGGCGACGTTGCCGCGCTCGGCGATCCCGCGTCGGGCCGACGACGCCGATGTGCTCGAAGCCGAGGCGCGCCTGTTCCGCACCTTGCTCGCGAGCGACGCCGAAGCGCTCGATCCGCCATGAAGTGGCTCCGCCTGCCGATCGTCCTCGTTGGACTTGCCGTGCTCTGGGCGGTGGTCGCGGCGCTTGCCGAGCTGCCGCCCTATATCCTGCCCGGCCCGCTCCGCGTCGCGCGCGCGATCGGCGCGCATTGGGAGCGTCTGCTTGGCCATGCCGGTATCACCGTGCTCGAAATGCTGCTCGGCCTCGTGCTCGGCGCCGCGCTTGGCTGCATCTCCGCGCTCGCCCTCGCCTATTTCCGCCCGGCGCGGCAATGGTTGTTGCCCGTGCTGGTCGCCTCGCAGGCCGTGCCGGTCTTCGCGCTCGCGCCGATCCTGGTGCTGTGGTTCGGCTATGGCATCGGCTCCAAGATCGCGATGGCGGCGCTGATCATCTTCTTTCCGGTCACGACCGCGTTCTTCGATGGCCTCAGGCGCACCGAGCCGGGCTGGCTCGACCTCGCGCATACCATGGGCGCGAAGCGCTGGCGCGTGCTCTGGCATCTGCGCGCGCCGGCCGCTCTGCCCGCGCTCGCCTCGGGCCTGCGCGTCGCCGCCGCGGTCGCGCCGATCGGCGCGGTGGTCGGCGAATGGGTCGGCTCGAGCGCGGGCCTCGGCTATTTGATGTTGCAGGCCAATGGCCGCATGCAGATCGACCTGATGTTCGCCGCGTTGCTCACGCTCGCGGTGATTGGCGTCGCGCTTTACTTCGCCGTCGATGCCAGCCTGAGGCGCGCGCTGCCCTGGGTCGCCGACACCACCGTGCCCGCCAAACAAGGAGACTAGCGTCATGCCGACACGTCGCGCCGCGTTGATCGTCGTTGCTCTCGGCCTTGCGATATTCGGCGCCCCGATCCTGGCGCGCGCCGATGACGCGCCGGCCAAGCTCGTTCTCATCCTCGACTGGTTCGTCAACCCCGATCACGCGCCGATCCTGGTCGCCAAGGAAAAGGGCTATTTCAGCGAGGCCGGGCTCGAGGTCGAGATCATCGCGCCGGCCGATCCGAACGATCCGCCCAAGCTGGTCGCCGCCGGCAAGGCCGACCTTGCCGTTTCCTATCAGCCGCAGCTTCATATCCAGGTCGCGGAGGGCCTGCCGCTGGTGCGCGTCGGCACGCTGATCGCGACGCCGCTCAATACCTTGCTCGCGCTGGCCGACGGCCCGATCAAATCGATCGCCGACCTCAAGGGCCGGCGCATCGGCTATTCGGTCGGCGGCTTCGAGGACGCGCTGCTCGGCGCCATGCTCGAGAAGCACGGCCTCGCGCTGAACGACGTCACGCTGATCAACATCAATTTCTCGCTCTCGCCGGCGCTGCTCTCGGGCCAGGTCGATGCCGTGATCGGCGCGTTTCGGAATTTCGAGCTCAACCAGTTGGAGATCGAAGGCCGCAAGGGCCGCGCCTTCTATGTCGAGGAAGAAGGCGTGCCGGCCTATGACGAGCTGATCTTCGTCGCCAAGCGCGACGGCTATGACGCCGCGCTCATGCGCCGCTTCCTCGATGCCATCGAGCGCGGCGTGCAATATCTGGTCAATCATTCGGACGAGGCCTATGCGCTGGTCGCCTCGGCCAATCCCGACCTCAAGGATGAGCTCAATCGGCGCGCCTGGCGCGACACCCTGCCCCGCTTCGCGCTGCGTCCGGCGGCGCTCGACCGCGCGCGCTATGAGCGCTTCGCGGCGTTCTTGGCCACGCGCGGGCTGATCAAGGAGGCGTTGCCGGTCGAGGCCTATGCGGTTGAGGTGCGGTGAGCCGGAATTGGTCCGCCCGTGCTCCGCAGCAGCACATAGCCGACCAGGGCCGAGGCGATCGAGCCCATCAAGACGCCGATGCGCACGTCGCTGTCATGGCTGCCGGGCTCGAACGCCAGGCCGCCGATAAAGAGGCTCATGGTGAAACCGATTCCGGTCAAGACCGCGACGCCATAAAGCTGCCGCCAGTTGGCGCCCTCCGGCATGCGGCAAATACCCAGGCGGATCAAGAGCCCGGCCAAGACGAAAACACCGACCTGTTTGCCGAGGAAGAGGCCAAGCGCGATGCCAAGCGGCACGGCGCCGAACACCGCGTTGGCGTCCGCCCCCGCGAAACTGACCCCGGCATTGAGCAAGGCGAACAAGGGCAAGATCATGAAGGCCACCCAAGGATGGAGCGCGTGCTCCATGCGGCGGAGCGGCGATCGGTCGCCCGCGCCGCGCCGCGCGTCGAGCGGGATGCAGAGGCCGAGCACGACGCCGGCCAAGGTGGCGTGCACGCCCGATTCGAGCACGGCGAACCAGAGGACAAGCCCGACCAGGACATAGGGCGCGAGGCGCGTGACGCCGCTCAAGTTGAACGCGATCAAAATCAGCACGCAAGCGCCCGCGATGCCGAGCGAGACCGACGAAAGCTCGGCCGTGTAGAAGATCGCGATGATGATGATCGCGCCCAGATCGTCGATGATCGCAAGCGCGGTGAGGAAAATCTTGAGCGAGGCCGGCACGCGCCGGCCGAGCAGCGAAATCACGCCGAGCGAAAAGGCGATGTCGGTCGCGGCGGGGATCGCCCAGCCGCGCATGGCGATCTCATCGCCCGCGTTGATGAACGCATAGATCAGCGCCGGCACCGCCATGCCGCCAATTGCCGCCGCGACCGGCAGAAGCGCCTGCTCGCGGCTCGACAATTCGCCGCCCTTGATCTCGCGCTTGACCTCGAGCCCGACCAAGAGAAAGAACACCACCATCAGGCCGTCATTGACCCAATGGACCAAGGTCTTTTCGAGGCCGACACCGCCCGCATGGGCCGCGATCGGCAGATGGATGACGTGTTCGTAGAAATCCGCGGCCGGCGAATTGCTGAGGATCAGCGCGACCGCCGCCATGGCGACGAGCAAGAGCCCCCCGGCCGATTCGAGTTCGAGAAATTCCCGGATCGCCCGGACCGGCGCCTCGACCAATCGTCGCACCAAATAGGACCGCCTCTCTTTGCCTTGCCTCAATCAAGCAAATGGTCGA
This sequence comes from Rhizobium sp. Q54, assembly GCA_945892755.1. Lineage (GTDB taxonomy): Bacteria > Pseudomonadota > Alphaproteobacteria > UBA828 > UBA828 > SHWC01. The sequence goes on along the minus strand of CAMDDO010000009.1, from coordinate 38,678 downwards.
ACGGGTTGATCGCGTCAACTCTTTTCGGCCCCGAGTGCACACGCGCCCCGATATGGCGCTTGCCGTGCGCTTCGGAGGGTTCATACACTGGAAATCCAGAAGCAAGGGAGCGCCCCATGACGACCGCCGCCGAACGCGAGATGCATGATCTGTTCCGGAGCGAGTTGGTGCTCTGCGGCGTCAAGCCGGGCGTCAAGGTCGCGGTGCTCTCCGAAGGCGATCAATTGCAGGATTATGCCGCGAGCTTCATCGCCGCCGGCCGCGAGCTCGGCGCCAATGTCGAGAACGTGCACCTGCCGGCCGCCAAGGCGATGAGCGCGAGCGAGCGCATCGCCCATATCGGGCAGAACAGCCTGTCGCGTCACCCCGAGGCCATGACAACCTGCAAAGAGGCCGACCTCGTGGTCGATCACATGCTGCTGTTGTTTTCGCGCGAGCAGATCGAAATGCAAAAGGCCGGCGCGCGCGTGATCCTGGTCGTCGAGCCGATCGAGATTCTAAAGCGCCTCGCGCCGACCAAGGCGCAACGCCAGCGCGTCGAGGCGGCCGAGGCACGCCTGAAGCGCGCCAAGACATTGCGCTTCGTCAACGATGCCGGCACCGACGTGACCTATGGTCTCGGCGACAAAGAGATTTTAACCGAGTACGGCTACACCGATACGCCGGGCCGCTGGGATCATTGGCCAGGCGGCTTCCTCGCGACGCTGGCGCGGGACGGTCAGGTCAACGGCCGCGTCGTGATGCAGCCGAAGGACATCATTTATCCGCTCAAGAGCTTCGTCGAGGAGGGCATCGAGTTCGTGGTTCGCGACGGCCGCGTGGTCGAGATGAAAGGGCCGGATGCGCCCGCGCTCAAGGCCTTCATCGAGACCTACAAGGACCCGCGCGCCTATGCGATCTCGCACATCGGCTGGGGCCTCAACGAGAAGTGCGAATGGCGCGTCGATCTGCCCGGCATCGGCATGGATGGACGCGCGCATTATGGCAATGTGCTGTTCTCGCTCGGGCCCGACACCGAGTTCGGTGGCGACAATGACACCGCCTGCCATCTCGATCTGCCGATGAAGGATTGCACCCTCTATTTGGATGACGAGCTCATCGTCGAGCGCGGTAGAGTGATCCCGCCCGACATGCGCGCGCCGGGGCATTGATCCGAACCCCGCGGCCGGGGTGAGCCGATCCGCCGTCACGCGCCGGCGCGCTCTTGCGCTCGCGGGTGGCGCGGCGCTCGTGGCCGCGTCCGGTTGCGAGCGTGCCGGCGAGCGCTTGGCATACCGCTTCGCGCATCAGTGGCAGAGCCCTTATGGACGCGAGCACACGCTGATCGGTCGGTTCGTCACGCCGTCCGACGGGCGCTTCGTCGACCAGGCCGCCGTCATCAAGCGCCTGGCCGCCGCGCGCTATGTGCTGCTCGGCGAGACCCACGACAACCCTGACCATCATATCCTACAGGCCCGGCTGATCGGCGCGTTGGTCGAGGCCGGGCGCCGACCGGCGATCGTGTTCGAGATGATCGCGCCGAGCCAAGCCGACGCGCTCGAGCGCCACCTCCGCGCGCAGCCGAACGATGCCGCCGGTCTCGGGAGCGCTCTCGGCTGGGCGGAAGCGGGCTGGCCGCCCTGGTCGCTCTATCAACCGATCGCCGATGTCGCGCTCGACGCCGGCCTGAGACTCGCCGCCGGCAATCTCGACCCGAACACGGTTCGCGCCCTGGCGCGCGGCCAGCCGGCGGATCGGGCGCTGATCGATCGGCTCGGTCTCGATGCGCCTTTGCCGCCTGCGCTCCAAGCCTCGCTCGAGCGCGAGATCGGCCAAGCGCATTGCGGCTATGTCGAGGGCGAGGCGCTCGGCGCGATGGCGCTTGGCCAGCGCGCGCGCGACGCCGCGATGGCCCGAGCCATGATCGACGCGGCGACGCCGGACGGCGCGGTCCTGATCGCGGGCAGCGGGCATTGCCGAGACGATCGCGGCGTGCCCTATCATTTGCGGCGCTTCGAGCCGGATGCGCTCAGCGTCAGTCTCGCCTTGATCGAGGTGACGGCGGGCAAGGACCAGCCGGCCGACTACGCGGCGAGCTTCGACGGCGCGATGCTGCCCTTCGACCTTGTGTGCTTCACCGCGCGCATCGATACGCGCGACGCCTGCGAGCGCTTCAAGGAGCAGCTGGAAAAGATGAAGGCGAAAGGCGCGTCGAGCGGCGATTGACCAAGGCGCCACGGCGCATGACCGGCAAGGGACGGCTTTCTTGGATCGACCTCAGCCGCTCTCGCCCGGCGCGCGCGCGGCGGGCGGCAGCCATTGCTGAACCCGCTTGCCGCGCACGAAGCGCAAGGGAGCTGTTTTTTCCGGTTCGGCCGTCTCCTCGCCGCCCTTCATCATCGCGAGCGTGATCTCGCTGCCGATGCCTTCGGCCTCGGCCTTCTTGAAGGCCGGGTCGGCGCTCATCAGACGGTTGAGCGCATCGACCGGCTTGTCGCCGTATTTGTGCCAGATCAGGAGAAGGAAGTTGCGCACCTGTTCGGAAGGGTCGCGCACCGCGACCTTGGGCGTGCCGTGCTCGAAGGCGCGGTAGAGATTGGGCTCGATCGGGCCTAATTCGCTCGCCACGAACATCGAGGGCAACAATGGCTCGCCGGCGGTCCGCTTGGCGTAGCCGGCCTGGGCCAGATACATCAGGCGATGAAGCTTGAGTGGCGAAAGATGCACGTGTTCGCGTTTGGACTGCCGGATGAACCATTCGGCGACGTCGAAGCTGGAGGCGACGGCTGGCTTCATGTGACCTCTGGGCGATATTGCGGCGGCGCCGGTCGGCGGCATTGATCCGGCGCCGGTCGGCGGCATTGATCCGGCGCCGGTCGGCGCCATGAAAACTTGCGCGACCAAGGTCAAAAAACGATTAAAGTGCGGTAGTTTGGCCGCCGCCGTTCGGTTCGGGTGGCGCCACGACCAAGGGAGCAATGATGAAGATCACCGGCGAACACCGCATTCCGGCCGACCGCAACACGGTCTGGAAGGCGCTCAACGACCCCGAGGTGCTGAAGCTTTGCCTGCCCGGCTGCGATTCGATCGAAAAGACCTCCGACACCCACATGAACGCCAAGATCACCACGCGGATCGGCCCGGTGAAGGCAAGCTTTTCGGGAGCCGTCACGCTCTCTGACCTCGACCCGCCGAACGGCTACACGATCACCGGCGAAGGCCAAGGCGGCGCTGCCGGCTTCGCCTCGGGCGGCGCCAAGGTGAAGCTGGTCGAGGATGGGCCGAACGCCACCGTCTTGAGCTACGAGGCCGAAGCCCGCGTCGGCGGCAAGCTTGCCCAGATCGGCTCGCGCCTGATCGATTCGACCGTCAAGAAGCTCTCCGAGGAATTCTTCGGCGCCTTCGCCGCGACGGTCGGCGCCATGGCGGGCGCGCCAGCTTCAGCCCCGACGGTCGCCGAAACGGCGGCGGCGGCAAGCCCGGCCGCATCGGCGCCTCAAGGCGTCGCACCGAAGCCGGCAGCGCCGGCGGCGCGGCCGGGCATCCCGACCGCCATTTGGGTTGGCGGGCTGATCGTCGTCGCGGTCGTCCTGATTCTTATCTTCGCGCTCTGAACCAGGATGCGCGTGGTTCGATTGGTGGCGGCGGATGAGGCGGCGCGCGACGCGCTTGCCACCGCTTTGATCGGTGCCTTGGCGCGCCGGGGCCGCGCGGTCTCGGTGCTCAGCCGGGTCGCGCCGGACTTGGAACTCGACCGGCCGGGCAAGGACAGTCACCGGCATCGCGCGGCCGGCGCGCGCGACGTCGCCGTGATCTCGGCCGCGCGCTACGCGGTGATTCACGAAGCCCGGCCCAGCGAACGCGAACCCGATCTCACCTTCCTGCTCGCGCGAATGAGGCCGGTCGATGTGGTTCTCGCGCTCGGCTTCGATGCGCCTGAATTCGACGCGGTCGAGGTGCGGGACGACGCGCTTCAGCTGTCATCAGGCCACCGCTTCGCGCGCGACGATCTGAACGGCCTCGCTGCCTGCCTCGCCGACGCCTCCTGAGCCATACGGACAACCCATGCCTTTGACCCCGATTTCCGTCGACGCCACGCTCGAAATGCTTTCGGGCGGCGACTACATCGCCGACCGCGCGCTGGCGACCGCGCTTTTCGTCTCGTTCAAGCTCAAGCGGCCCTTGTTCCTTGAAGGCGAGGCCGGCGTCGGCAAGACCGAGCTCGCCAAGGTCGTCGCGGCGCGGCTCGGCCGACCGCTGATTCGGCTGCAATGCTATGAGGGCCTCGATGTCGCCTCGGCGGTCTATGAGTGGAACTATGCGCGCCAGATGATGGAGATCAGGCTGGCCGAGGCGCTTGGCGACCGCGATCGCGGCGCGCTGGCCGAGGATATTTTCTCCGAACGTTTTCTGATCGCGCGGCCCTTGCTCCAGGCGCTCAAGCCGACGCCAGAGGGCGCGCCCGTGCTGTTGATCGATGAGCTCGACCGCGCCGACGAGCCGTTCGAGGCCTATCTGCTCGAAATCCTTTCGGACTTCCAAGTCACGATTCCCGAGATCGGCACGATCAAGGTGACGGAACCGCCGATCGTGTTCATCACCTCGAACCGCACGCGCGAGGTGCATGACGCGCTCAAGCGCCGCTGCCTCTATCATTGGCTCGACTACCCGGCGGCCGAGCGCGAGCTGGCGATTCTGAAGGCGCGCGTTCCCGACGTGCCGACGCTGCTGAGCCGCCAGGTCGTCGGCGCGGTGCAGGCCTTGCGCCATCTGGAATTGTTCAAGCCGCCGGGTGTCGCCGAGACCATCGATTGGGCGAGTGCGTTGCTCGCGCTCGGCCGCGAGCGCATCGACCAGGCGGTGATGGCCGAGACGCTCGGCGTCGTGCTCAAATATCATGACGACATCGAGGCGGTGCGCACCCAGCATCTCGACCCGCTGTTCGCCGCCGCGATCGGCTTCGGCGAGGACTAGAAGGCGCAGCCTTGCGTGCTTAGATAGCATCAGACCCCTGCTCGCAGCCCTGAGGAGATATTCCGATGGCCAATGACGTGGAAGACATTCTGGGCACCGCGGCGGCGTGGCGCGCGGGCGGGCGGCAGGTCGCGCTCGCCACCGTCGTGACCACCTGGGGCTCCTCGCCGCGCCCGGTCGGCAGCCAGCTCGTGGTCGATGACAAGGGCATTTTCCTCGGCTCGGTTTCGGGCGGCTGCATCGAGGGTGCTGTGATCCAGGAGGCCAAGGAGGTCATGCGCGGCGGCGCGCCCCGGACGCTCGAATTCGGCGTCTCCAACGAGCAGGCCTGGGAAGTCGGGCTTGCCTGCGGCGGCAAGGTGCGCGTCTTCGTCGAGCGGGTCGAATAAAGCGAGGCCGTCATGAAGCGCGAGCTGCTCGACCGATTGATCGCCGACCGCGCCGCCAAGCGCCCGGTCGCGCTCGTCACCGCGCTCGATGGCGGCGCGCAGGCGCTGATCTATCCGCACGCCGCGAGCCTCGGCGAGGCGTTCGGCGCCGCGGTCGAGACGGCGGCGCGCCAGGCGCTGGCCGACGATCAAAGCGGCCCGATCGAGAGCGACGGCCGCACGCTGTTCATTCAGGTCCACAATCCGCCGCAACGACTGGTCGTGGTCGGCGCGGTGCACATCACCCAGGCGCTGGCCGAGATGGCGGCGATCGCCGGCTATGGCGTCACCGTGATCGACCCGAGGCGCGCCTTCGCCCATAGCGCGCGCTTCCCAAATATCACGGTCTCGACCGCGTGGCCCGACGATGCGTTGCGCGAGATCAAGCCCGACAGCCACACCGCGATCGTCACGCTGACCCACGACCCCAAGATCGACGACCCCGCGCTCGAAGTCGCGCTCAAGAGCGAGGCGTTCTATATCGGCTCGCTCGGCAGCACGCGGACCCATGCGAAGCGCCTGCAACGGCTGCACGACAAGGGCTTCACCGAACGCGAGACCGCGCGCATTCGCGGGCCCGTCGGGCTCGATATCGGCGCGCTCTCGCCGGCCGAGATCGCCATTTCGATCATCGCCCAGATCACGCAAGTGCGGCGCGCGACGCCGGCCGCGAAGGAACAGGCGGCGTGAAGTTCGCCGAGGTTCCGGTCGATGAATCGGTCGGGCTGATTCTCGCGCACAGCATTCGCCTGCCCGGCCGCGCCTTCAAAAAAGGCCACGTGCTGAGCGCGGCCGATGTGGCACGGCTCAAGGACGCCGGATTGAGCGCGGTGACCGGCGTGACGCTCGAGGCCGACGATATTGGCGAGGACGAGGCGGCGCTTCGCCTCGCGAACGCGCTCAAGGGCGACGGAGTCACGCTCGGCAAGGCCTTTACCGGCCGGTGCAATCTGTATGCCGAGGCGCGCGGCCTGGTCATCGTCGACAAGGCGCGGCTCGATCGCATCAATCTGATCGACGAGGCGATCACGGTCGGCACGCTGCGTCCCCATGAGCTGATCGACGCCGAGCAAATGGTCGCGACGGTCAAAGTGATTCCCTTCTCGGCGCCGCGCGGACTGCTCGACCGCTGCATCGCGGTCGCGCGCGAGGCCGGCCCGGTGCTGCGCATCGCCCGACTGCGCGGCCGGGCCGTCGGCCTGATCCAGACCCGGCTGCGCGGCACCAAGGAGAACGTGCTCGATTCGACCGCCTCGGTGACGCGCGCCCGGCTTGCCGCGCTTGGCTGCGAGCTGAGCCAGGAGCGGCGCTGCGCCCATGAGACGGCGGCGGTCGCGGCCGCGCTGCGCGCGCTGCTCGATGAAGGCTGCGCCATGGTCTTGATCGCCGGCGCGTCCGCGATCACCGATCGCAGCGACACGGTACCGGCCGGCATCATCGCGGCGGGCGGCGCGATCGATCATTTCGGCATGCCGGTCGATCCGGGCAATCTTCTCTTGCTCGCGCATCACGACACGACCCCCGTGCTCGGCCTGCCCGGTTGCGCGCGTTCGCCCAAGCTGAACGGCGTCGATTGGGTGCTCCAGCGCCTGATTGCCGACGTGCCCGTGACGCGCCACGACATCATGACGATGGGCGCGGGCGGGCTCCTGATGGAAATCCCGAGCCGGCCGCTGCCGCGCCTCGAGGCCTCGCCCAAGCCGGCAATACCCAAGCCGGCGGTCGAGCGCGGCCGTCCGCCACGCATCGGTGCGATCGTGCTCGCCGCCGGCCAATCGCGCCGCATGGGCGGCGCCAACAAACTCCTGGTGCCGGTCAATGGCGAGCCGCTCGTGACCTGCGTGGTCGATGCCGTGCTGCACTCGACGGCGCGTCCCGTGGTGGTGGTGACCGGCCATCAGGAGGCGGCGGTGCGCACCGCCCTCGCGGGGCGAGAGGTCAGCGTCGTGCACAATCCCGAGTTCGCCCAAGGCATGAGCACGTCGGTGCGCGCCGGGCTGGAAAAACTGCCGACGGGCCTTGACGGCGCGCTGATCTGCCTGGGCGACATGCCGCGCACCGATCCCGCCCTGATCGATCGGCTGATCGGCGCCTTCAACCCGCTCGAAGGCCGCGCGATCGGCGTGCCGACCTATCAAGGCAAACGCGGCAATCCGGTGCTGTGGGCGGCGCGCTATTTCCCCGAGCTCATGGCGCTCGAGGGCGATGTCGGCGCGCGCCATCTGATCGGGCAGCACGCCGAAGCGGTCTATGAGCTCGAATGCACCGATCGCTCGGCGATGATCGATCTCGATACGCCCGAGGCGTTCGCCGCGCACGGCGTCGCACTGCCCCGATGAGCAAAGCCCCTAGCCCGCTTCTGCTCACGCCAGGACCATTGACCACCGCACTCGAGACGCGCGCCGCCATGCAGCGCGACTATGGCTCGCGCGACGCCGCCTTCATCGCCTTGACGCGGCGCGTGCGCGAGCGTGTGGTTGCGCTCGCGCGCGGCGAAGCCACGCATGTCGGCGTGCCGCTTCAGGGCAGCGGCACCTACGCGGTCGAGGCCACGCTCGGCACGTTGCTCGACGCGACCCGCAAGACCCTGGTGCTGATCAACGGCGCCTATGGCAAACGCATCGAGCGCATCTGCCGCCTGATCGGGCGGCCTTGCGACAGCTATGAGACGGCGGAGAGCACCCCGCCTGACCCCGCCGAACTGGGCCAAAGGTTGAGGGCGGACCCAAGCATCGCCGATGTGGTGCTGGTCCATTGCGAAACCACCAGCGGCATTCTCAATCCGCTCGAAGCGATCGCCACGACGGTCGCGGCCGAAGGGCGCGGTTTGATCGTCGATGCCATGAGCAGCTTCGGCGCGATCCCGATCGACCTCAGGCGCACCCCGATCGATGCCCTGATCGCCTCGTCCAACAAGTGCCTGGAAGGCGTGCCGGGCATCGGCCTCGTGCTCGTGAGCCGCGCGCGCCTCGAGGCAAGCGCCGGCAAATGCCATAGTTTGAGCCTCGATCTGCACGAGCAATGGCGGGGGTTCGAGGCCAATGGGCAATGGCGCTTCACGCCGCCGACCCATGGGCTGGCGGCGCTCGACGCCGCGCTCGACGGGCTCGACGCCGAAGGCGGCGTGGCCGGGCGCTTCGCGCGCTATCGCGAGAATTGCCAGATCCTGCTTCGCGGCATGGCCGCGCTCGGCGCCGCGCCCTTGCTCGCGGAAACGCTCCAGGCGCCGATCATCGTGACCTTCCGCATGCCGGCCGATCCGGCCTTCCGCTTCGAGCGCTTCTACGACGAGCTCGGCCGGCGCGGCTTTCTGATTTACCCGGGCAAGCTGACCGGCGTCGAGAGTTTCAGGGTCGGCTGCATCGGCCAGGTGCGCGCCGCCGACATGGAAGGCTTCGTCGCGGCCGCGCGCGACGCCATCACGGCCATGGGCATCTCGAGCCTCGCGCCGTGACCGTCACGCTCGCCGATATCGAAGCGGCGGCCATCGTGTTGCGCGGCGCGATCGCGCCGACGCCGTTCCTGCGCTCGCAAACGCTTTCGAAACTGTCGGGCGCCGAGGTCTGGCTCAAATTCGAGAACCATCAATTCACCGGCTCGTTCAAGGATCGCGGCGCGCTCAACAAACTGAGCACGCTCGGGCCGGAGGTAAAGCAAAGCGGCGTGATCGCGATGTCGGCCGGCAATCATGCCCAAGGGCTTGCCTATCACGCCGGCCGGCTCGGCATTCCGGCCACCATCGTGATGCCGCTGGGCACGCCCTTCGTGAAAGTGACCGGCACCGAAGTGCTCGGCGCGACCGTGGTGCTCGAAGGCGAGACGGTCGACGACGCGGCGGACCACGCGCACCGGCTCGCCGCGGCGAAGGGCCTCACCTTCGTCCACCCCTATGACGACGAGCTGGTCATCGCCGGTCAAGGGACGATCGGGCTCGAGCTGCTGGCGGGCGGCGTCGCGCTCGATGCCGTGGTCGTGCCGGTCGGCGGCGGCGGGTTGATCGCGGGCATTGCGACAGCGCTCAAGGCGCGCGCGCCGCGCACGCGAATCTATGGCGTTCAGGCGGCTGCTTATCCCTCGATGTGGAATGCGCTGCACGGCGGCACGCGCCCGCTCGGCGGCCAATCGGTCGCCGACGGCATCGCAGTCAAGACGCCGGGCACGCTGACCCGCCCGATCGTTCAGGCGCTGGTCGAGGACGTGCTCCTGGTCGACGAGGGCACCATCGAGCAGGCGATCCTAAGCCTGCTCGACATCGAAAAGACCGTGGTCGAAGGCGCCGGCGCCGCGCCGCTCGCCGCCCTGTTGAGCGAGCCGAGGCGCTTCGCCGGCCAACGCGTCGGGCTGATCCTGAGCGGTGGCAATATCGACCCGCGCCTCTTGGCCTCGATCGTGATGCGCGGGCTGGCGCGCGTCGGGCGTCTGGCACGCTTGCGGATTCAGCTCCCCGACCGTCCCGGCATGTTGGGGCAGGTCGCCCATATCATCGGCGCCGCTCACGCCAACATTCTCGAGGTCTATCACGAGCGCGCCTTCTCGCAATTCTCCGCCAAATCCGCCGGGCTCGTGGTCGTGCTCGAAACCCGCGACGAAGCGCACATCGCCCATGTCACCGCCAAGCTCGAAGCCGGCGGCTTCGCGGTCGAGCGGCTCTCGCCGAACCAGCCGGGCGCAAGTGAAGATGCCGCCGGATAATGGATCGCGAAAAAAATGCCATCGCTTGACCTAGATCAACGAACCCACCCGCAGCCCGCGTAATCTAAGAACAGGCTTGCGGATGGCAGAGACGGGAAGTCCAGGAAATCATCACGGTTCCCTCCCGGCGTTGATCCTCCTCCCCCAAGGTTCTTGGACCGACCCAACGCCACCGCAAGCCACGTTATTCGATAGCGCGCTACTCCGCCGCCTGCCGCCGCACGACCGGCTTCAGGGCGAGCGCCTTGTCCCTGATGTCGAGCGCCTTGAAGACCGCCGGGAAGGTCGGGCGGGGCACATAGCGCCCGGCGCCGCGCACCGCATCGAGTTTGCCATCGGCCCAGGCGACGCGGCCTTGGCTCAGCGTGTAGCGCGGCACGCCGGTCACCGTCATGCCCTCGAAAATATTGAAGTCGATGTTCTGGTGGTGGGTCTTGGCCGAGATCGTGCGCGTGCCCGCCGGGTCCCACAGCACCAGATCGGCATCGGCGCCGACCGAGACCGAGCCCTTGCGCGGATAGAGATTGAAAATCTGCGCCGCATTGGTCGAGGTCACGCGCACGAATTCGTTCGGCGTCAGGCGCCCGGTGCCGACGCCATGATGCCAGAGCACCGCCATGCGATCCTCGATGCCGCCCGTGCCGTTCGGGATCTTGGAAAAATCGTCCTTGCCCACGGCTTTTTGTGGCGCGCAGAAGCAGCAATGATCGGTCGCGGTGGTCTGCAACGTGCCGGCCTGTAGCGCGCGCCAGAGCACGGCCTGATGCTCCTTCGCGCGGAACGGCGGGCTCATGACGTGGGCGGCGGCGAACGCCCAATCGGGATTCTGGTAGACCGAGTCATCGACCAGAAGATGGCCCGCGAGGACTTCGCCATAGACGCGCTGGCCGTTGGCGCGCGCGCGTGCGATCGCCTCGACCGCCTCGCGGCAGGAATTGTGCACGATGTAGAGCGGCGCCCCGGCAATGTGCGCGACCGTGATGACGCGATTGGCCGCCTCGCCCTCGACCTCGGGCGGGCGCGACAGCGGGTGGCCCTCGGGGCCACGAATGCCGGCGCGCGCCAATTCCTGCTGCAAATAATAGACGATTTCGCCGTTCTCGGCGTGCACGGTGGCGATCGCGCCGAGCTCGCGGCAGCGACGGAAGCTTTGCAGCATCTCTTCGTCGCTCACCATGATGGCGCCCTTGTAGGCCATGAAATGCTTGAAGCTGTTGACGCCGCGCTCGCGCGTCAGCACCGCCATCTCGTCGCGTACCTGGTCGCTCCACCAGGTGATCGCGACATGGAAGCTGTAATCCGCCGCAGCCTTTTCGGCCCAGCCGCGCCACGTGTCATAGGCCGCAATTAGAGACTGCTTCGGATCGGGAATCACGAAGTCGATGATCATGGTGGTGCCGCCGGCGAGCGCCGCGGCGGTGCCGCTATAGAAATCCTCGCTCGTCACCGTGCTCATGAAGGGCAGCTGCATATGGGTATGCGGGTCGATGCCGCCCGGCATAACCAAGAGACCGCCGGCATCGATCACGCGCGCGCCTGATGGCACGTCGAGTTTATCGCCGATCGCCTTGATCGTACCGCCGTCGCAATAGACATCGGCGCGGAGCGTGACATCCGCCGTGACCACCGTGCCGCCGCGTACCAAGACCGACATGCCCGCCTCCCCCGCTTCGAGTGACCTTGGCGCGATTATCACAAAGCCCCGGGCCTGAGGCCAGCGCGGCGAACATGGTTCGTTGTTCCGCCCGCCGGCCGTGGCTATCATGCCCGGCCGTTTCGGGCGCAGAGGGGGACAGGATCATGGCGACAGACATTCAGGCGAGGCACGTCGCCTTTCTCGGGCTCGGCGTGATGGGCTATCCGATGGCCGGCCATCTGGTCAAAAAGGGCCACATGGTGACGGTCTATAACCGCAATGCCGAGAAGGCCCGGCAATGGGCCGCCGAGCATGGCGGCAGCACGGCCGCGACGCCGCGCGAGGCCGCCAAGGGCGCCGAGATCGTGTTCGCCTGCGTCGGCGCCGACAAGGATTTGCGCGCCATTGCCTATGGCGATCAAGGCGCCTTCGCCGGCATGAAGCAGGGCGCGATCTTCGTCGACCACACCACCGCCTCGGCCGACGTCGCGCGCGAGCTCGACACCGCGGCCAAGAAGGCCGGCCTCGGCTTTCTCGACGCACCGGTCTCGGGCGGCCAGGCCGGCGCGGTCAACGGCCAGCTCACTGTCATGGTCGGTGGCGACGCGGCGACCTACGCCACCGCCGAGCCGGTGATCTGGAGTTTCGCCAAGGCGGTCACCCATATGGGCGATGCCGGCATGGGCCAGCTCACCAAGATGGTCAACCAGATCTGCATCGCGGGCGTGTTGCAGGGCCTGGCCGAGGGCATGAACTTCGCCCAGCGCGCCGGGCTCGACGGCGAGAAGGTGCTGGCGGTGATCTCCAAGGGCGCGGCGCAGAGCTGGCAGATGGAGAATCGCGGCAAGACCATGCTGAAGGGCGAATTCAATTTCGGCTTCGCGGTCGATTGGATGCGGAAGGATCTCGGGCTCTGCCTGGCCGAGTCCAACCGCAACAAGGCGCTCTTGCCGCTGACTGCCCTGGTCGATCAGTTCTATGCCCATGTCCAACAGCGCGGCGGCAATCGCTGGGACACGTCGAGCCTGATTCAGCTGCTGCAGAAGATTTGAAGGCGCGCCCAGCCGTTTCGGTTGAACACCCCCTCACCCGCTCGCTTCGCTCGCCACCTTCTCCCACGAGGGGAGAGGGGTGCATGGATAGGCTCACGCCGCGCCGGCGATCAGCGCGCCAGTGGCGCCGTCGAACAGGTGGCATTTGCCGGCCGGGAAATCGAGCCTGATCGGTTGGCGTAGCTGATAGCTCGGCTGGCCCGGCACCATGACCTTGAGAATCGTCTCGCCGATATTGACGTCGACGATGGCATAGGCGCCGAGCGGCTCGATCTCGTAGACCTCGGCGACGACGCCGCTTCCCTGGTCCGCCGCCTCGCGAATGACGATGTCTTCGGGCCGAATGGCGAAGCTTGTCACGCCGCCGGCGACGCCCGGCGCACTCAGGCCAATCGTCGTTTCGAACCCGAACGTGTCGGCACGGAAGCGGCGCGCCGCCGGATCGAACGTGCCCTTGATGAAGTTCATCGGCGGCGAGCCGATCAGCTCGGCGACATAGCGGCTCTGCGGATGGTTGTAGATTTCGTCCGGCGTGCCGACCTGACGAATCATGCCGCCCTCGAGGATCGCCATGCGATCGGCGATCGACATGGCCTCCTCCTGGTCATGCGTGACGTAGACCAGCGTGTGCTTCAGCTCGCGCTGGAGGCGCTTGAGCTCGACCCGCATTTCCTCGCGCAGGCGCGCATCGAGCGCCGCGATCGGCTCGTCCATCAGGAATGCCGCCGGCTCACGCACCAACGCCCGGCCGATCGCGACGCGCTGTCGCTCGCCGCCCGAGAGATGCGCCGGTAGTTTTTTCAAGAGCTTTCCGATGCGGAGCGTCTCGGCGACCGCGGCGACGCGGCGCGCGACCTCCGCCTTGTCGATCTTTCGCTCGACCAACGGAAACGCCAGGTTCTGCCCCGCCGTCATGTGCGGAAAGAGCGCGAGGTTCTGAAACACCATCGCCAGATTGCGTTCCTTCGGCCCAAGCGCATTGACACGCTGGTCATTGATGCGGATTTCACCTTGATCGGGCTGTACGAGCCCGAGCAGGAGGCGCAGCAGCGTCGTCTTGCCGCAGCTCGGCGGGCCGAAAATGCAGAAGAACTCGTTGTCGGCGATCACGAGATCGACGTCCTTGACCGCGACGTTCCGGCCATACGACTTGCTGACGCCGATGAACTCGAGCTTGGCCATCGTCTAACCCAGCCCGATCGCTTCGCCGCTGGCGGCGTCGAACAAATGGCATTTCGCCATCGGCGCCGTCACGCGCACGGCCGCGCCGATGCTCACCTTGTAGCGCTTCTCCTTGGCGACCTTCACGGTCTGCTCGGCGAGCTTGAGATGCACGATGGTGCGCGGGCCGACCGGCTCGACGAAGCTAACCACGCCCTTGAGCCCGCCCGGCCCGTCGGGCGGCGCGATCTCGAGATCTTCCGGGCGGACGCCGAAGATGACCTCGGCGCCGGCCGCCGCACGCGCCCGGTGTTGCATCGCGCCATCGCCACCGGCGTCGAGCCTACCCGCCTCGCCAAAGCCGAAGCAAAGCGCGCCGGCCTCCGCGATCAGCCGGCAGGGCAGCAAATTCATGCTCGGGCTGCCCATGAAATTGGCGACGAAGGTGTTGCGCGGCCGGTTATAGACCTCGGCCGGCGTGCCATATTGCTGCAGCTCGCCCAGATTCATCACCGCGATGCGATCGGCGAGGCTCATGGCCTCGATCTGATCGTGCGTGACATAGACCATGGTCTGCTGAAACTGGTGCTGCAAATGCTTGAGCTCGGTGCGCATGAAGGCGCGGAACGCGGCGTCGAGATTGCTGAGCGGCTCGTCGAGCAGGAAGATCGCCGGCTCGGTGATCGCGGAACGGCCGATCGCGACCTTCTGCAATTCGTTCACGCTGAGCTTGGAGGACGGCCATTCGAGCCTGTCTTCGAGCCGCATGAGCGCGGCCATTTCGCGCACCCGCCGATCGATTTCGGCGCGCGCCAGCTTGCGCACGCTGAGGCCGAAGGCGAGGTTGTCGTAGACCGTCATGTGCGTGAAGATGGCGTAGTTCTGGAACACGAAGCCGACATCGCGCTGGTTGGGCGGCAGACGCCGCACGTCGCGGTCATCGAACAGAATTTGCCCCTCGGTCGCCTGCTCGATGCCGGCGATCATGTTCATCGTCGTGGTCTTGCCGCAGCCCGAGGGACCCAGCAGCGCGACGAATTCCTTGTCGGGAATCAAGAGATCGAGCGCGTCGACCGCGGTGAAGGCGCCGAACTTCTTGGTCAGATGGCTGAGACGGATCGCGGCCACGCTCAGGCTCCCGGCTGTGTTTCGGCGCGGCGCTGCGCGATTTGCAGGCGCAGCAGCGCGGCCCAGGCGAGCAGCGACAACGCGATCAAGACGAACAGGCCGAGCGCCGCGACATAGGCCCATTCGAGATCGGCGAAGGTCAGCTTGTAAATGTAATAGGACAGCGTCTCGGTCTCGACGCCCGGCCCGCCCTTGGTCATCACCGCGAGCAGATCGAAGATCTTGAAACATTCGACGACGCGAATCACCGCCGCGATGATCATGACCATCTTCATCTTGGGCAGCACGATGCGCCAGAAGCGCTGCCAGGAATTGGCGCCCAGAAGGGTCGCGGCCTTGAGCTGATCCTCCGGCACGCCCATCATGCCGGCGAGCAGGATCAGGAACATCAGCGGCGTCCATTGCCAGATGTCGGCGATCATCACCGCGACGATGGCGAGATCGGGATCGCTGAGCCAGACGAAGTCGACCTGAAGCCCGGTCAGACGTCCGAGCAGATCGTTGATCGGGCCGTTGCTCTGAAACAGCATGAAAAACATATAACCCGCGACCGCCGGCACGATCATCATCGGCGTCAAGAGGATCGAATAGAAAATGCGCCGGCCCGGAAAGCGGTCGACGAACAATGTGGCCAGACCGAGCCCAAGCAGGAACTCGATCGGCACGCTCACCACCACGATCAGCATGGTGCGCGCGATCGACGCCCAGAACCGGCCGTCGGCGAACAACTCGCCATAGTTCTCGAAGGGGTTGAGCGATTTGTAGGCGTAGATCCAGGACTCGCCGTCGAGCGGGCCCCAATAAGTCAGACTCACATAGATCTGCATCAGCAGCGGAAAAACGACGATGAACAGCAGCAGCAATTGCGCCGGCAGCGACATGAGAAAGCCGAGGCGCTTGACTTCGTCGGCGAACAAGACGCGCAGCGGTCGAGGCAACCAACCGCCGCCAGCGTGCGCGAGCCCCGCGGTCACTGCTTGAGCGCCCCGAAGGTGAGGCCGCGCACCAAATATTTCTGGATCGCGATGCCGAGGACGACGGGCGGGATCGCGGCGATCAGGCCGAGCGCCGCCTTGCAGCCATACATCTGCCCGCCCATGGCCGAAGCGAGCGAGTTCATATAGACCGGGATCGTCACCCAATCCTTGCGCGTCAACAGCAGCGCGATCAGATAATCGCTCCAGTTGAGAATAAAGACGAACAGGCAGGTCGAGGCGAGCGCCGCCTTGACCATCGGCAGCGTGACCTTCCAGAACACGCGGAAGCGGCTGCAACCCTCGACCAGCGCGGCCTCCTCGATCTCGATCGGCACGTCGTCGAAGAACGTCTTCATCAGCCAGAAGGCGAACGGCAGGGTGACGATGCCGTAGATCAGCGAGAGACCCCACCAGGTATCGACCATGCCGAGCGAGGCCCACATGATCATGACCGGAATCATCACGGCGAGCGGCGGGAAGAGCCGGAGCTGCAAGACCGAGAGCGGCAGATTATTGCCGATCTTGAAGCGCGAGACCGAATAGGCGCCGAGCGTGCCGGCGATCACCGCGATCGCGGTGCCGAGCACGGCGGTGAGCAGGCTGGCCAGGATCGGCCGCTCCGCCGTGCGGTCGAGCGTGACCAGCAGGTCCTCGGTCTGGCCGGTGAAGATGTATTCGAAATTGCCCCAGGTCGCCTCCTTGGGCAGCCAGGTCAGATCGCCCGTCGCCGTGGTCCATTCGGGGAAGGGCTTGAACGCCATCGTGCCCATCCAGACCGTCGGGATCAGCACGATGACGAGCGCGAGCAGAATGAGCCCGTAGCGCACGAAGAAGAAGACTGGCCGGCTGGTCATGGGCGGCGATGGTGCGGGCCGGGCCGGCGTCTGTCAACGCCGCTCGCCGCGCGTGCGGCTTGGCCAAGGTTGAAGATCAATGCCTACCGCGCGCGTCGATCGGCCAGAGGTCGACGAGCGTGTCGCCGCGCACGCAGTGATAGACGTCGTGCAGATTGACGCTCGGGTCGCAGTGCGGCACGAAGCACTCGACCACCGCGCCGAGCGCCAGACGGTCGCTCGCATTCGCGAACACCAGTTTGCCGTGCTCGTCGCCCATGAAGGCGTAGCTCGCGCCGGGCGGCGCGCCACACGTCACGCGCGGCAGCGGGCCGTCGGTCGCGAAGCATTTCAAACCGGCATCGATCGTCACATGGCCCGCATGGTTCGCGCTGACCACGCTGGCCGCGACGAACAGCGACGGCTTGAAGCGCCAGCCACCCCGCGCGGCCTCGACGTCGTCATGATACTGCACGTCCATGAAGACATAGGAGCCGACCTGAAGCTCGTTCAGCACACCGGCCTCGGCGTCGATGTCGAACGTGCCGGTGCCGGCGCCCGAGACGATCGGATCCTTGACGCCCCAGGCGCGCAGTTGATCGGCAAGCACCGCGAGCGGGCGCAACGCCTCGTTCGATAGGCGCTTGCGCTCGGCATAGTCGATCACATGCTGCAAATGGCCGGCATAGCCCTGCACGCCGCCGAGCGCGAGGGCGTCGGAGGCCAGCGCGGTCTTCGCCAAGGCGAGCGCGCTTTGCACCGAATCGACGCCGGTGCGCTTGAGCCCGACATCGACATCGATCACGACACAAAGCCGCGTGCCCGCATGCCGCGCCGCCGTCTCGAGCGCCGTGAGATTGTCCGGATGATCGACCACCACCATCAAACCACTGGCGCGTCGGTTGAGCGCGATCAGCGCGTCGATCTTCGCCGCCGGCACGACCGGCGAGGTGATCAGCACGCCCGGAATGCCGCCCTCGACCATGACCGCCGCCTCGCCCAGCGTCGCGGCCGAGACGCCGCGCGCGCCGGCCGCGATCTGGCGCCGCGCGATCTCGACCGATTTGTGGGTCTTGACGTGCGGCCTGAGGCCGACCGCCTTCTCGCGCGCGAACGCCGCCATGGCGGCGATGTTGTGCTCGAACGCCTCGAGGTCGAGCACGAGCGCCGGCGTGACCAGCCGGGCGCGGCCGCCCGCGACGCCGATCAGCCCGGCGTTCGGACCAAGCGCGACAGTGTTCGGCATGACGCAACCTCCTGCAATCGGGGCTCGATACACCATAAGCCGCGCGCCAGTATTATCAATCGCGCCGGACCCTTGCCTCCGCTCGGCCGCCGCTTCATTGTGGCCGCCCAAATGACAGGGGCGCGGCATGAAGATCGTCATCACCGGCGGCACGGGTTTCATCGGGCTCCTGCTCGCGCAACGCCTGATCGAGCGGGGAACCCTGACAGGCTCATCGGGCCGGCCGGAGCCGATCGATAAGATCGTGCTGTTCGACGTCGCGCGGCCGCCGAGCCTGCCGAAGGCGCTCGATGGGCGGGTCGAAGTCGTAATCGGCGACGTCTCCGACGCAAAATTGCTCCACTCATTGGTGAGCGGCGAGAGTGTCTCGGTGTTCCACCTGGCCTCGGTGGTTTCGGCGGGCGCCGAGCTGGATTTCGACCTGGCGCTCGACGTGAACCTGCATGGCGGGCTCGCGCTGTTCGAGGCGACGCGCGCGCTGCCCCGCCCAGCCCGACTGGTGTTCACCTCGAGCATCGCGGTGTTTGGCGGCGACCGCCTGCCCGAGACCGTGACCGACGAGACCAAGCCGACACCGAAGACGACCTATGGCATGACCAAGGCGGTGCTCGAGCTGCTGGTCACCGACTACACCCGCAAGGGCTTCTTCGATGGTCGCGGCGCGCGCCTGCCGACCGTCATCGTGCGGCCGGGCAAGCCCAACAAGGCGGCCTCGGGGTTCGCCAGCGGCGTCTTCCGCGAGCCGCTCGCCGGGATCGACTACGAGCTGCCGGTCGGGCCCGAGATCAGCATGCCGGTGCTCGGCTATCGCCGCGTGGTCGAAGGGCTGATCCATTTGCACGAGCTGGCGCCGGGCGCGCTCGGCCATGACCGTACGATCAATTTCCCGAGCATCGCGGTTAAGGTCGGCGAGATGGTCGAGAGCCTGAAGCGCGTCGCGGGCAACCGCAAGATCGGCGCGGTCACCACGGTCCGCGACCCGGCGATCGAGGCGATCTGTCGCACCTGGCCGGGCAAGGCGAGCGCGGAGCGCGCCAAGGCGCTCGGCTTCCCGACCGATTCCGGGATCGACCCGATCGTCCGCGCCTATATCGAGGATTATGTCGAGCGCTAGTCCTTCGGCAAGATGTCGGGCGCGGTGCCAACGCGGGCGGGTTTGTTCATGTGCTCGATCGCCAGCAGCGCCGCGCTCTGGTCATAGCGCCCGCCGCCGATCTCGACCAGATATTTGAAAATCTCGCGCGTCGCCTTGGAGAGCGGCAGATTGAGATTGGTTTCATTCGCGGCATCGAGCACCGAGTTGAGATCTTTCAGATGAACCTGGCTGCGCCCGCCGGGCAGAAACTTCCGCTCGATCATGCGCTGGCCATGCACCTGAAGAATTCTTGAATCGGCGAAGCCGCCCGTGATCGCCTTGCGCACCGCGGCCGGGTCCGCTCCGCCGGCGGCGGCGAGCAGCAACGCCTCGGCGACCGCGATGATGTTGATGCCGACGATCGCCTGATTGCACAATTTGGCGAGTTGGCCCGAACCGACCGGCCCGACCAGAGTCGGGCGACCCATCTTCTCGAGGATCGGCCGCGCGCGTTCGAAGACCGCCGGTTCGCCGCCCACCATGATCGCAAGCGACGCCTCGACCGCGCCGACCGTGCCGCCCGAGACCGGCGCATCGAGATATTCGGCCTTGCGCTCGGCCTTGAGTCGCTTGGCATGCTCGCGCGCGTAATCGGGCGGGATCGAGCTCATGTCGATGACCAGGGCGCCCGGCTTGATACCCTTGGCGGCACCCTGCTCGAACAACACCTCGCGCACGATCGGGCCGTTCTCGAGCATGGTGATGATGATATCGGCGCCGCTCGTCGCGGCCTCAGGCGTCGCGGCACGCTTCGCGCCAAGCTTGACCACCGGGTCGGCCTTGGTTGCGCTCCGGTTCCACACCGTGACCTGATAGCCCGCTTTGACCAGATTGGCCGACATCGGCTCGCCCATCAGCCCGATGCCGAGAAATGCGATCATATTGGTCATGCTCTTGATCTCCCCCGCCGTTCGCGCTCAACGCGCTTCCGGCCTGATGCCATAGGACCTGGCCCAGCCAAGGCCGGCCAGCGTGCCGCTGCGCGGCCGATATTCGCAGCCGACCGTCCCCTGATAGCCGAGCGCATCCATTCGCGCGAGTAGAAACCAGTAATTGATCTCGCCGCTATCGGGTTCGTTGCGACCGGGCACGCCGGCGATCTGGACGTGACCGATGATGTCCCGGTCGCGCTCGAACGAAACCGCAAGATTGCCCTCCATGATCTGGAGATGATAGGCATCCCATTGCAGCTTCAAATTGGCGCGGCCGACCGCCTCGATCAGCCGGCGCGCCTGCCGCGAACCGCTCAGCATATAGCCCGGCACGTCGATCGAATTGAGCGGCTCGATGGTCGCGCTCATGCCGTGACGCGCCAAGCGATCGGCGGCCTCGCGCAAATTCTCGACAAAGACGGCCTCGCAGGCCTCTAGCGCGACGCCCTCCGGCACCAGGCCCGCCATGAGATGAATGCGCGTGCAGCCGATGCGACAAGCGTAATCGAAGGCCTGATCGAAGCCGGCGTGAAACTCGAACTCGCGGCCGGGCACGCCGGCGAAGCCGCGCTCGCCCTTTTGCCAGTCGCCGGCCGGCGTGTTGATCAGCGCCATGGCGAGCCGCGCATCCTGGAGCGCCAAGGCGGTCTCCTCGGCCGGCGTGTCATAGGGAAACAGACACTCGACGCCGCGAAAGCCGACGCGCCGCGCCGCCTCGAAGCGCGCCAGATAACCGTACTCCTGGAACAGCCAGCTCAGATTGGCGGCAAGGCGGGGCATGGGCTCCTCGATCCACGGGGCCGCCAGACAAGCGGCTCGGCCAGCGCCCGTCAAGCGCCCTGCGATCCCGCCCTACAAACCGAACCCTTCGCGCTCTATGGTCTAGGCGAGCCTTGTCGGCAACGGAGCGTGCCATGAACGAACGCCTGATCCATGCGCCTGATTTCGGCCGCTTCGAGCTGCCCTGGTTCAACGTGCCGGCACGGCTCTCTCTGCCCGAGCTTGCGGGCCGTCTGGTCATTCTCGATTTCTGGACGTTCTGCTGCATCAATTGCATGCAGGTGCTGCCGACGCTCCGGCGCGTCGAAGACGCCTATCCCGACGACGTCGTGGTGATCGGCGTGCATTCGTCGAAATTCTCGGCCGAGCGCGAACCCGAAAAGGTCAAGGCCGCGATCGCGCGCTATGACATCCACCATCCCGTGGTGCACGACCCCGACATGACGATCTGGCGGCAGTATGGCGTGCGCGCCTGGCCGACGCTGGTCTTCGTGTCACCCGATGGCTATGTCATCGGCCACGCACCGGGCGAGCCCGATCCCGATCGCTTGCTCGACGTCGTCGGCCAAGTCGTCGCGGCGGGCAAGAGCGATGGCAGCATCCGCGGCGCCGCGCTCGATCTCGCGCTTCAGCCCGCTCCGCTCGGGCCCCTGTTGTTTCCGGGCAAAGCAAAAATTCTTCCAATGCCGAATGGCGAGCGGCGTTGGGTGCTGGCCGATGCCGGCCACCACCAGATCGTGGAACTCGACGCGGCGTGGCGCGAACGCGCGCGCTACGGCTCGGGCACGGCGGGGTTGAAGGATGGCGGCCGTGCCGACGCGTCATTCAGTGCGCCGCAAGGCCTGATCGCCGACGACGACGCGATCTACGTCGCCGATACCGGCAATCACGCCATCCGGCGGATCGAGCGCAAGACCGGCGCGGTCACGACACTGGCCGGAAACGGTCGGCGCGGCCCGCGTTTGACCCGGCCGATGCCCGGCCGCGACGCGGCGCTTGCCTCGGTCTGGGACCTCGAGCGGCGGGGCGATGCGCTCTATTTCGCGAACGCGGGTTCGCATCAGATTGGCGTCTACGACCTCAAGGACGGCACGATTCAACCGCTCGCCGGCACCGGAGGCGAAAACATCGAGGATGGCCGGGCGAGCGATGCCCTGCTCGCCCAGCCGAGCGGCCTCGCGCTATCGCCCGATGGCACATGCCTCGCCTTCGCCGACAGCGAGACCTCGGCGATCCGCCTGCTCGACCTCGACGGCATCGGACCGAAGGTGCGCACGCTGATCGGCACCGGGTTGTTCGATTTCGGCCACCGCAATGGGCCGCTCGACCAGGCGTTGCTGCAACATCCGCTCGGCGTCGCGTGGCTCGACGCTAAACGGCTCGCGGTCGCCGACAGCTACAACAGCGCGGTGCGTATCATCGACCTCGCGAGCGGAACGATCGACGATCTCGATGATGGGAGTTTCGTCTGCCAGGATTCACTTTGCGTGCCGCTCGATGAGCCGGCCGGCGTCGCGCTCGGCGATGACGGCCGCATTCTGGTCAGCGACACCAACAACCACCGCGTCGTCGCCTATGACCCTTCGGCACGAACCTATCGGACGATCGCGGGTTCGCTGTCGCCGGTCTGACGCCGCGCTCTATTCCGGCTCCACCGTGCCGTCGGGCATGATCGCGCCGGCCAGTTTGGCGCCGCCAAAATGCGTCTCGCGCGCATCGGCCCGGCGCAAATCCGCGCGGCGCAAATCGGCATCGGTGAAACGGGTTTCGAGCAGCGTCGTATCGGTCAGATCGGCCGAAACGAGCCGCGCGCCCTTGAAGCTCGCGCGCGTCAGATTGGCGCCGGCCAGATTGGCGCGGCTCAGGTCGGACTCCTGAAAGCGGCCGGTGCTGAGATCGGCGCCCCCGAGATTGGCGTCCGCCAGGCGCGCCAGCCGGCAATCGACGCCCCACAGATTGGCCTCGGTCAGATTGGTGCGCACGAGCGTGGCGCCGGGGCAATCAGCCTGGCCCAGATTGGCGCGCGCCAAATAGGCGTCCGACAGATCGGCGACCTTGAGATTGGCGCCCCACAGATTGCATTGCTCGGCGAGCGCGAAAGCGAGCTTCGCGCCCTGCAGATTGGCGGTGCGCAATTTGGCGCGACCGAGATTGGCGCGCGTGAGATTGGCGCCGAACAAATTGGCGTCGCTCAAATCCGCATCGCTGAGATCGGCGCCTTCGAGGTCGGCGCCCTTGAGCTGCGCGCCGGCCAATAAAAGGCCGCTCAGATCCGTGCCCCTGAAGCGGCCCGAACGGAGTTCCTCATCGCTCGGCCGGCGTTTCTGGTTCACCCGCGCACCTGTCGATCGCCCCGCCCCAAACTCACGCCGCCATCGTAGCGCGGTGTCGGCGCCATGGCACGCGCCGCGCCGATTTTACTACTACCGGCCTCCGGGCCATCTGGCCGCTTACGGCAAGGCTCGGGCTTGCCAATGACCATCCTTTGCTTCAGCCTTGGCCCGAAGTACCGGCCATCTGGCGGATGTCGGGTGAGAGGGCTCACACAAGGTTGACCGCGGCCCACGGCATCGCGGATCCGCGCCGGAGAATCCCAGCATGGCTGATGCCCACGATCCGATCGCCTTCGAGCTATTCAAGAACGCGATCTTCTCCATCGCGGACGAAATGGCGCTGACGATTTTTCGCACCACCTATTCCGGTGTCTTGAAGGACAACATGGACTATTCCACCGGCTTTGCAGATGCCGACGGCAAGCTGGTGGCACAGGGCCTGACCCTGCCGGGACATCTAGGGTCAGTGCCGACCGCCATGGAATCGATCATGCGCCACTTCGGCAACGACATGCGGCCGGGCGACGTCTTCATCATGAACGATCCGTTCGACGGCGGCATGCATCTGCCCGACATCTTCATCTTCAAGCCTCTGTACCACGGCGACGAGCGGATGGCGTTCGCCGCGACGGTCTGCCATCACAGTGACGTGGGTGGCCGCGTGGCCGGCTCCAATGCTTCCGATTCGACCGAAATCTATGCCGAAGGGCTGCGCATTGCGCCGCTCAAGCTCTACGACGCCGGCGTGTTGAACACGACGATCATGACGTTCATCGAGCGCAACGTGCGTCTGCCTGTCCAAGTGTTCGGCGATCTGCGCGCGCAATTGGCCGCCTGCCACATTGCCGAGAAACAGTTCGGGCAGCTGGTCGCCAAGTACGGCGCGGCGCAGACCAAGGCGTTCATGCGGGAAACGATTGACTACGCCGAGCGACTGACCCGTGCTGCCTTGGAGCAGCTGCCTGACGGCGAGTGGACCTTCGAGGACTGGATCGATGACGACGGCATCGACTACGGCAAGCCGATTCGCCTGTTCGTCACGATCCGCAAACGTGGTGCGACGATGGTGGTTGATTGGACCGGCACCAATCCACAGGTCAAAGGCGCGATCAACAACACGCTGTCGTACACCAAGGCCGCCTCCTACACCGGCGTGCGCTCGGTTCTGCCGCCCGGGATTCCCAACAACGAGGGCGTGTTCCGCGCCATCGAAGTGATCTGCCCCCCGGGCACGGTGGGCAACGGCGTGTTGCCGGCGGCCTGCGCGGCGCGGGGCCTGACCGGATTCCGCATGACCGATTGCATGTTCGGCGCGCTGGCCATGATGCTGCCGGACAAAGTCAAGGCCGCGGGCGATGGCGGCAATACCGGTGTGTCGATCGGTGGCTACCACGCGGACCGCAAGCCGTTCGTCTACGTCGATTTCACCTGTGGCGCCTGGGGCGCGCGTCCCTGGGCCGATGGATTGGATGGCAATTCGCACATGTTCGCCAACATGGCCTCGCACTCGATCGAGGTGACCGAGGCGGAGCATCCGATCCAGCTTCTCGCCTACGAGTTCGTCACCGACAAGGCGGGCGCGGGCAAGTACCGCGGCGGCGTGCCATTCCGTCGCGACTATCGCTTCACCGAGGAGGAAGGCGTCCTCCAGGTGCGCTCAGACCGTCGCGACCACCGCCCGTTCGGCCTGTACGGCGGTAGCCCAGGGCAACCCTCCGAGAACTATCTCAACCCGGACGGCGAGAACCGCGTGCTGCCGGGCAAGTTCACCATGACCGTGAGGAAAGGCGACGTCTTCCGCCATGTGCTGGCGGGCGCCGGGGGCTGGGGCGATCCGCTGGAGCGCGATCCGGCCGCCGTGCTGCGCGACGTGCGCAACGAGCTGCTCTCGCCGGCGAAGGCCGAAGGCGACTATGGCGTGGTCCTCGACACCGAGCGCTGGGTCGTGGACACGAAGGCGACCGAGCGGCGCCGGGCCGAGATCCGCAAGGCGCGCGACTGGCGGGAGACGCCCAAGGTACAGTCGCACGATCCGAAGCCGTTCGCCGGCGCTGCTGATCGGCGCCCATGACCAAGTTTCGTGTTGGTGTCGATGTCGGAGGCACCTTCACCGATATCGTGCTGTTGGGGGTCGACGGCACGGTTCACACCAAGAAGATCTCGTCCAGCGTCGAGAACTACGCGCTGGCGATCATCGACGGCCTTGCCGAGTTATTTGGCGAGATCGGCCTGGATGGCAAGTCGATCGAGGAAATCCGTCACGGTACGACGGTCGCCTCTAATGCCATCCTGGAACACAAGGGCGCGAAGGTCGGATTGATCACTTCCAAGGGCTTCCGCGATGTCCTGGAAATCCGCACCCTGCGAATGCCGCGTCTCTATGACATCGGCTGGACCAAGCCGAAGCCCTTGATCGAACGCCATCTGCGGATGGTGGTGGACGAGCGCGTGGATGCTTTTGGCCGGATCGAGCGACCCCTGGACCTCGCCGACGCCGAAGGCGCTGTCGGCCGCCTGCTGGGCGAGAACGTCGAGGCGATCGCGGTTTGCCTGCTCAATTCGTTCACCAACCCGACGCACGAGTTGATGATTCGCGATGTGATCCGTCGGGCCGCACCGGGTCTGCCGTACAGCATCTCTTACGAAGTGCTGCCCGAAATCAAAGAGTACGAACGCACCTCGACGACCGTGGTGAACGCCTATGTCATGCCGATCGTCGCGGTGTATCTGCGTGCCTTGCGCCAAGGCCTGGACCAGGCGGGGATCCCGGCGCAGGTGTTGCTGATGCAGTCTAACGGCGGGTTGACCACCGACACGGCAGCCGCTGAGCGGCCCATGAACATCATCGAATCCGGGCCGGCCGGTGGCGTCGTTGGTGCCCAAGCGTTGGCCCGCGCCAAGGACCTTCCGCGCATTATCACCTTTGACATGGGTGGGACCACCGCCAAGGCCTCCATGGTCGAGGATGGCGAGGTATCGCGAGCGGCGGAATGGTCGGTCGGCGCCGGGGTCATGATCGGCTCGCGCCTAATGACAGGGGCTGGGTACACGCTGAAAGTTCCGGCGATCGATCTGGCCGAGGTCGGCGCGGGCGGCGGCTCGCTGGTATGGATCGACGCGGGCGGGGCGTTGCAGATCGGCCCGGAAAGCGCCGGCGCGCTTCCCGGCCCGGTCTGCTACGACAGGGGCGGCGAGATCCCGACCGTCACCGACGCCAACGTGCTTCTGGGTTACATCAATCCCAAGCAACTCGTTGGCGGAGCGCTGAAGCTGAACGCGGCGAAGGCCGAGCAAGTGTTCGCCCAAAAGATCGCCGAGCCGATGGGCATGACGATCGAGCGGGCCGCCCATGGCGCGCACCTGATCGCCGGGTCGAATATGATCCGTGCAATCAAGGCGATTTCCACCGAGCGTGGGCGCGATCCGCGCGAGTTCACGTTGTTCGCGTTCGGCGGCAGCGGTCCGCTATTCGCCTGTGGCATGGCCGGCGCGCTGGACATGCGCCGGATCGTGGTGCCGCCATCGGCTGGGCTTTTTTCCTCCTTCGGGCTGCTTTACGCCGATGTCGAGCATCGCTTCGGGCGCACGTTCCGGCGTCTGCTTCGCGAGGCCCGGCTGGAGGAGATTCAGACGGCGTGGGACGGGCTCTCACGGCAGGCGACCGATCAATTGGCCGCCGAGGGGTTCCGTGGCGACCAGGCGCGCCTTCGCCGTTCCGCCGCCTTGCACTACAAGGGCCAGAGCTACGAACTCACTGTACCGGTGCCCGACGGACCGATCGACGCCGCGACGATGGCTCATCTTGAGGAAGCGTTCGGACGGGAGCACTTGAAGACCTATGGCCACAGGGCCGGCCCGGAAGAACCGGTCGAACTCGTGTCGATCCAGGTGATCGGTCTAGGGCTGCGCCAAGGCGCGGGTGTGCCGAAGCGCCTGTGGCCGAGCCGAGCCGAGCCGGAGCCGCCGCCGCCTCGACCGGCCTATTTCGGGGCCGACCATGGTTGGATGGAAACGCCCGTGCTGCGTCGCTCCGACCTCTCGACACCCCGGGAAGGCCCGCTGATCGTCGAGGAATACGATGCCACCTGTGTTATCCCTCCGGGCGCGCGGGCTAGTCTGGACCTTGCCAGCAATATTGTGATCGACCTCGCCCAACCGTCCATGTGAAACGGCCACGCCGAGAATCGCGCGGGCCTCGGTCATCAGCGCACCGGGGTCTCTAGAGCCGGATGAGATTATGTGGACCTACCCCCTCACCCAATTTCGGCTAGGCTCGCTCATCGCTCGCCAAGCCTAAATATCTCTCTCCCCCTTCGAGGGGGGGAGGCGGCAACGCATGCGTTGCCGGGGTGAGGGGGTGATTCCATCGATCGACATCACGCTTTAGAGGCCCGCCGACATGCCCTCGTCGAGCACCATGGTCGCGCCGTGCATCGCGCGGCTTTCGTCCGACGCGAGGTAGACCGCGGCGGCGGCCATGTCTTCGGCCTCCGAATAGGTTCGCCCGCTTGGCGTGCGCCCGGCCATGTAGTCGAGCAGCGCCTTGAATTTCGGGCTGGTGCGGATTTCGAGGTTCATCGGCGTCGCGGTATTGCCCGGCGCGATGGCGTTGACCCTGATGCCCTGGGGCGCGAGCTCGCAGGCCAGCGCCTTGGTCAGCAAGATGATCGCCGCCTTGCTGGCGCAATAGACGCTGAAGGTGTTCATGCCAAGCAAGCCGGCGGTCGACGAGATGTTGATGATGGTGCCGGATTTGCGCGCCTTCATGCCGGGCGCGACGGCGTCGATCATGAAGAACGTCCCCTTGACGTTGATATCGAAGGTGAGGTCGTAATTCGCCTCCGAGGTTCCCCCGATCGGGGTCGGGAAGAACACGCCCGCCGAATTGACCAGAATATCAATCCGTCCCATGGCCTTCTCGGCCGCCTTGGCCAAGGCGCTGATCTGGGCCATCTGGCTGACATCCGCGGCAAAGGCATGGGCCTTGCCGCCCTTTTGCTTGATTTGCGCGCAGACCTTTTCGGCCTTCTCCAGCTTGCCGCTCGCGACCACGCCAATTTCGGCGCCCTCGGCCGCGAACCGAAGCGCGATCGCCTCGCCAATGCCCTGCGAACCGCCCGTGATCAAAGCCGTTTTGCCCTTGAGACGCATCGTTCAACTCCCCTTCCGGTCTGTGTTTCGGCGGGCGATTGGCGCCCCTCTCGAGGCCTTGTGTAGCAAAGCGGCTTGGCGACCGAAAGCGCCGTCCTCGGGAACCGAGATCGCGGCTTGGGCCGGGCGTGCTTGGCGGCTACAATCGGCAAAGCCGGCGTCTGGCCGGCAGGCAGATTGTGTTCGCTAAGGCTGATGCATATCCATCTCGATCCGGTCGGCGGCGTCGCGGGCGACATCTTCGTGGCGGCCCTGCTCGACGCTTTTCCCGAGCACGAGCGCACGGTGCTCGACGCGGTGCGCGCCGTGACGCAAGGCGAGGCCGAGGCGCGCTTGGTCAGCCATCGGGACCACGTGCTGTGTGGCCGTCGGTTCGAGATTAGAATCGCCCGGGCGCCCCATGAACATGTCGGGCGCGCGGAGATCGAGGACAAATTGGCGCGCGCCGATTTGCCGCCGCGGGTTCGAGCGCGGGCCGGCGCGATCTTCGACCTGCTCGCCGAGGCGGAGGCGCAGGTCCATGGCATCCCGCCTGAACGCGTGATCTTCCACGAGGTCGGCGCGCTTGATTCGATCGCCGACGTGGCGGCCGCCGCGACGCTGATCGAGGCGATCGGCGAGGCGGCTTATTCGATCGGCCCGCTGCCGCTCGGCTCGGGCCGCATCGAGAGCGCGCACGGTACATTGCCGGTGCCCGCGCCCGCGGTGGTGGCGTTGCTCCAAGGCTTCGTCGTGCACGACGATGGCATCGCGGGCGAGCGCGTGACGCCGACCGGTGCCGCGATCCTGCGCCAGCTCGCGCCGCTACCGTCGGCGATCCCGAGCGCCGTTTTGGCGCGACGCGGTCTCGGCTTCGGCACGCGGCGTCTGCCGGGGCTCAGCAATGTCCTCCGCGTGCTCGTGCTCGACCCGATCGGCGCGGCGCGACCATGGCAGCGCGACCAGATCGCCTTGCTCAGTTTCGAAATCGACGATCAATCGCCCGAAGACCTTGCGCTCGGTCTCGATCGCCTGCGCGCGCTCGATGGCGTGCTCGAGGTCATCCAGATTCCGGCCGCGACCAAAAAGGGCCGGCTCGCGGTGCAGGTCCAGGTTCTGGTCCGGCCCGAGGCGCGTGACGCCGCGATTCACGCCTGCTTCGAACAGACCACGACGCTTGGCTTGCGCCACGGCTTGATCGAACGCGCCACGTTGCCGCGCGCCATGGTGACGGGCGACGACGCCCGCGTGAAGCTCGCGATGCGGCCCTCGGGGCGACGCAGCGCGAAGCCGGAGAGCGATGACCTCGCCGGCGTCGCGGGTGGCCACAAAGCGCGCGACGCCGCGCGCCGGCGCGCCACGGTGGCGGCGCTTGGCGATGAGGGCGACGATGATTGAAGGCGCGAGCGAAACGGCGCAAGCGCGTGTCGCCGCGCTGCTGAGCGGCCTCGGTCGGGTCGCGGTCGCGGTCAGCGGCGGGGTCGATAGCCTGACCCTCGCCACCCTGGCCAAGCGAACGCTCGGCGAGCGGGCCTCGATGTTGCATGCCGTGTCGCCAGCCGTACCGCCCGACGCGACCATGCGCGTGCGCGAAGCGGCGGCGCGGCAGGCCTGGCGGCTCGACGTGATCGACGCGGGCGAGTTCGCCGATCCGGCCTACCGTGCCAACCCGGCCAATCGCTGCTTCTTCTGCAAGACCAATCTCTACGGCGCGATCGCCGCGCGAACGCGGGAAACGATTGTCTCGGGCACCAATCTCGATGATCTCGACGACGTGCGGCCGGGCCTAGAAGCGGCGAAGACGCACGGCGTGCGTCACCCCTTCGTCGAAGCCGGTGTGATCAAGGACGAGGTGCGCCGGATCGCGCGCGATCTTGGTCTCGGCGAGATTGCCGAACTGCCGGCCTCGCCTTGCCTCTCAAGCCGCATCGAGACCGGGCTCAGGATCGAGCCCGAGCTTCTCGCGCTGGTGCACGAGGTCGAGCGCCTGGTGACGACGGCCCTCGGCGCGACGACCGTGCGTTGCCGTGTCCGCGCCGGGGCGCTCGCGATCGAACTCGATACGCAGGCCTTGGCGCGCCTCGGCGCGAACGAACGAAACCGCCTCCATGACGCGATCGCGCTTCGCCTGGTCGCGCGCGCCGCGTCGCGCCCCATCGAGTTTCGCGCCTATCGGCGTGGCAGCGCCTTTCTCGACGGGCGGGCCGCCGCCGCGCCATGACCGATCCGCACGTCAAGCTCGACCTCAAACGCCACGCCCGCATCGGTCTCGAAGAAGCGGTCTTGTGCGAGGGCAAAAGCACGGCGCAAATCGATACCGTGCTCGACCACGCAGCCGGCGCCGGCGTCTCGATGCTGCTCACGCGCCTGCCCGCCGAGCGGCTCGCCACAATCGCGACGCACCATCGGACGCGGCTCGACCACGAGGCGGTGTCGCGCACGGCCTATTTCGCTTGGACCAAGCCGGCCAATCACGGCGCGGCGGTCGCCGTGCTGAGTGCCGGCACGTCGGACGCGCCGGTCGCAGGCGAAGCGGCGCGCACGCTCCGCTATTACGGCGTCGAGACGCACGAGATCGGCGATGTCGGCGTCGCCGGCCTCTGGCGGCTGATGGAACGGGTCGAGGAAATTCGGGCGCTGCCGGTGGTGATCGTCGCGGCCGGCATGGACGCGGCGCTGCCGAGCGTGGTCGGCGGCCTGGTGCCAGGGCTGGTCGTCGCGGTGCCGACCTCGACCGGCTATGGCGTGGCCGCCGGCGGCAAGACCGCGCTTCGGGCGGCGCTCGCGAGCTGCGCGCCGGGCATCGCGGTGGTCAATATCGACAATGGCTATGGCGCCGCGTGCGTCGCTCTGCGCGCGCTCGGCATTGGGCGCGCCCGGTCATGACCGCGAGAAAGGTCCGTGCGCCAGTCAAATTTTGGCCATCATCCTGTGGTCATGCTGGGACGTCTCGATGGTCATGAGGAAAGCGCGATGAGTGCATTGAGTTCGGCGACACGTTTCGGAGT
The DNA here is from genome assembly GCA_945892755.1 of Rhizobium sp. Q54. Classification (GTDB taxonomy): domain Bacteria; phylum Pseudomonadota; class Alphaproteobacteria; order UBA828; family UBA828; genus SHWC01. Next base: position 7,254 of record CAMDDO010000009.1, on the reverse strand, counting down.
CCAGGCGTCGGCCATCGGCGTCGCGGTCGCCGCCGGGATCTTGCTCGGCGCTCTGATCGTCAAGCACGTCCTTGCCGCGGAGCCGCTGCCGATCGAGACGCCGGTCGAGGCGATGCCGGCACAAATGGAGCGCGCCTATGTGATCGGCCTCCAGGAGGAATTGGCCGCTCATGGCTACAAACCGGGCCCAGCCGATGGAACGCTCGGCGCCCGGACCACGCAGGCGATCCGCCAGTACCAGAAGGACGCGGGTCTTCAGGTCAACGGCGTCGCCAGCAAGGAATTGCTCGAGCACATGAAGTTCGCGCTGCCCAAGGTCAACGCCAAGGTCAATGCGGTGGCGTCCGGCCCGTCGCGCGAACTGGTCAGCGAGGTGCAGCAAGGCTTGGCCGCGCGCGGCTATTACACGGCCGCGATCGACGGCCTGATCGGCCCCGCGACACGCGAGGCGGTGCGCCGCTTTCAGGCCGATGCCGAACTCCCCGTCACCGGCGCGATCGACCAACGTCTGGCGGGTGAATTGAGCAGCGCGGACCCGAAGATCCGCGCGAGCGACTACAAGGACATCTGAGTCGACGCGAAGGGCCGGAGCAAGCGCCGGCTACGCGCCGCGCGACAAGGCGGCGCGTGGCTGAGCCAGCCAGGCGGCCGCGGCGTCGATGTCGCGAAAGACCGCGACCTCGTCCGGCAGGCCTCGCGCATCGTGCACCGCCTGGAACACCCGCGCGAGGCCGTAGAACAACAGGCTTTCGGTGACGATGGCGCGCCGTACGCCCGGATCGACGCTCTGCTTCGCCGCCATCCCGCGCAAGCCGCCCAGCGAGCCGATCAGCTTGCGCGCCGCGCGCGCGTCGATCAGGCAGTCATAGCCGCGGTCATAGGCCGGGTCCGACGCGATGTCGCGCTCGATCATATCAAACGCCGAGTCGTCGAGATCGCCGGCGACAACGATCGTGATCAGTCGGCGTTGGCGGTCGATCGAATGGCTGACAGGCAATTCCCAGGTCCGCTAAGCGCCACGCGACAAGGCGGCGCGTGGCTGAGCCAGCCAGGCCCGTGCTTCATCCATGTTTCGGAACACTTTGATCTCGTCGCCCAGACCTTGCGCGTCATGCGTCGCTTGGAAAAGGCGCGCCAGGCCATAGGCCACCAAATTCCCGGTCACGATGGCGCGCCGCACGCCCGGATTGACGATCGGTTTCGCCGCCATCTCGCGCAGCACCCCCGAGGAGCCGATCAGATTGCGCCCCCCGCGCACGTCGAGAAGGTGGTCATAGTCGCGGTCATAGGCCGGGTCCGTGGTGAGGTCGCGCTCGACCACGCGGATCATCGCCTCGTCCAAATCCTCGACCACGGTCAGCGTAACAAGGCGGTATTTCGGATCGATGGCATAACTGACAGGCACGGTGGCGTCCCAATTACCAAAGCGAAGCCGTGAAATTATAGGCTGGCTTGAACGGATTGGCGAGGCAAACCGCGACCTAAATGACCGCGGCCGCTGGCGTAAGCGGCAAGCGTTGGCCGCCATCGACCACCAGCGTCTGCCCGGTGATATAGCCGGACTCGTCGGAGGCGAGGAATTGGACCGCGTGCGCGATCTCCTTCGGGTCGCCGACGCGGCCGGTCGGAATGCTGCGCCCGACCGAACTGACATAGGCCTCGCCGAGCGCCGCGAGGCCCTCGGTCAAGACGGTGCCCGGCAGCACCGAGTTGATCGTGATGCCGTGCGGCGCGAATTCGATCGCCGCCGAGCGCGAAAAGCCGATTTGCCCGGCCTTGGACGCGGTGTAGGCCGCGAGGCCGGGAAAGCCCGCATAATGGCCGGCGGTCGAGCCGGTCAGCACGATCCGGCCATGATGTTGCGCCTTCATTGCGGGCAGACAGGCTTGGACGGCGAACAACGTGCTCTTGAGGTTGATCGCGTGGATCTCGTCCCAGAGTGTCTCGGTCGTGTCTTCGACCCGCGCGGTCGGGAAGATGCCGGCGTTGTGACACAGAATATCAATGCGGCCGAAGCGCCCGAGACAGGCTTTCGCCATCGCCGCCATGTCGTCCCTGCGGCTGACGTCGCCACGAAAGCCCGCCGCCACGCCGCCGGCCGCCGCGATCGAGGCCTCGAGCGCTTCAAGCTCGGCCGCGCCGCGCGCGACCAGCATGACGCGCGCGCCGTCGGAAGCGAAGATCTCGGCGATGGCACGTCCGATGCCGCGGCTCGCGCCAGTGATGATCGCGACCTTGCCCTGCACGCTAATCGCCATATCGATTCCCGCTTCGATGCCACGCCGGTGAGGTATGCCCCATGGCGTCATTTGATGAAAGCGCGTTCGAGCGGTAGTCTCGGCCGCTCACCACAGATCGAGGCGGCGTCATGCTCACCTGGCTCACCAAGAAACTGCTCGGCCTGCTCTTCAAGCGCTACCTCGAAACCGCGAGCGGCCAAAAGCTGAAGCGGATCGTCGCCGGCTTCGGCCTTGGTTGGGCCGGCAGCGCCGCGACCGGCGGCATTCTCTCGGGTCTGCGCAGCGAATGGCTCGACATGGTGCTGAGCGTGATCATCCCCTTCTATGGCGCGATCACGTCGATCATCAAAGCGTTCTGAGGCGTTTTATCGATTAACATGCGTCATCTGGCTAAGTGGTTCGGTGTCGTGATCTTGGTGGTTGGCGTCGGCATCGGCGTGCTCGCCGGCCTGACCGAATGGGACGCCAGACACGACGCCACCCTACCCCTTAACGCCAAAATCGACCGCATCGCGGTCTACAAATCCCGCCACGAGCTCGTGCTGCTCTCGAATGGAAGGCCGATCCGCGCCTATCAGGTCGCCCTCGGCAATGGCGGTCTAGGTCCCAAAATGCAGGAGGGCGACGGGAGGACTCCCGAAGGCCGCTAGGCCGGAATCCGAACAGTGCCTTCCTTCTGTCGCTGCGGATCAGCTATCCGGAGCCGCATGAGGTCGCGGCCGCAAGGGCGCGCGGCGTCTCGCCCGGCGGAGACATCATGATTCACGGCCTGCCCAATGGTGGCGGCTGGATCGGCGCCCGCCATCGGCTTGCAGATTGGACCGCCGGCTGCATCGCAGTCACCAATGCCGAGATCGAGGAACTCTGGCGCGTCGTCAAAGACGACATGCCGATTGACATCTTACCGTAAGCGGCCTTCGCCACGTCCTTGCAACTCAGCCGCCCGGCAATGTTCCGCGGTCCGACATCGATGCTGGCATGTCGCCATCATTTCGCCGTCGGCGTGTAGGTCCATATCCAGTTGTTGTTGAGGGCCGTCATGACGATCGACTTGCCGTCCGGCGAGACCTTGATCGGGCTGTCGGCGGGGATCATCTTGGCGTAGGCGAAGATCTCGGGATTGGGCGCGCCGATATATTCGGTCACCGGGCTGACCGCGCCCTTGAATAGGCGGAGGTTGGAGCCGCAAGAGTCCGCCACCATGGTATCGGGGTGAACGCGCTGCCCGACGAGCTCAATGGCGTTGCCGGCCCCGCTCTGCTTGATCTCGACGATGTCGAAGTGCTCGTAAGGGCCGTTGAGCTTGCCGGTCGGGCAACCCTGCTCCATACCGACAAGGTTGGTCGCGCTGGCCGGATGATTCTGGAAACTCGGCACGCCGACAAGGGCGTTGGTCTTCATGTTCCAGTCGAACGACAGCGTCACGCGCTCGGAAACGTCGGCATAAAGGTCGGCGTCGATGGGCGGTATTTGAACATGCTTGTCGGCGACCTCGCCGACGACCTCGAAATGGACAATCTCGACCTTCGACCAATCGTCGACCGCCCGCGCGACGGCGGGCCAGGCGATCAGACCTGCGGCGAGAGCGGCGCGCGTAGCGATCGATGCGAGCGTCATGAAAAGCCCCTTTGAAGGCGAGAAGCGATCTGGAATGTCGGGAAAGGACGCGCGGCTCGAGATGGTGGCGCGGCGGTGGTCGGCGTCTATCGCGGTCCGCGCGCTCAGCGCTTGCCGAGCGCCCTGATGACGTCTTTGCACGGCACGCGCTCGGCGACGTTCTGCAGCGCGTAGTTGATGGCGGCGTTCTGCCATTCGTCGTTGACCGTCGAGGTGCCGTCGGTCAGCACGACGACGCGGTAGCCCGCATCCGCGCCGTGGCGCGCGGTGTGCTCGATCGAGAAATTGGTCCAGGCGCCCGAGATCACCAGCGTCTCGATGCCGAGGCCATTGAGAAGGGTTTCGAGGCGGGTATTGTGGAACGCGTTCATGCGCATTTTCTCGACCACGTGGTCGCCCTTCTTGGGCTCGAGCCCCTTGGCCGGCTTGACGCCCCAGCTGCCGCGCACCATGGCCTTGGCGTCCTTGACGCCCTTGAACAGCGGCGCGTTGATCTTGAGGCCCGGCGCGCCCGGCTCGACCACGTACCAAACGTGGATCACCGCCATGCCGGCCTTGCGCGCGGCCTCGGCCGTCGCCTTCACATTGGCGACGACATTTTGCTTCTTGGCGTGAGCGGGCGCGCCTGAATCGGCGAACGCACCACCCTCGATGATCACGTCGTTTTGCAGATCCTGAATGATCAGGGCGCTGGTCTTCGGATTGAGCTTGATCGCCACGCTTCGTCTCCCCTAGCGCATGTAGCCGAGGCGATTGCCCGAGGCTTTGAGCTTCACCCGATAGAGCGAGGTCGAGCAGGTGCAATAAAGCTCGTCCCAGCCATCGCCGCCCCAATTGAGATTGCCCGCGTGCTCAGGCATGCCGATGACGCCAAGATGTTCGCCATCGGGCGCGAAGACCCAGATGCCGCGTGGACCCGTGACGTAGACATTGCCTTGCCGGTCGCACTTCATGCCATCGACCAGGCCGCCCGCGAACGTTCCGCTGCCGATGCCTTCGGCGAACAGGCGTCCCTTGCCGAATTTGCCGTCCGACTTCATCTCGAAGACGCGGATGTGCGCGTTGGCGGTATCGTTGACATAAACGATGCGCTCATCGGGCGAAAAGCAAAGGCCGTTGGGCTGTCCAAAATCATCGACCATGCAGGCGAGATCGCCGGTCTTCGGATCGATCCGATAGATCGCCTGGAAGTCGAGCGCCTGGGGCCGCTCCTCACCGAAGACGGGCATGCGACCATAGGTCGGGTCGGAGAAATAGATCGCGCCGTCGGACTTGACGATCGCGTCGTTCGGGCTGTTGAGCTCCTTGCCCTGGTAGTGCGAGGCGAGCACCTGACGCTCGCCCTTGGCCGTTTCGCGCACCACGAGGCTGGTCGAGTGCTCGCAGACAATCAGATTGAGATGCGCATCGTACGTCATGCCGTTGCATTTGTTGGCCGGCTTGAGGACTTCCTTGACGCCATCCTTCGCGCTCCAGCGGCGCCGGACGTCGTTTGGCATGTCGCTGAAATAGAGCGCCTTCTCCTTGGGGTGCCAGATCGGCCCTTCGGTGAACTTGAAGCCGGTCGCGATCGTCTCGACCTTGGCCTCCTTGTCGATCAGATCGAGCATTTTCTTGGAATTGGCCTCGACCGCCATGGCGTTCGTCTCTCCCCGGTTTTCTATTCGATGCCGCGGCGCGCGCCGCGCGACAATCATCGACACTAGCACGGCCGCGAAGGCGCCCGAAACACGCCGCCCCTCGGTGCGCCATCAGACGCGAAAGAACGGCAAGGCGCGCGGGTCTCGGCGCGCCGTTTGGCCGCTGGCGCTAGGGAATGACCGATAAAACCAGGGCGACCCCGGCGAAGATCCCGAACAGCACGGCAAGCGTGTGCGAGACGCGGCGCGTCAGCCGTGGCGTCTGCGGGCCGGTATGAGTGGGGTTGGGCGAAGCCTCGTCGATCACGTTTCGAAGCCCTCCATGGCGCGCTAAAGCGACTCGGTTGACACCGACCACATGAAATCTGCACAGAGCCCGAGGCGGGGCAAGCCGACCGCCGGCTTTGTTGCGATGTTGTGACCTTTCTGTTGCAGAAAAACAACAGAAGAGCGCCGGGTTTGGCTGCCTAACCCCGCGATGCCGCCCTGACGGTGGCCAGCGCGTCGATCAGATCGAAGAGCCGCGCGACATATTGATCGTGCGCGACGAAGCGCGCGTCATCGCCCTTGAGCGCGGCTTCGACCGCATCGATCAACTTGAGCAGGCGCTTGCGATGGAGGCCGAGCCGGCGCTGGAGCGGATCGGTCACCACGCCCGAGAAGGCGCTGACCACGGCGAGCCCGAGCGCGACACCGCCGGTCATCGCCGCGCTCAGCGCCAGCGGCGCCGCGCTCGGAAACAGGCCGTACCAAAAGCCGCCGAGCCCGGCGCCGAGCGGAAACGCCGTGATCGCGGCGTGCTGGATCAGCGCGTGCGCCGCGACCGGCCCGAGTGAAAGCGCACCCGGCGTGAGCTTATGGAACAGCGCGAGGCCGATGCCGGCCGAGGCGATGCCGCTGGTTAGGTCGGCGGCGGCCACGCGGGTCGCGGCATAGGCGGCGATCGCGTCCTCGATGCGCGCGCGGGCGTCGGGCCGGGCCTCGGGCAGCGCGCCCTCGACCAGCGCGGCGATCCGGGGATCGGCCAGAATCTCCTCGGCGAAGGCGTCGCGCTCGAGCGCGCGGCCCCGCGCCTCGAACGGCAGCTCGAGCAGGTCGCGAAACAGGCGCCATTCGAGCTCGCGCGCGACGTCGGTGTCGAGCACAAGGCGGCGCCGATCGATCTTGGCCGCGATGCGCCTTGCCCCGCTCGCCCGCGCCAGCCTGACCATGCCGCGACGCGCAAGCTCGGGCGCGGCGAGCGAGATATTGGTCGGCGCGCGCACCAGATCCCAACCGAGCGCGTGGCGGTTCAGCTCCAGCGAACCGGCCAGCGAGAAATGGCGATCGACGAAGGCGTCGATCCGCGCGCGCCGGAGCGCGGCATAACGCGCGGCGGCATCGCGCACGATGGCGCGCGACAAGTTATGGCGGTCGAGCGACGGCCGATCGGGCGCGGCATTGTCGTTCACGGGCATCGGTCGATCGGACGCGGCATCGGCCATGACGGCCTCAACGCCCGGCCGCGCCGAGCGATGGGGCGGGCGCGCCGTAGACTTCGCGCGCGCGGGTCTCGAAGGCGCGCACCATCCGGTGCACCGCCTCGCCGAACAGTCCGGCCATGACCCGGTTCAGGATTCGGGAGCGGAACTCGAAATCGACATAGAAGTCGATCAGACAACCCGCGCCGTCGGGCTCGAAGCGCCAGCGGTTTTCGAGATGGCGGAATGGCCCGTCGACATAGTCGATGTCGATTTGTCGCGGCCGCGCCAGCAGCA
>CAMDDO010000008.1 GCA_945892755.1 Rhizobium sp. Q54 | reverse complement strand
CAACACATTCAGCGACCTGGTCTCGTGCCAGGGCACCGCGCCGCAATTGGTGGCCGCGGTCAAGCGCGGCGTGATCGCGGCCGGCGGCCTGCCGCTCGAGTTCCCGACCATCTCGCTCGGCGAGCCGTTCCTTACGCCCTCCAGCATGTTGTTGCGCAATCTGCTCTCGATGGACACCGAGGAAGCCGTGCGGCGCCAGCCGATGGACGCCGTGGTCTTGATCGGCGGCTGCGACAAGATCGTGCCGGCGCAGTTGATGGCGGCGGCGAGCGCGGATTTGCCGGCGATCATGGTGGTGACCGGGCCGATGATGACCGGCTCCTATCGCGGCGAGCGGCTCGGCGCCTGTACCGATTGCCGGCGCTATTGGATGGAGCATCGCGGCGGGCGCGTCGACGCGACCGAGATCGACGTGATCTCGGGCCAGCTGTGTCCGACCGCGGGCACCTGCATGGTGATGGGGACGGCCAGCACCATGGCGTGCGTCACCGAAGCGCTCGGCATGATGCTCCCGGGCGGCGCCGCGATCCCGGCGGTCAATGCCGATCGTTTTCGCCATGCCCAGGCGAGCGGCATGCGCGCGGTCAAACTTGTTGAAGAAAATCTTCGCCCCTCGATGATCATGACGCCAAAGGCGTTTTCGAACGCGTTCCGCGTTCTGCTAGCGATCGGGGGCTCGACCAATGGGATCATTCATCTGACCGCCATGGCGCGGCGGCGCGGCATCGCGCTCGATTTTGAGGCGTTCGATCGCATGAGCCGCGAAACGCCCGTGCTGGTCGACCTCAAACCGAACGGTCAGCACTATATGGAAGACCTCAACCGCGTCGGTGGTTTGCTGCCGGTCTTGCGCGAGTTAAAGCCGCTCCTTCATCTCGATTGCCTGACCATCACGGGCCGCACGCTTGGGCAAGAGATCGAGGCGGGCCCGGCGCCCTTTCCGCAAGACATCGTGCGCCCGCTTGGCAATCCGATCTATGCCGAGGGCGGGCTTGCCGTGCTCAAGGGCTCGCTCGCGCCCGATGGCGCGATCATCAAGCAATCGGCCGCGACGCCGCGCCTCTTGAAGCATGAGGGCAGGGCGGTCGTGTTCGACTCGCTCGATGACATCGTGGCCCGGCTCGACGACGAGAGTCTGAGCATCACGCCCGATGACGTGCTGGTGTTGCAGAACGCCGGGCCGAAGGGCGCGCCCGGTATGCCGGAAGCGGGATATCTCCCCATTCCGAAGCGGCTCGCGCGTGCCGGCGTGAAGGACATGGTGCGGCTTTCGGACGCGCGCATGAGCGGCACCGCCTTCGGCACCGTGGTGCTGCACATCGCGCCCGAGGCCGCCGCCGGCGGCCCGCTCGCACTCGTGAAGACCAATGACCGCATTCGGCTCGATGTCGAGGCCAGGCGCATCGACCTCCTGGTCGAAGAGGCCGAGCTAGGCCGCCGCCGCGCGGCCTGGAAGCCACCCGCGCCGCACGAGGGCGCCGAGCGCGGCTATATGAAGCTCTATCTCGATCATGTCGAGCAGGCGCACCTTGGCTGCGACTTCGATTTCCTGAGCGCCACCCAAATGACCGCCAAGACCCCGATCTAACGCAGGGCCGCCGCCGCTTCCGCCACGATTCCCGCCTGGCGCCGCGCCGCGCTTGAGAAATAGGATATTTCCTGTTATGGTATTTTTCTAACGTCGCATGCTTGGAGATAACCCCATGGCAACCCCTATCGCCGAGCCTATCGAGTACGCGCCTCCCTTGATGGCTATCCGAAAAAGGATTCTCAATCACGAGGGACGCGTCCGGCACATGTATCGTGATGTGAAGGGAAAGATGACAGTAGGGATTGGGTTTCTTTTGGACACTCAGTCACGGGTAACGGAACTATCATGGCAGATGAAGGAGGGACGCCGGCCGGTTTCATCGGCAGTCGCCGTTGCCGAATGGAATTATCTGCAAGGAGCGGTTCCATATGGGAAAAGCTATAGCCCGAAATTTTACGACGTGAAGACGAGGGTCGAGTTGTCAGACGCTACGATTGACCGCGTTTTCACGAGCAAGTTGCTTCGGCTTCATCGTGATCTGGTCCGCGAGTTTAACACCGCGGGGATCACGTTTGAGCATCTTCCACCCCCTGTCCAAGAGGCCATGTTCGATATGGGATGGAACATGGGCGCGGCCTTCATAAACAAACCGCGAGAGGATGGCGAGCTAGACAAAGACGGCAAAGTGCTGCGCATGTGGTTTCTACTCCACGAAGCACTTTCCGGGAAAAACTGGAAGACTGCTGCTAAGGAATCGCATCGCAAATGGCCTATTCCCGAACAGCGCAATTTGGAAACGAGGGATTTGATCCTGCGAGCGATCGGCTTTCCGCTTGAGCAAAACTCCGACATCGACGAATGGAGACCGGAATAGACGGAGCGGCAATCACGACGCCGTGGCGCCCTCTTGACGGCCTCGTCATATCTGGGGCTTCACCAACCTGTCCATTCGCGATAGGGCGTTAGGCCCCCCGGCGCGCGGTACCTACAATGATAATGTTCTTCCTCGCCTCTAATATGATGAGGCGGGGCGGGATTGAGAATATCTTCGGCCAGCAGTGGGGCAGTGTACCGCGACGATTCGTGTCCCGATAAGCCATAGTCCACCGTTACGTTAATCGGTCCGGGTTCGACACGAAAATTCTTGAAGCCGCCTCGAACCGCATTCTTTGACGCATCGCCAACCATCGACGCCATCCAACGAAACCGACCCGACATTCGAAAATTTCCGCCCTCATAGACGAACTCGTCTAACTTGGCATTGTCCTCACATCGACGAAACGGAATGTCGTGGAGAATCAGTCGATCGTTGACGAGCAGCGATATCGAGATGCTTTCGGCCCATTCATTCTCATCGGCGAGAGGTTCCGGAAGAATGACGAGTTCGACAAGACCGACGCTGAGCGGACAGATGAAACGAGCCGACCATCGAACATAGCCGCCTGGGTAGATTCGCTTCCCCTGAAAATCATATCGTACAGAGTCATCATCGTCGCGATAGTGCCATGACGGCACATAGAGGCCGTGCTGCTTTTCGAGCTGCTCGTTTCTCTGTTCGATGGCAAGAACGGCGATTTGGCTGTTGACGCTGAGAGGCCGTAGCTCGAATACGTCGAGCTCGGGAATGCATTGGACCTGATACATCTCGGCCCACCAATCCGCCCTCGCGTCCTTCGTCGGCGCGAGTAGTGCGAGCGTTCCGAGCGCGAGGCCTAAGGCCACGAACAGAAGCTTCATCACGGCGGCTCCATCTAAACCGCAGCCGAGGTAATAGCGCTCGGCGGTCGAGGCCGTCATTCTATCAAGGGCCACGCGGCAGGGTAGGGTAGGCGGAGCGCTCCAATAAAAAGGGGCGCCCCATCAGGCGCCCCTTGATACAGGTTTGGGAGAAAAAGTGCCGTGCCTAAGCGGTCGACATCTTCATCAGCGCGCCCGCCAGCGCGCCAGCGCGCCATGCACGCGCTTCAGCGCGCGGCGACGCCCGAACACGCCGAGCGCCAGACCGATGCCGATCAGGGCCAGGATGTATTCAAGCCCGGCAAAGGGGTGTGTGTGGCCGTCAGGGGCCGCCGGCTCGATGCCATGGCCGGGATGCGCGCCCGCCCCGGTCGCGATCAGCGCGGTCAGCGCCATGGCCACGCCAGCCGCGAGAACCGTCCGCTTCATCATGCTCGCCTCCTGTTTGCCGAAACCGCTTTGATCCATTAGACGCGATTCTATAGGGTTCGGCTAGCCTACTAAGCCACTCCCCGTTTTGGTAGGGTTCGCCAACGCATCGCCCCAAGGAGACGCCATGAGCTCGAAGACCACCGCGACCAAGGAGAACGCCCTTTCGAAACAGGAGATCGACCAGCGGCTCGCCGCGGCCGGCCTGGCGCGCATGGCGAGCTATCGGGCGGACGGCATGATCCATCTGACGCCGATCTGGTTCGACTGGAATGGCGAGGTGTTCCGCCTGACGCTCGGCGCGGGTCGTATCCACTTGAAGAACCTGGCGCGCGATCCGCGCGTCACGATCCTGATCGACGAAGACCCCCGTTTGCAAAAAGGCATCGGCGCAGGGGCCTGGGCCATCATGTGCCGGGGCACCGCGACGCTCTCGAAGGACGAGAAACTCATTCAAGAAGTGACCCACGCCGTATTGGTCAAGACGCTGGGTAAGGCCGATGCCGACAACTACACCACGCCGGTCATGGCCGAGGGCCGCACCATCGTCACCATCACGCCGAAGGACTGGCTGACCTGGGATTACAACAAGGGCGGCTAGAACCCCGCTAGGTTTCCCACTCCAGATTGCCGCAGACGCCCAGATTCTGGCCGGAAATATGCCGTCCCGCGCGGGAGGCGAGGAACACCGCGGTCTCGCCGATCTCGCTCGGGTCGATCCAGGTGCCCATCGAGATGTAGCCGAGGAACTGCGCCTCGGCCTCCTCGAAGGTCAGGCCGCGTTCCTCGCCGAAGCGCTTGATCAGGCCGCGGCCGCGCGGGTTGTCGATCGCGCCGGGCAGAATCGAATTGACCCGGATGTTGTGCGGCCCAAGCTCGCGCGCCAGCGTGTAGGTCAAGCCGAGCACGCCGACCTTGGAGGCGACATAGGGCGAGCGCATGGGCAGGCCGACCCGCGCCGACGCGGTCGAGATGTTGACGATGCAGCCGGATTTCTGTGCCTTCATGCCGGGTACGACCTGTTTGATGCAATAGAACATGCCGTTCAAATTGACCGCGATGGTGCGGTCCCAATCGTCGTACGAGATATCCTCGACCGCCGCCTTGGGCCCACCAATGCCGGCATTGTTGACCAGCACGTCGATGCCGCCGAGCTTCGTCATCGCCTCCTTGATCATGCGCTCGACGTCAGGCGGCTTGCCGACATCGGCCAGCGTGCCGGTCAGCATCGGGTTGGCCTTGAGCGCGGCGTTCAGCATGTCGGGCGCGACGTCGCAAATATGAACGCGCGCGCCGGCGGCCAAAAAACATTCGGCGGTCGCGCGGCCAATACCCGAGCCGCCCGCAGTGACGACGACGCGCTGGGGTTGAGTCGCGTTCTGGCTCACGGTTTTTTCTCCGCCTTCTCGGCGTCCGCCATGGCGGCGAGGTGACGGCCGAGGGCGGCGAGCTGCCGGTCGCGCCAGGCTTGCCGCGCCGGCACCTGAGCCGCCGGTGTCTCGGCCTCGATCTCGCGCGCCAGTGTTTCAATCATCTCGGGCCCGATCGGATGAGGCGTCGTGAATAGCTCATTCAGCATGCTCGCGATCGTCGGGCCGAACTTCGTGTAGTATTCGCGAATGCCACCCGAGGCGTTCAGATGATTGGTCTCGAACAGACCCATGAAGGCCCAACGCCGCCCGAGGCCGTGTTTGACGATCTTGTCGCAATCGACCGCAGAAACATAGCCACGCTCGACCAAATGCAGGGCCTCGTTGATGATGGCGAACTGGAGCCGGTTCAGCACATAGCCGACGATCTCGCGGTTGAGCCGAACCGGCACTTGACCGATCGCTTCCATCAGCGCGGCGGTGCGCGCATAGGTCTCCTCCGAGGTCGAGGGCGACATGACGATCTCGACCAGAGGCACGAGGTGCGGCGGGTTGACTGGGTGCGCGCCGATGCAGCGCCGGCTGCCCGGTAGGTCCTCCATGAATTGCGAGACCGGGATCGAGGACACCGAACTTGCAATCACGGAGTCTTTCGGCGCGCGTTGGTCGAGTTCGGCGAACACGCGGCGTTTGAGCGCGATATCCTCATAAACATTCTCTTGAACATGACGCACGCCGTTGAGCGCGCGGTCGATGTCGGGCTCAGGCCGGATGCCGCGCAGCACGGCGCTCGCGTCCTCGATCAGGCCGAGCCTCGCCTGATCGTCGAGGCCAGCACGGATCGCGGTCATCGCGCGATTGAGCGCGCTCCGGTCGGTATCGTAGAGTGCCACGTCGTAACCTGCGCGCGCGAAGATCATGGCCCAAGCGCGGCCGATATTGCCGGCGCCGACACAAGCGATCTTCCCGATCGAGTTCACGCGCGATGCACCCTCAACTCGCGAGCCATTGATTGGCGCGCGCGATCAATTCGGCGCCGGATTGAATCACGGCGTTGCGCCAGGCCGGGTCGTGCGGACAGAACGCGTCGCGCACCTCGGCCTTGAGCGCATCGAGCCCCGGCGCAGTGGCCGGGGCGGCGAGCCGAAGCCAGCGATCAACCAAAAGGCCATCGAGCATGGCATTGAGCGGGCGCGTGCCGAACTCGACCGTGCAGGCGACGGTCGCGCCCGCGCCGGCCTCGGCCCGAAGCGCGTTAAGCAAAAGGCCGGTATATTGCGGTGGTTCCTCGCCCTCGAAGAGCTTTTGCACTGCATCGATCTCGGGCCCGAAGGTCGCGCGGGCCTTTTCATAAGCTGGATGCGACGGCGGATCGAGACACATGACGGAAGCTATGCCATAGGCACCGAGACCAGTGTGCCAATCGACCAGCATGAGCGCCTCGGCGCCGCGCAAATGCCGTGCGGCGATCGCGCGCAGCGTGCGGTTCGACCATTCGGGCGCCGTACCGCCGAAATTGAGCCCATCCGCGTGACTGTATTGGCCGCGCATGATCGCATCGATCAAGACCTGACGGCCATGCCGCGCGCCAAAACCATGGCAAACATCATGGGTCGCTTGACGCGCCGCGTCATTCCAGTGCGCCGGGCACAGCGCTTCATGCAACTCGGTGTAAAAAGGGTTCTCGGGCAGGGGGCTGCCGTGATCGACGAAATTGCGATTGAGATCGACATTGTTTTCGTTGCAGCGGCTGATATTGGCGAAGCCCCACGGGTTGATCGCGTGAATCAACACCACCGCCGCGCCTTCGGGCCGCGCGCCCCGGCGCAGCCAATCGACCATCACGGCCGATCCGGCGAAGCCCTCGGCGCCGTGCGTGCCGGCGATCATGGCGAGTCGTCGCCGGGCATTTGTCGGTCCCAATACGGCGACATCGCATGACAAATCGGGCTGGTCATGGGGGTGGCGGTGAAACGCCGCGCCGGCGGCTTTCGCGGCGGCCTCGAAGCGTGCGCGCGCTTCCCGGAAGTTGTCGCCAAAGACGTTCGATGGGTCGGTCATGGCGCTCTCGCAGTCGAAGGATTGAAAAGGCCCGGCAGCGGTATTTCGCGCCCCGCCATCAGCCCGGCGGGCCGGAAAATCAAGATCACGATCATGATCACCGCGACGCCAAGTTCGCGCAGACCCGGCGGCAGCTGAATTTCCGTCGCTCCCACCGTGAAGCCAACCTCGAGCTGGCGCAAGAGTTCGAACACCAGCGAAATCGCTCCGGTGCCAATGACCGCGCCCGCCAGGCTGCCAGTGCCGCCAACCACCAGCATCGCGATCGTGATGAACGTGATGCCGATATAGAACTGCAATACGTTGAGCGCGCCGAGGAAATGCGCTTGCAATATGCCGCCAAGCGCGACGAGCGCGGCGCTCAGCACGAAGGCGACAAGCCGGCTGAACGGCACGTTGACGCCGATCGCCTTGGCCGCCACTTCGTCTTCGCGCGAGGCGCGAAGAGCGAGGCCTAGGCGCGAGTTTTGGAACAAAAACGCCGCGAGCATCGCGCCGACCGCGCAGCCATAGGCGACCCAGAGATCGACATAGATCGGCAATCCGATCAGCGAGCTCGTGCCGTTCGTCACCTCGTTCCAGTTCGAGTAGACCACGAACACGATGACGAGGACCGAAAACGTGCCGATCGAGGCGGCGAGACCCGATAGACGAACCAGCGGAACGCCGACGATCAGCGCGATCAAGCCGGAAAAGCCCATCGCGCAGAGCGCGGCGAGCCAAGGCGGAAATTCGGCCTGGCCAAGAAAATTAGGCAGACCCTTGAGAAAGATTTTCTTGCTCTTGACCGGAATATCGAGCCAGGCCGCGCCATAGGCCCCGGTCATCATGAAGGCGGCGTGGCCGAACGAGAGAACGCCCGAATTGCCGACGAAAAGATAAAGCCCGATCACCATCACGAGCCTGATAAAGGCCTCGGTGATGACGCGCTGGATCACGGTCGGCGCCAGCGAGCCGAGCGCCGCGACGATGAGAAGCAAGAGCGCGAGCGACAGGAACGGCCAGGCGAGGCGTATCGCGTGGCGCGCCATCAGACACGCTCCCGGGCTTCGCGCCCACGAAACAGGCCGCGCGGACGCGCCAACAGCACGACGATCACGATCGCGAACACGAAGGCCTCGCGAAACGGTCGCAATTCGAGCGGCAGGGACGCCTGCAGGGCCACCGTGAGCGCGCCGACCAGGAAGCCGCCGACCACCGCGCCGAGCAGCGAACCCATGCCGCCGATCACGGTCGAGACGAAGCCGACGAGGGCGAGTTGCAGGCCCATCACGGGCGAAAGTTCACCGCGCGCCGCGACATAGAGCACCGAGACGACGGCGGCGAGTACGCCCGACATGGCGAAGGCGACCGCGATGATGCGGTTGGCCTTGACGCCCAAGAGTCGCGCCATACGAAAATTGAGCGCGGCCGCGCGCATCTGGATGCCGAAATGGGTCCGCTTCAGAAAAAACGCCAGCGCGGCGAGCAGCACCAAGGTGATTCCGATGGTCACGATATTGAGCTTCGGAACACGCACCTCGCCGATCACGAACGGCTCGGCGAGGCTGGAAAGAAAATCGAAGCCCTTGGGCCGCGCGCCCTCGATCAGCACGAACAGATATTGCAGGAAGAAGCTGACCGCGAAGCTCGTGACCAACAGCGTGGTCGGGTTGGCGCGGCGCACCGGGCGAAAGGCGATTCTCTCGGTCAAGAGCGCGAGCAAAATCACGGCGGCGAGCGTCGCCAGGATGGCGAGCGGCACATAGGGCGCCGCCGACAGCATGAGCATATAGGCGCCGATCATGATGAATTCGCCATGCGCGAAATTGACCAGCCGCATGATGCCGAAGATGAGCCCTATGCCGAGCGCGGAAAGCGCGTAGAGCGAGCCCTGGCTCGCGGCATCGGCCAACACTTGCAGGAAGGCGGTCATGGCAAGGGCCGGGCCTTCTCATTGAAGCCGAAATAGGCGCGGTCGAGATCCTCGGCGCGCTCAAGCGCCTCGGGCGGGCCGGAGAAGGCGAGCTGCCCGTTGCGCAACACATAGAGCCGCGTCGCCGCCTTCATGATGCGCTTCGGATTCTGCTCGACGACAAGAATGGTGACGCCCGCCTCGTTGAGCCGCTTGAGAACCTGATAAACCTGCTTGGTGATCAGCGGCGCGAGGCCGAGCGAAGGTTCATCCAAGAGGAGAAGCTTGGGATCGCCCAGCATGGCGCGCGCGATCGCGAGCTGTTGTTGCTCGCCACCCGATAGCTTGCCGGCCTGGCCGCGTCGCCGTTCGCCGAGAATCGGAAACTCCTTCATCATGCGTTCGACATCGGCCTCCGCCGCGCGCCGGTCCTTGCGGATCGTGGTACCGAGGCGAAGATTTTCCTCGACGGTCAATTCGCCGAAAATTTCACGCCCTTCGGGCACGAGGGCGATGCCGCGTCGCACGATCTCCTCCGGCGGGCGGCCCATGAGCGCGGTCCCGTCATGCTCGATTCGACCCGATTGCGGTCGCACCATGCCGACGATGGAGAGCAACAAGGTGGATTTACCCGCGCCGTTCGGCCCGACAATGCCGACGAATTCGCCCCGGCCGACCTCGATCGAGACCCCACGAAGCGCGCGAATCGGCCCATAGCGCACGTCGAGCCCGGCGATCTGGAGCACGCTAATCCTCGTCCTCGCCGAGATAGGCGCGCCGCACGGCGGGATCGCGCTGCACTTCGGCCGGCGTGCCGATCGCGATGGTGCGCCCGCCGTCGATGACCTGAATGCGTTCGCACAGCGACATGATCAAGCCCATATTGTGCTCGACCACGAGCACGCCGCAGCCGAACTCGGTACGGATACGCGCGATGGTTTCGGTCAGCGCGCCGATCTCGTCTTCATTGGAGCCCGCCGCCGGCTCATCGAGCAGCAAATAGCGCGGTTCGGCGGCGAGCGCTCGCGCGATGCCGATGCGTCGCTCGTCGCCATAGGGTAGCGTACCGGCGATCAACTCCGCCTTTGGGCCAAGCCCCATCCAATCGAGAATTTCCCGCGCCCGCTTCATCGCGGCGTGCCGACTCGAACGGCGAAGCACCAGCCCGGCCGCGACATTCTCGATCACGCTCAAACCCTGGAACAGTCTTACCGCCTGAAAGGTGCGCGCGACGCCCGCGCGTGAAATTTGGTGCGGCTCGAGGCCGGTTATGGAGCGGCCATCGAGCCGTATCGTGCCGTCGACCGGCGCCTGAAAGCCGCTCAGCACGTTGATCAGGGTCGATTTGCCGGCGCCGTTCGGGCCGATCAGGCCCAGGAGCTCGCCGCGCGCGAGGCCAAGCGCGATATCCTCCAGCGCGCGAAGGCCCCCGAAGCGAACGCTAATGCGTTCGGCTTCGAGGGCCCCCGTGACGATCGTTTCGTTCACGTCAGCTCAGAACTTCACCTCCGGCACCTTCTCGACGCGCGTGCGCTCGAGCGCCTTGTGCTTGCCGTTCTGAATCTCGATCACCAGCATCGGGCGGTTGAGATTGATGTGCCATTCGTCGGTGAAGGTGGTCAGGCCCGCGACCAGCGGCTCGTCCTTGAACTTCTCAAGCTCGGCCGCGACCTTCTGCCCATCAAACGTGCCGGCACGCTCGACCGCCTTGGCCCAGGCCTCGATGATGGCGTAGCCGGAGAGGACATAGGATGTCACCGGCGGGGCGCCGAATTTCGCCTTGAACTTGTCCATCACCGCCTGCACCGCCGGATCCGGATCGTCGCCATAGATCGACCCCATGGTGAGGACGAACGCATTGGAGAGATCGGGCACCGCCTCGATCCAATAATTGCCGTCGAGCGAGTTGGGCATCAGGATCGGCAGGTCGATGCCAGCCGCGCGAATCTGGCGGATGATCGGCGGGCCGCCCGGACCGCCCGGGAAGAGGATGAACTCGGCGTCCTTGGCCGCCTTGATGCTCGAGATCTGGCCGGGCACCTGGGTGTCGGTCTGGCCGTTGACCGTGTCCTCGCCCGCGACTTCGCCAAGCCCGTCAAGCCAGCGGCCCTTGAAATAGTCTGCCACCGACTTGGTGTACTCGACCTGCACATCCTTCAGGATGAAGGCCTTCTTCCAACCCCGCTTCGCCGCCCACTCGGCCAGGGTCGCGCCCTCGTTCGGCGTGCCATTGCCCATGGTGAAGGCGAGATCGCCAATGCCCTGCACGCCGAACTTCGGATCGCCGGCGCACAGCGAGAACGCGATCTTGCCCTTGCCTTGCGCTGTGATCGCGGCGGGCGAGCCGAAATCGAAATCGCAGGTGACCAGCACGAGCTCGGCGCCCTGCTCGATCACCGCGATCGCCGCGTTGGCGCCTTGCGCCGGGTCCGACTTGGTGTCGGCGGTCACCACCTTGATTTTCTTGCCGAGCACGCCGCCCTTGGCGTTGATGTCGTCGATCGCCAATTGCGCGCCCTTGAACGGCGCGTCGTCATAGGGCGCGAGGATGCTTGATAGGGCGATGGCGGCGCCGACGATCACTTCATCGTCGGCCGCCGAAACCGCGCCCGCGCCAAGGCCGGTTGCGAGCGATATGCCCGCGAGCAAGGCTGTCAATCTTCGCATTGTCTGAACTCCCTGGTTGATTTGGAGACGGTTTTCTTTGCTATCGGCGCGGCCGCTCATCGAAAGCGAACCGCATCGCCGGGCATTCAATCATTAGGCGAAGTCAAGGGCAACCGGGCCGACGCTCAGCCCATCGAGGCCCGCCGAAGCGCGGCGGTGGCGGCGCTATCGACCCCGCCATCGGGCTTGAGCGCCACACCATAAACCTGGCGCGCACGTTCAGGCGTGACCCAGCCCGAGCGCACGTCGGCGACCACGCGTTCAGGCTCGCGTAGCGTTGGCGGGCCATAACCGCCGCCGCCGGTCGAGATTGCGACGATCCGTTCGCCCTCGCCGAGCGGGATCACGCCGGTCGCCGGCAAGGGGTGTTGCCGGCCCTCCGCGTCGATCTTGTATTGGTTCGAGGCGCCGCCCTTGAGCCCGCCGCGCGTGCCCTGCGCGGCGTTGATGCAGCCATCGCTGACATAGGCGACCTCCATCGTGCCGCCAAACGGCCCGTACTCGACATAAGCCGACAGCGCGCCGCGAAACGTGCCCGCGCCTTCGGAATCAGGCTGCAACGCGCGCGCCGTGATCACCATGGGGAAGCGCAATTCGTCGATCTCTATCGAATCCATGCGGATCATGCCGGCATTGCCGACATGGCAGATCGTCATCCAGGCATCGCAGGCCGGCGCGCCGGCGCCGCCCGTGGTGCCGAGCAACAACTGGTTCACATAGCGCCGGCCATAGCGCCGATCGACGCCGGAGATGACGCCGAGCGAGGGCGGAAAGGTCGCGCCGCATTCGGCGAGCCCGATGCCGTCTCTGAGTTCGGCCATCGCCGCCTGCACCGGGTTCGAGATGCGGTCGGCGACATTGGTGGTGGCGACCGAACAACTGGTTGGATGTTTCGGTATGCCGACCACGCAGCCCTCGCGCAAATGCACCTTGAGGCGGCGGTGACTGCCGGCGTTTTTCGGCACGCGATGGTCGATCGAATTATAGACGCCGATCATGGCGGCCGAGCGCGCGCACGCCTCGCTCATGTTCAGACCACAGGGCTGGCTATCGATATTGTCGCGCAAATCGACCTCGATGATCCCGGCCTCGGGCTTGATCTCAACGGTCGCATTGACCGGAATGCCGCCGGCGGGCGTGCCGGGGATTGGGTCGTGTGTCGAGGTGCGCGTGACGCGGCCCTTGGGCAGGGCCTTGATGACCTCGACCATGCGCGCCTCGCTATAATCGAACCATTGGGTGGCGAATTCGCTCAACGTGTCCCAGCCGATTTCGTTTGCCAGGGCCAGAATTTCGCGCTCGCCGATGCGCGCCGAGCCGATCATGGCGAGAAAATCACCCCACCATTGCTCGGGCACGCGAATGCGCATCTGGCACATGCGCACGATATCATCGTTCATCTTGTAGTCGCGCTGCACGCGGACGGCCGGAAAGATCAGCGCGCCTTCCTCATAAACGTCGCGTGCCGTGCCGTTATAGGTGGTTGGGATCGAATTGCCGCAATCCGCCTGGTGCGCCTTGGCCAACACCGTGAAGCGATGACGGCCCTCGTCGTCGATCACCGGCACGAGAATGGTGTGATCGGCCGGGTGCGAACAACCGTGGTAGGGCGAGTTGTGCAGGAAGGCATCGCCGCGCTTCAATACGGGGTGAAACTCCTTCATGGTGCGGGCCATCTGATCGGGCCCGACCAGCACGTGAATCGGCAGGCTCTCGGCGACCGCAAGCAGTTCGCAATCGGCGGTCAAGATGCTGCAAGAAAAATCATGCGCGATGTTGATGACGCCCGAACGCGCCGTGCGCAGGAGCGTGTTCGCCATTTTGCGGCAAATGCCCTCGAAGCGGTTCGACAGCAGCGCGAGACGCACCCCGTCGAACCCGCTTGCACTCGCCATCTGTTTCGCTGCCGTCGCCATGTTCACCCCCCTGGCTGCCCAACTTCGACCGATAGGCTGCCCGAGGCGCGGCGGACCGCGCGCGAGCCCGGTGGCAGCACCACGGTCGTGAACGCCGATTCGACCAGCGCCGGCCCCGCGATCACCTCGCTGGACTTGATCGTCTCGAAGCGCTTGACCGCGGCATCGACGAAGCCTGTTTCGGCGAAGAACGCGCGCCGCCGTGTCGCCGTCCTGCCCGAGGCGGCGCCCGGCGCCAGCCTGGCGTCGTCGCTAGCGCGCAAAGTGCAGCTGACGCGCGCGCCCCACGACACGGCCTCAATGCTTGAGCCTGGGTCGCTCACCGCGAAAATTTCCTCATGCGCCTTGTGAAAATCTGCGAGGAGCGCCGCCAAAGCCGCGGCGTTCTCGAGGCGAAGCCCGCGCAACGGCACTTCGATTTCCCAGACCTGATTCGGATAACGCGCTTCGACCGAGAATTCGATGCGGCTCTGCTGTGCGCCCTTGCCGGGCCCGTCAATAAAGGCGCGGCAACGTCTTTCGAGCGCCTCGAGGGTGCGATTGACGCCGTCGAAATCAAACTTATCGCTCGAGGCGAAATGATGCGCGGTGTGGTGTGCGGTCAAATCCGACATCAGCGCGCCGGCGGCCGAGAGCGCAGCGCCAACTTCAGGCACCAGGAGTTGCTTGCAGCCAAGCCGGCGCGCGATCCAAACCGAATTGAGTCCCGCCGCGCCGCCACCGCCGATCAGGACCGCCTCGGCCGGGTCGATGCCCTGATTGACCGTGATGCTCATGATCGCCTGCACCATGTTCTCGGTCGCGACCTTGAGAATGGCATCCGCCGCTTGCTCGACGCCAAGGCCGAGCGGCGTCGCCACCTTGTCGCGGATCGCGCGACGCGCGCCCTCGATATCGAGCTTCATCGCGCCGCCGAGAAAGAAATCAGGGTCGAGATGGCCGAGCACGAGCGAGGCATCGGTCACGGTTGGTTCCGTGCCGCCCCTGCCATAGGCGACCGGGCCCGGTACCGCGCCGGCGCTCTTTGGCCCGACATGCAGCATGCCGCCCCTATCAACCGAGGCGATCGAGCCGCCGCCCGCGCCGATGCTTTTGACGTCAACCGAGGGAAAGCCCGTGACCGGGCTTCGGAATGGCGTGCCGAGCCACGTCTCGCGCGTCCACGGAATGCGGCCCTTGCGCACCAGGCTCACGTCATAGGTTGTACCGCCGGTATCGGCGACGATCGCTGTCTCAGCCGCCTCGTCGGCGCGCGCGAAAAAGCGACCGGCGACCGGCGCCATCGAAGGCCCGGAGTTCAACAAATGGATTGGCGCCTCGGCGCCATGCTCGGCATCGATCACGCCGGCCTGCGAGGTCACCACCAGGGTGCGACCCGCGAAGCCCGCGTCCTTCAGCCGGCTCGCGAGGGTGCGCATATAGACGCCCATCAAGGGCTTCAATGAGGCATCGATGGTGGCGGCAGAGGCGCGGCGATATTCACGAATGGTCGGGTTCAACACGTGCGAGAGCGTGTAGGGCACGCCTGGCATGTGTTGCTCCAGCAATGCGCCGATGCGCGTTTCATGCGCCGGGTTGACGATCGACCACAACAGACACACCGCGACCGCCTTGACGCCTTCGGTTTTCATTTTGCCGATCGCCTCGATCACGGCGCGCTCATCGAGTTCGGCCATGACGCGCCCGTCATAGAGCACACGTTCGGGGATTTCGTAGGTCAGCCAACGCGGCACATAGGGGTCGGGGTAGGGCACGGTGAAGTTGAACGGCTCGATCCGACCACCCTCGCGGAACACCAGCATGTCGCCATGGCCCTTGGTGACCAGAAACGCCGTCTTCGCCGTGTTGCCGGTGACCACGGCGTTGATCGCATGCGTCGTGCCGTGGATGAAGAGATCGCCCTTGGCCAGCAGCGCCCGCCGGTCGATGCCGCGATCATCGGCGGCGATTTGCACACTATCAAGCACGCCGCGGATCGGATCATCGGGTGTGGTCTCCGCCTTATACATGCGGAGCGCGCCGTCATCCTCTTCCACGATCAGATCGGTGAAGGTGCCGCCCGTATCGACCGCAAAACGCATGCTCTTGGCTCTCCCTGGGCCATTCGTTCTTGCCACACGTCCACGCGGCCCAACCCGACCGATTCACCCCGAATTCGGCCTCAGGTCAAGCGCTTAGCGGAAGCTATGGCGCGCTTTTGGCCCACCGCGCCATGAGGCTGTTGGAGGGCAAGGTCTCGTCGAGCACCTTGGCAGCGGTCTCGCGCCCGGCGACGGGCAGACCCTTGGGATCCAAGAGGCCGAGCTGGACCAGCACCGAGGCTTGATCCCAGTAAATATGCTCGTGATAGAGCTTGCCGCCACGGAAATTCACGATTGCGATCAGGGGAATTTCGACTTTGCGTCCGGTTGGCTTGATGCCCGGCAACATCCAGTCGATCTCCTGGTCATGTGTAAAGCGAAAGATCATTTCATCGACCACGCGGTCCGCGCCAATGGTGCGCGAGACCGGGGTCATGTTGGTGTCCTTCGGCATTCGCGAAATGAAATGGTGGCGGTAGAAGCGCCTCAAGTCCTCGAAGCCGGTCCCGCCGGTCATGACGGGCACGTGATTGACATAGGGCTTGGCCACCATGGTGCGCATGGTTTCATCGGCGTCGCGCGTGGCGAATTCGAGCTCGAGATGACGCTCCCACAACGCTTCGAGGTCGAAATTGGGCCCGAGCGCTTGGCGCAATAGTGCAATCGTACGCGAATGCGCCATCATAGCCGAGGGGCGGTGATAGGCCACGCGATCGTGATTGTAGAAGCCGTGCCCGGCGCCGTTATAGGTGAAGATTCGCAGATTCTTATTGTCATTGGCTTCTTCGCGAATGCGCGTTACCGCGTCGAGCGGAATCAGCGAATCCTGGTTGCCAAAATGCAAGATCGTCGGGCAGCGGATCGTGCGTATTTCATCGAGATGTGCGTCGATACCGCCGCCATAGAAAGCCACCACGGCATCGGGCGATAGGCGCGTCGCGGCCAGAAAAGCGAGACGACCGCCCAGGCAAAATCCGACGATCCCCGCCATGCCGGTGCCGCTCGGCATGGCACGCAAATAAGTCAGGCAGGCGCCAATATCTTCGATCCCGCGGCCCGTATCAAAGCGCTCAAGGAGTGCCCGGCCGCGCGCTACATCGGCGTCGCCATAGCCAAGTTCAATGCCGGGTTCGATGCGCCAGAACAGGTCCGGCACCAAGACCACATAGCCCTCTTCGGCGAACAGGTCGGCATGGGCGCGCATCGTGGCGTTGACGCCGAAGATCTCCTGCACCAGCACAAGGCCGGGGCCTCGGCCGGTTTCCGGCATGGCAAGATAGGCGCCGAAGCGCTCGCCATCCGCCGCCGTGATTTGGGTCATCCGGCCCATCGTCCGTTCCTCTTGGCTTGCTCGGTGCGATGGTGACCGAGAGAGGGGGTCGGCATCAAGGGGCGCGGTCAAAGCACCGTGCGAACATCCCACAGTTCCGGGAACAGCCGGACCGCGATGACCTCGCGCAAATAACCGACTCCTGCCGTGCCGCCGGTGCCACGTTTGCCGCCGATGATGCGCTCGACCGTGGTCAAATGGCGGAAGCGCCATTGGCGAAACCAGTCTTCGACATCGACTAACTTTTCGGCCAATTCGTAAAGTTCCCAGTGCGTCGTGGTGTCGCGATAAACCGCGAGCCATGCCGCGCGCACCGAATCATTCGGCAGTCGCGCTGCGCTCAAATCACGCGACGATTCAGCGCGGTCGATGATGAAATCGCGACGCGCCAACAAGCGGATCGCCTCGTCATAGAGGCTGGGTGCATTCAACGCCTCATCGAGTCTGGCATGAAGATCGGCGCGGTGGCGATGCGGCGCGAGTTGCGCCGCGTTCTTGTTGCCGAGCCGGAACTCGATCAGCCGGTATTGATAGGATTGAAAGCCGGAGGATTGGCCGAGAGAATCACGAAACGTCGAATAATCGGCCGGTGTCAGGGTCGAGAGCACGTCCCATGATTGGTTGAGCTGCGCCTGAATGCGCGAGACGCGCGCCAGCATCTTGAAGCTTGGCTTGAGCGCGTCGGCGGCGAGCGCCGCACAGGCGGCATCGAGCTCATGCACCATCAATTTCATCCAAAGCTCGGTCGCCTGGTGGATGATGATGAACAGGAGCTCGTCATGGCTCTCGCTCCTCGGCCGCTGCGCAGATAGCAGCTGGTCGAGTCCCAAATAGTCGCCATAGCTCATGGTGCCGGCGAACTCAGTCGCGGCACCCGCCGGTAGCCCGGCGCCCGGCAGATCGCGCTCATTGCTCATGACGCCCTCCGGATTCGACTCGTTCCATCGTATTCTAGGCAGGAGACGAGCAGAATGGGGCGATCATGGTTGTGACCAGCCGTGCGGCACTCGCCGCGCTCGACGATGCGGATCCGCTGGCCCCCTGCCGCGCCCGTTTCGCTTTGCCCGACGGCGTGATCTATCTCGACGGCAATTCGCTCGGCGCTTTGCCCAAGGCGGCGGCCGAGCGGGCCGCCCATGTCGTCGGCCAGGAATGGGGCGAAGGACTGATCCGGAGCTGGAACCAGGCCGATTGGATCAATTTACCCCGCCGCGTCGCGGCCAAGATCGCCCCCCTGATCGGCGCACGCCCCGATGAGGTGATCGTCGCCGATTCGACCTCGATCAACCTCTATAAGCTGCTCGCCGCCGCGCTTCGCTTGAAGCCCGACCGGCCGGTCATCGTGACCGAGGTCGACAATTTTCCGACCGATCTTTATGTCGCCGAGGGCCTGGTGCGCTGGCTCGACGCGCCTTTTGAGCTTCGCGCGGTCGAACGAAACGCGCTTGGTGCGGCGCTTGATGATCGCGTTGCGGTGCTGACGTTGACCGAAATCGATTACCGCACTGGTGAACGCCACGACATGGCGGCGTTGACCCGCGCGGCGCATGAGAAGGGCGCTCTCGTGCTCTGGGACTTAAGCCATAGCGCCGGCGCGTTGCCAATCGATCTTGAAGCGGTCGAGGCCGATTTCGCGGTCGGCTGCGGCTATAAATATTTGAATGGCGGACCGGGCGCGCCCGCGTTTCTCTATGCGGCACGGCGCTGGCACAAAACGATCGAACCCGTGATCGCGGGCTGGATGGGCCACGCCACGCCGTTCGCGTTCGGGACCGACTACGTGCCGGCCGAGGGCATCGGCCGGTTCTTGACCGGAACGCCGTCAGTGATTGCGCTCTCGCTGCTCGATACCGCGCTCGATGCGTTCAATGGCATCGATCTGCGGGCACTGCGCGCGAAATCAATCGCGCTGACCGAAACATTCATCGCCTTGGTCGAGGAACGCTGCTCCGGTCACGGCCTCGTGCTCGCCTCGCCGCGCGAGGCGCCGTCGCGCGGCAGTCAGGTCGCGTTCCGCCATGAGCAGGGTTACCAGATGATGCAAGCC
This sequence comes from Rhizobium sp. Q54, assembly GCA_945892755.1. GTDB lineage: Bacteria > Pseudomonadota > Alphaproteobacteria > UBA828 > UBA828 > SHWC01. The sequence continues at coordinate 41,873 of CAMDDO010000008.1, read as the reverse complement.
TTGATCGCGCGCGGCGTGATCGGCGATTTTCGCGCGCCCGATCTCATGCGTTTCGGGTTCGCGCCGCTCTATGTGCGCTTTGCCGACGTCTTCGACGCGGTCGAGGCGCTGGCAACGATCCTTGAGACTGGGGAGTGGCGCGAACCGCGCTTCGCGCGGCTCGCGACCGTGACCTGAAACTTGCGAAAGGCCGGCTTTAGAAACCAGGCCAGGCGCTAGCCGACTTTGTGGATGCCTTCTTTGGGCAGCGGCAAACGCGGGTTCTCGACCCCATCCATGCGCATTTTGGCCCACTCCGTGCACCAATTCGAGCAATAAAGCTTGGAGCCTTCCTTGGTCTCGGCCTTGAGGCCCTCGTCATAGATGAGCACGCCACAATTGTCGCATTTGACGTAGCGTTCGATGTAATAGCCGTTGTCTGAAAAGCGCATGATTGACCCTGTTTCCTGTGGTTTGTGCCCTGCTTAGCGTGACGCGCCGGGGCGCGTCAATATTCGGGCCCCTTCACTCCGCCGCCTTATCGCCCGGCGCGTCGCCGCCATAGGCGGCGATCCAGCGCTCCTCGAAGCCATAGTCTTCCTTCGCCTTCTTGCGCGAAATAAAGCCCTCGACGACGTCGTCGACAACGAGCCGGCGATCGCGCTTCTTCGGGTCGCCATAGCCGCCGCCGCCGGGCGCCTTGACCGAGACGCGCTCGCCCGGCTTGATCGGCACGTTGGAATATTTGCTTGGGCTGACCTTGCCAAAAGCCTCCGAAATGGTCTGCCAGTGATTACCGTTGGCCGGCAGATAGAGCGTCGCGCCGCACACGCCTTCGCGCCCTCCCTTGATGCCCCAAGCATGGCGCTTATGTTTGTTGGTCATCTGGCTGATCATGACCGGGCCGGTCGAAAGCATGGTTTTCGAAATCGAGAGCCCGCCGCGATGCTCGCCGGGGCCGCCTGAATCCTGCCGCAGCGCATATTCCTCGACGATCCACGGAAAACGCGTCTCGAACACCTCGGTCGGGGTGTTGGCGCAATTGCCGTTGATCGAATCGGTCGCGTCATTGCCATCGGCGAAGGAGCGGCCGCCATAGCCGACATAGGTAAAGTCGAACGCGCCGAACGGCTCGTCATTGAGCTCGTCCCAGCCGCCGAACACGAAGCAACCATGGGTGGTGCCTTCGGACGCCATGACGCGGTCGGGTGCGGCTTCCGCCATCGCGCCCAGGATGCAGGCGACGATCAAGGGGTGCGTCTCGGTATTGCCGCCGACACAGGAGCCCGGAAAGTTGACATTCATGACCGAGCCGGCTGGCGCGACGATGCGGATCGGACGAAAACAGCCGGAGTTCTTCGGTATCGTGGGATCGGTCAGGTTCAACATCGCGTTGTAGGAGGCCGACCAGGCGACGCCCAAGGTCGCGTTGATCGGCCCCTTGGCCTGCGGCGAGGAGCCGGTGTAATCGATCACCACCTCGTCGCCCTGGACGTGCACCGTGACCTTGATCTTGTATTCCTTGTCCTCGATGCCGTCGTCCTCGATGTAGTCCTCGAAGCCGTAGTGGCCGTCGGGAAATGCCTTGATCTCGGCGCGCATACGCGCCTCGGAATAATTCATCAGGTCGTTGACGGTCTGACGGAAAATCGCCTTGCCGTATTTGCCGATCAGCTCGATCAAGCGCCGCTCGCCGAGATCGACCGCGCTGATCAACGCGCGCAGATCGCCATAATTGCCGCGCGGCGTGCGCACATTGGCGAGCAGAAGCTTCCAGACTTCCGGTACATCTTTACCCTGTTTGACGATCTTCACCGGCGGAACGCGCAGGCCTTCGTGGAAGATTTCCGTCGCTTCGCCCGGGAAGCCCCCCGGCACCATGCCGCCGATCTCGACGAAATGGCCAATGCAGACCGCGAAGCCCATCAACTCGCCGTCGACGAAGATCGGCTTGAACATCGTATGTTCGGGTGTGTGAAGCCCCCCGCGATAAGGATCGTTGTGGACGATCACGTCGCCCTCATGGATATGGGCGGCGCCGATCTCGCGTACCATCGAGCGGACGAGGAGGGGTACGCCGCCGATCTGCGCCGGGCAGAACTCGGCGACCGAGATCATCTCGCCCTCGGGGCTTGCGAGCGCGCAGGTGAAGTCCTCCGCTTCCGAGAAGATCGTCGAATAGGCGGTTTTCTGCACATTGACGCCCATCTCCCGACAGATGGCGACCATCGCAGAGTCGATGATGTTCATCGCGACCATGTCCATAGGACGTCTCCTCTTTCCGCCTGTCCGTTCAACTCGCCGCGATGCGGCCGATCAGGATATTACCATAGGTATCGATTCGGACCGCATCGCCCGGCCGCACGACCGTGACCGAGGCCGGCTCTTCGATCACCGCCGGGCCGGTAAAGCGTTGGCCGGCCTTCAACGCACCACGATCATAGACCGGCGTGTCGAGCGCGCCATGATCAAAAATGACCGATCGCCGCGCCACCGGCGTTGGCGCCGCGCTCAAGGCCGCGATTTTCGGAAGTTCGGGCTTCTCGGTCAGCGATACGGCCGTCACCTTGATTGAGATCAGCTCGATGGTTTCGCCCGGAATGTCGAAATTGAAGCGCGCCTTGTGTGCCTTGTGGAAGGCGTCCCAGATCGAGGCGATGGTCGCGGGCGTGAAGGCGTCGAACGCGATCGGTACGTCGAGCTCATGGTTCTGGCCGAAATAGCGCATTTCGAGCGAGCGGTGCAGCTCGATGCGGTCGGTATAGTTTTGCTCCTTGAGCGCGGCGACACTCTCTTTCAAGAGATCCTTCAACACCTGATTTGCGTGCGTCGCGTCGAACGCCTTCGAGGTCATTTGCGCGGTGCGCTCAAGATCGATGCGCGCGTCGGTCATGATGAAGCCGAAGGCCGAGAACTGGCCCGGATAATTCGGCACCACGCCGCTTGGGATTCCGGCGTGGTACATCAGGTCGGTCACATGCACCGGGCCGGCGCCGCCAAAGGCCAGAAGCGTGAAATCGCGCGGGTCGAGCCCGCGTTCGGTCAACACCCAACGCAGCGCACCGATCATGTTGTTGTTGGCGATCTGCACCATGGCGAGCGCGGTTTCTTCGGTCGTCTTGCCGATCGCCTTGGCGACCTCGGCAACCGCGCGGCGCGCCGCCTCGGCATCGAGCGCCATTTCGCCGCCAAGGAAATTGGCCGGGTTGATGCGCCCCAAGACGACATTGGCATCGGTCACGGTCGCGCGCGTGCCGCCCATGCGATAGCAGGCGGGGCCGGGGTCGGCGCCCGCACTCTCAGGACCCACGCGTAACATGCCGCCCTTGTCGATCCAGGCAAGGCTGCCGCCGCCCGCGCCCATGGTCCGAATATCGATCATCGGAATCTGAATCGGCACACCGAACTCGATCTCGAAGCTTGTGGTGAAGCTCTCGCGACCGTTCACCACGGTCGCGACGTCGGTCGAGGTACCGCCCATGTCGAGCGTGACGAGATGGTCGACGCCGATCAACTTGGCGATCTGCTTGGCGCCAACCACGCCGCCCGTCGGGCCCGACAGCGTCATCTGGATCGGCATGTCGGCCGCGCCATCGACCGTCATCTCGCCGCCATTCGAGCGAATCACCGCGATGCGCTTGGTACCGATGCCGCGCGCCTCGAAACGCGCCTTGAGATTTCTCAGGTGCCGGCTGACCAGCGGCTTGACATAGGCGTCCGCGATCGTGGTCGAGGAGCGCTCATGCTCTTTCCATTTCGGCAGCACGTCATAGGAGATCGAGAGCGGCTTCGTCGGGCATTCCTCGGCGAAGATTTCCTTGATCTTCCGCTCATGGATTGGTGTGACATAGGAAAAGAGCAAACACACCGCGATCGCCTCGACCGAGGGATCGGCCGCGATCGTTTTCGCGAGTTGGCGCACCCGGTCCTCGTCAAGCGGCGTATATTCCCCACCACGCGCGGTGATGCGCCCGCGCACTTCGTGGCAATGACGGCGCCGCACCAAAGGTTTCGACTTCACCCAGGTGATGTCGTAATGCGCCTTGCGCTTGCCACGCTGGATGAAGGGAACGTCCTTGAAGCCTTCGGTGGTGATGTAGGCGACCACGGCGCCCTTGCGCTCGAGGATAGCGTTGGTCGCGATCGTGGTGCCGAAGCGCAAATGATCGATGGCGCCGACCGCGCCGCCCTTCTCGATGCCACTCAATATGCCTTCGCCCGGGTCGCGCGGGGTCGAGAGCGTCTTCCATACCTTGAGCTGCTTCTGTGCCGGGTCATAGGCCACGAAATCCGTGAACGTGCCCCCGACATCAATGCCGACCATCTGACCCACGAGATTCTCTCCCAATTTCGATCTTGTTGACCGTGATACTTCTTGGCTGCCGCGGCGGTGTCAATCGCGCTCGCAACATGCCTCTTTCATCGTCATGGCCGGGCTTGACCCGGCCATCCAGTCTTAGGAATTGGGCCTGGATGCCCGGCTCAAGGCCGGGCATACGGGAGAAGGGCAACAGGCGAAGGTCCGGTCAGTGCTTCTCCTCCAGCCCCGCCTTCTGGCCCTTGAAAGGCGAGAGGCCGGCGGGGGCGAAGCTCGCGAGATAGTCGACCAGCGGCCCGGGTTGCTTCCCGGCGTCCTCGGCGCGGTCCTTGGCGGCGACCGCCTTTTGCACCAGCCGCCCGCCAACAAAGCGGATCGGCTCGGGCGGAAAATCCCGCGTGATGGGGCGGACCAGACCGCAGCCCGACCATTCGTCCTTCTTGTCGAGCGCGAGCGAGGCGAGGATGCGCCCACCCATCGCGCACGGGCCGACGCCATTGCCCGAATAGCCGATGCCATAAAGCACGTCCGGGCAGTCCTCGAAGCGGCCGAAATGGGGCAGGCCGGTCTTCGAGCGGTCGATCGGGCCGGTCCAACTGGTTTCGACCTTGAGCGCGGCCAATTGCGGATAGGTCCAACGGAACCACTGTTCGACACCGCCGGCCAAGCTCGATGGCCCGTCGAACATCGACCCGACCTTGCCGCCAAACGGCAGGTTTCCGTTCATGCCACCCTTGCCGAAGGCGATGCGGCCGTCCTTGGTGGTACGGTAATAGTGCACGAGCGTGCGCCCGTCCGAGATGCACATGCCATTGTCCCAGCCGATCTCGCGCAGTTTATTCGGCGCGGCCTCGGTGCCGACAATATCGCTCGACACCACGACAATGCCCTTGCGCAGCTCGGCGAAGCCGATGCCCCAGGCATTCATGGCGAGGATCACCTTGGTGGCGGTGATCGAACCTTTGGGAGTCATCACCTTGGGCGGCCGGCCGCGCACGAGCTGGCGCATCGGTGTCTCTTCGTAAATCCGCACGCCCTTCGATAGCGCGACCCGGCGCAACCCGCGCACCAAGAGGGCCGGCTGCACGGTCGCGGCGGTCGGCTCGAAAATCCCCGCGATGTGGCGCGGCGAACCCGAGCGGCGGGCGACTTCATCCGGTGTCCAGGCGTCGAACGGGTGGAGTTGCCATTTTTCGGCGGCGTCCATGGTGCCTTGCCAGGCGCCGATCTGGGCCGCGCTGGTCGCCGCCCACAGCCAGCCATCATGACGGTAATGAGAGTCGATGTCGTTGGCCGCGCAGAACCTGCCGATCTCAGCGACGTTGTCGGCTGACGCCTTGGCCAGGCGCACGGCCTCTTCCTCGCCGCAGATCTTCTTGAGCGACAGGAACTTCGCCCACAAGGACAGCACGAAGCCACCATTGCGCCCGCTCGCACCGGCGCCGCAAAAATCCTTCTCGATGATCGCGACATCGAGCGAAGGCTGATGCTCCTTCAGGCGAATGGCAGTCCAGAGGCCGGTGAAGCCGCCTCCAACGATGCAAACATCCGCTCTGGCGTCGCCACCAAGTGGCGGCGCCTGGCTGTCGTCGTCTTTGAGCGCCTCGCCAAGCCAATGGCTCCGCCGGCGCATATCCTGCAGGTTCATCGGCTCCCCCTTGTCGGCTGCGCTTGTTAGCGACTATTCGACCAGCTCATCGATTTGTACGGCCGGCTTGATGTTCGTGTAATTCGGGATATCGCCCATGATCTCGGCGCCATGCTGCTTGAGGCTTGCCTGAAACTCCGGCAGCGACTTGAACCAGACTTGGCCAACGCACACGAACCCAGCCTTGCCGCCATCTCCCGACGCCGTTCCCTTGCCGATCTCGGTTCGCGAGACATTGGCGCCGAGGCGCGCGCGCACCATCGGCATGTGCTTGTCGCGGTAATACGCGAAATCGAACTTGCCGGTGGGCTCGTTCGCATAGGTGACGGTCAAACGATAGGTCATGGTGGCCTCCCAGGTTTACCGCGCGCGGAGCGCGGTCTAGTTGTTTACAGCGCGTCGACGATGGCCTTGCCCATTTCGGCGGTGCCGGCATTGCCGCCGAGATCGCGCGTGCGGCAAAGCCCGCCGGCCAAGACGCGCTCGATCGCGGCCTCGACCTCGCGCGCCGCGGCGCCATGGCCAAGGTGATCCAGCAACATCGCGCCAGTCCAGATCTGCGCGATCGGATTGGCGATCATCTTGCCCGCGATGTCGGGCGCCGAACCATGCACGGGCTCGAACATCGAGGGAAAATCTTTCTCCGGATTGATGTTGGCGGCAGGTGCGAGGCCCATGCCACCGACCACGGCAGCGCCCAGGTCCGACAAGATATCGCCGAACAGATTGCTGCCGACCACGACATCGAACCAGTCGGGATGCTGCACAAAATGCGCGCTTAATATGTCGATGTGGTACTGGTCGGCTTTGACGTCGGGGTACTTCGCCTTGATCGCGGCGAAGCGCTCGTCCCAAAACGGCATGGTGTGGATGATGCCGTTCGATTTGGTCGCCGAGGTCACGTGCTTGCGGCGCTTGCGCGCGAGTTCGAAGGCGTAGGTAATCACGCGGTCGACGCCTTTTCGGCTGAACACGCTCTCCTGGATCGCCAATTCCTCGGGCGTGTCGCGATACATGCGCCCGCCCATTTCGGAATATTCGCCCTCGTTGTTTTCGCGAATGATCACGAAATCGATGTCGCCCGCCTGGCGCCCGGCGAGCGGCGAGGTGACGCCCTTCATCAAGCGGATCGGCCGCTCATTGACATATTGACGGAAGGCGCGTCGCAGCGGGATCAACAGGCCCCAGAGCGAAATGTGATCCGGCACGCCCGGAAAGCCAACGGCGCCAAGGAAGATCGATTCGAATTTCTTCAATTGCTCGACGCCGTCTTCCGGCATCATGCGGCCGGTCTTGGCATAGGTCTCACACGACCAGTCCAAATGCGTCCAATCGAAGCTCACGCCGTGGCGCGACCCAACCTTGTCGAGCACCCGAATTGCCTCGGGTACAACCTCCTTGCCGATCCCGTCGCCCGGGACGACGGCAATCCGATGCCGCGCCATGGTTTCTCCTCTTCCCTATAGTCGTCCCGCCTGGGCGGCTATAGTCGGTGCCTCAGGCCGGGATGTTGTAGGCCCGGTGCTTTCGATGAGTCAAAGGGTCTGACATGAGGCGGCGCGGGGCGCCCTATCGGGTCGAGGAGCAAGTCGGGCATCTCTTGCGGCGCGCCCATCAGCGCGCCACCGCGATATTCCTCGGGCAGATCGGGGTCGACGATTTGACGCCGACGCAATTCGCCGCCCTGGTCAAACTGAAGGATGAGGGTGCGCTGTCCCAAAACCATTTGGGGCGCCTCACCGCCATGGATCGCGCGACCATCCTGGGCGTGATCCGGCGCCTCGAAACGCGCGGGCTGATCGAACGTGCCGCCGACCCGAATGACCGGCGCCGGACCGTGCTGAGCCTGTCGCTTGCGGGCCGTCGCCTGATTGAGCGGCTGGCGAGAAACGGTCCGAGGGTGGGCCAAGCAATTCTAAGCCCCCTCGCGCCGGACGAGCGCGAAACCTTTCTTGCCTTGCTTCGTCGGTTGAGCTGACACCGTCGCTTGACAGTGTACCGGCATGGATCAAAACTTGTTCGTACACAAACATTAGGGCGCCGGATGGGGGCGTATTTACGGCCGAGATCTTTGCCCGACGCGCTCTCGGCGCTGGCCGCGAGCCGCTGGCTCGTGCTCGCCGGAGGCACGGATATCTACCCCGCCCATGTCGGCCGGCCGTTCGATGAACCGGTGCTTGACCTGAGCGGAATCGGCGATCTGCGTGGCATCGACGAACACGCCGATCATTGGCGTATCAAGGCGCTGACCACTTGGAGTGATCTGATCGCCGCGCCGTTGCCGCCGCTGTTCGACGCGCTCAAGCAGGCGGCGCGTGAAATCGGCGGCGTGCAGATCCAAAACGCCGGCACGGTCATTGGCAATGTCTGCAACGCGGCGCCGGCCGCCGATGGCGTACCCTGTCTGCTAGCGCTCGACGCAGAGGTCGCGCTTGAGGCCGCAGACGGCGGGCGGCGCCTTTCGCTCGACGCCTTCATCACCGGCGCGCGGAAAACCGCTTGTCGACCGGGTGAATTGGTCAGTGCGCTGATCCTACCCAAGCCGCGTGCGCCGACAACTCTCGCGTGGTTCTCAAAGCTCGGCACCCGGCGTTATCTCGTGATCTCCATCGTCATGATCGCGATCAGCCTTGACGTCGACTCCGATGGACGGATCACAGCGGCACGCATTGCGATCGGCGCCTGCTCACCGGTGGCGCGTCGCTTGCCCGAACTTGAGGCGGCGCTTCGTGGTCGGACATTGAATTCAGCGCTCGCCGATGTGCCACACGAAAATCATCTGGCGCCGCTCACGCCGATCGACGACATCCGCGCTGACGCGGCCTATCGCCGCGAGGCGGCCTTGACGTTGATCCGCCGTGGTCTTGCGGATCTAGGTGGCCGCCGATGAGCCATGCGGCACCTGCAATCAAGCCTTTCACCTTGACCTGCGAGGTCAATGGCCGGCCAGTCGCGCTGGAGGGGTCACGATCGCGTCGTCTAAGCGACCTGCTTCGGATTGACCTCGGTCTGACCGGCACCAAGCTCGGCTGCAATGCCGGCGATTGCGGCGCCTGCACCGTATTGGTCGATGGCGCGCAGGTCTGCTCGTGCTTGATCGCGGTTGGGCAAGTCGAAGGAAGGCGTGTCATCACGATTGAGGGACTGGCCGCCGATCCGCGCTTTGAGCCGTTGCGCGCGGCCTTCCTTCGATTGGGCGCGGCACAGTGTGGCATCTGCACGCCCGGGATGCTCATGGCGGCAGCTGACCTGCTGGGCCGCGACCCGCATCCAGGCGAGGACGCAGTCAAGGACGCGCTCGGCGGCGTGCTCTGCCGGTGCACTGGCTATCAACCGATCATCGCGGCGGTGCTTGAGGCGACACGTGCGGGCGCGGCGATCGGCGAGGCGGCGCTGCGCATCGGCAGCGCTGTCGGTGCGCGCATCGCGCGGCTCGATGGCGCGGCCAAGCTGAATGGCACCGAGATTTATGGGGCTGATGCTATTCCGGTCGATGCGCTCCATCTCCGCGTACTCCGGTCGTCCTGGCCCCATGCGCGGTTTGCGATCGGTGATCTCACCCCATTGTTTCACCGTTATCCGGGCCTGGTGCGCGCACTCCGTGCCGCCGACGTGCCGCGCAATGGTTTTGGCATCTATCCCGAGATCAAAGATCAGCCGGTCCTCGCCGATGGCATTGCGCGCTTTCGCGGCGAGGCGGTGCTGGCGTTGATTGGTGCGCGCGATGCGATTGAGGCGCTGCGCGATGATGACGTGCCGATCACCTATCAGCCGCTGACGCCGGTCCTGACGCTCGACGAGGCGCTCGCGCATGACGCGCCCGAAGTCCAAGCGGGCAAGACGGACAATATTCTCATCGAGGGCCGGGTGCGGCGCGGTCATCCCGCTGAGGCGTTTGAGGCTGGGGCTTTGACCGCGCACGGCCGTTTCGAGACCGCCTATGTCGAGCACGCCTATATCGAGCCTGAGGCCGGCTGGGCGCGACGTGTTGGCGAGCGCATCGAAATCTTCGTCTCGACCCAAACGCCCTATATGGATCGCGACGAGACGGCGGGTGTCGTGGGTCTCTCGCCTGTGCAGGTGCGCATTGTTCCAAGTGCCTGCGGCGGAGGCTTTGGCGGCAAGCTCGATCTCTCGGTGCAGCCTCTGATCGCGCTGGGTGCCTGGCTGACCGGCCGCCCGGTCGCCTGCGTCTATTCGCGTCCCGAAAGCATGGTCTCGACCACCAAGCGTCACGCAGCCCGCATCGACGCGCGTATCGCTTGCGATGCGGAGGGGCGCCTGAGCGCCGTTGCGATCGAGGCGGACTTCAATACCGGGCCCTATGCCTCCTGGGGCCCGACCGTCGCGGGTCGTGTGCCGGTTCATGCCATGGGTCCCTATCGCGTGCCGAATGTCGCGACACGGGCTCGCGCGGTGCTGACCAATGGGCCAAATTGCGGCGCATTTCGCGGCTTCGGTGTGCCACAAGCGGCAATCGCCCATGAAACGCTGATGGACGATCTCGCGCTCAAGCTCGGCATGGATCGACTGGCATTCCGCAGGCTCAACGCGCTCCGCACCGGCGACATCACGGCTTCCGGACAACGCCTTGAAGCGAGCGTCGGTCTTGTCGCCTGTCTGGACGCGCTTGAAATCCGTTGGCAGGCGGCGCTCGATGACGCGGCGAGACATAACGCACGGCGCGGGATGATACGCCAGGGCGTTGGCCTGGGATGCAGCTGGTATGGCATCGGCAATACCGGCATGGCCAACCCCTCGGTCATGAGGCTTGAACTACGGCGCGACGGCACGGTGTTGTTCCGGAATGGCGCGGTCGATATCGGCCAGGGCTCGACGACCATCTTGACGCAAATCGTCGCCGATGCGCTTGGCCTGCCGGTCGGTTCGATTTGCGCGATCGTAGGCGACACGGATCTGACCGCCGATGCGGGCAAGACCTCGGCCTCGCGTCAGACCTTCGTGTCGGGTCGCGCCGCGTTGGAGGCGGCGGTGGCTTTGCGTGCCAAGATGCTTCGGCTCGCCAATGCGTCGATGGAATCAAGCCTCCGCATCGACGGTGACGCCTTGATTGTCATTGACGGTCCAGCGACGCATCGGATCGAGCTCACCGACTTGCCCCATTTGGATGGTGTCGTCCTGCGCGCCGAGGGCCGCTTCGATCCGCCGATTGTGCCACTCGACACCAATGGCCAGGGCGTGCCCTACGCGACCTATGCGTTCGCGGCGCAGATGGCGGTGGTCGAGGTTGATCTCGAGCTCGGCACGGTCAAAGTCAGGCGCATGATTGCCGCGCACGATGTCGGTCGCGCGATCAATCCGACGTTGATCGAAGGCCAGATCACCGGCGGCATCGCACAGGGGCTCGGGCTCGCGCTGATGGAAGAATATCACCCGGGCCGGACCGACAATCTGCACGACTATCTGATCCCGACCATCGGTGACATGCCGGCGATCGAGGTGATATTGATTGAAGATCCGACGCCGCTCGGGCCGTTCGGCGCCAAGGGCGTCGGCGAGCCGGGCCTGGTGCCGACCGCGCCGGCGATCCTTTCGGCCATTCGTCACGCGACCGGGGCGCGCCTGACGCGCGTGCCCGCGCTGCCGCATCGTCTGCGCGCCGCGATAAAGGCACACGAGGGGGCGTCATGAGCGACAACAACACAACCGTCGACGCGGTCGCGCTCGACGATCCGGTCGAGGCCGGCATCGTACGCTGTGACGCTTGCCCGGTGCTCTGCCGCATTCGCGAGGGCCGCACCGGCGCATGCGACCGTTACGCCAATCACGCGGGTCAGCTCGTCAGGCTCGATCCATTGCGCATCATCGCCAAAGGCGGCGCCTTGGTGCCCTTCGCCGGGCAGGCGGCGACCTGGGACGGCGCGTTGCTGCGCCCGGCCGATCACTTCGTCACCGGCATTGGCGCCGGTACGACCTATCCGGACTACAAGCCCGCGCCCTTCATTGTCTCGGCCGCGGTCGAGGGCGTCGACATGGTGACCGTGGTCTCCGAAGGCATCTTCAGTTATTGCGGCGTCAAGCTGAAGATCGACACCGACCGCTATCTCGGCCCCGAGCAGGCCGCGGTTTTTTGCCAAGGCGAGCAGGTCGGCCACGTCACGACCGCGGAATACGGCTCGCAGATGCTGTCCGTCGGCGGCGTGCGTCATTTGACCGGCGGCTCGAAACGCGAGGGCACCGTCACGTGCCAGGCGCTGCTTGATCTCTGCGAAACGAAGGCGGTCGAGCTCAAGGTCGATGGTGGCGCGCGTCTCGTCGTGCAGGCAGGCCGCGCGCCGATCATCGACGACAAAACCGAGGCACGCATGCGTGTCGGCTGCGGCTCGGCGGCGATGGGCATTTTTGCCAAGCAATGGTTCGCTCACGCCGATGAGGTCATCGTCGTCGATGATCACATCACGGGCGTGCTGTCGGAGCATCAGGCCGGACGGTTTCTCGACGTCAAGCCGACCGGGGTTCGGGTCAGGGGGCGGAAATCGACACCCGGCCGCTATTTCAAAGTGGCCGAGCCCGGCATGGGGTGGGGCGGTACCAACATCACCAACCCGCTCGACGTGATCGAGAAGATCGATCCCAAGATCGCCTGGCCGGGCCTTCGGCTCTTCATGGTCTCGACCACGGGCGAGGATGCCGCGTGGTTTGTACTCGACGAGGCGCTCAAACCCCAGCCGGCCGAGATGCCGCCCATCATCAAGCTCACCGTCGAGCGCGTCGCTGAGAATTGCGAACCGGCGCTCTGCACCGTGCTGTTCATGGCCGGCGCGGGCGGCAGTTTGCGTGCCGGTGTCACGGAAAATCCGGTGCGATTGACGCGCTCGGTAAAAAGCGCCCTGACGCGCGTCACCAGCGGCGGCGCGCCGGTCTATGTCTGGCCCGGCGGCGGCATCACATTCATGGTCGATGTCACGCGCATGCCGGCGCGCTCGTTTGGCTATGTGCCGACGCCTGCGATCGTCGCGCCGATTGAGTTCACGTTGCGCCGTGATGATTACGTCGCGCTTGGTGGCCATGGCGATCGCATCGTTCCGCTCGCGCAGGTGTTGGCCAACACAGCGCATCGGCAGGAAGCGTGGGACGAGGCCAACCCATGGCCGGCGAAGGCGACGACGCATGAATAGCGGCGCGCAGGCGGCCTTGCTGCCCGATGGCCGGCGGCTGCATTTGCATCATGGCCCGATCGATATCATCGCCGAGGCGTTTGGTGGCGCGGATGAAGTGCGCCTGGCATACCAGCAAGCCGCGCGCCGCTTCGAAACGATCTTGGCGCCATTGGTCGATGAACTCAGCCTCTTGCGCGCGCCGATCGGCGAGCCGCGCCCGCTGCCGAAAGGACCGGTCGCGCGCCGCATGGTCGCGGCCGTGTGGCCGCATCGCGCGGTGTTCATCACCCCGATGGCCGCGGTCGCCGGTGCGGTCGCCGACGAAATCCTCGCGTCCATGATAGCGGGTCGATGCATGTCCAAGGCGTATGTCAACAATGGCGGCGATATCGCGCTTTATTTGACCCGAAGTGAAATGCTTCGGGCCGGCGTGGTCAATAGCCAGGGTCGTGCGGCGATCGATGCCCGTGTCGAATTGAAAGCTTCGATGCCGGTGCGTGGGCTCGCCACATCGGGCTGGCGTGGTCGTTCCTTCTCGCTCGGAATCGCCGATGCCGTGACCGTGCTGGCACGCGACGCCGCGGCAGCGGACGCGGCCGCCACGGTGATCGCCAACGCGGTCAATGTCGAGCACGAGTCGATTGCGCGCCGGCCGGCCAATCAAATGCGCGACGACACCGACCTCGGCGATCGATTGGTGACGATCGATGTGGGCATTCTGCCGGGTGAATTGGTGGCGCGCGCGCTGGACGCCGGCGCGGCTCAGGCATCGCGCCTGCGCCTGCTAGGCCTGCTCGAGGGTGCCTATCTCGCGCTTCAGGGCGACGGTCGCGTCGCGCCGCCTGAAATCTCTCTGTCCCAACGCCGGAGTGGCTGATGACCGATCTTGTTCAGGTTCGCGAACTCGTCACCGTGATCGAGGAGATCCGCCACGAATTCGGCCCGCCTGCCAGGAAGCCGAGGCTGCGCGCGGCGGTGCTGGCGGCGATCCGCAATCCTTACGCCGGCGGTTACGTCACCGACATTTTACCGATGATGGAAGCGTTGAAGCCGCTCGGACTTGAAATGTCGCGCCGTCTGATCGACGCGCTGGGCGGCAATCCGAAAACGATCGAGGCCTATGGCAAGGGCGGTATCGTGGGCGAGGCGGGTGAGCTCGAACACGGCGCGCTCTGGCACGTGCCCGGCGGCTATGCGATGCGCGAGCTTTTGGGCGGCGCCAAGGCAATCGTGCCCTCGGCCACCAAGCTTGCCGGCATCGGTGCGCGCATTGATATTCCCCTACATCATCGCGAGGCGGCCTATGTGCGGAGCCATTTCGATTCGATCGAAGTCGGCATCCCCGACGCGCCGCGCCGCGACGAGATCGTCTTCGTGCTCGCCATGACCACGGGCAGCCGTGTTCATGCCCGTGTCGGCGGGCTGCGGGCCGACGAGATCAAGGGCGAAGACGGGCTGCGCTGACCATGACCGAAGGCTCGATCATCGGTGTCGATATTGGCGGCACTTTTACCGATCTCGTCGTGCTCGATGCGTCAGGCGCGCTGCGCATCGCCAAAGTGCCGACGACGCCGGAGAACCGCGCGGAAGGGGTGTTGTCTGCGCTTGAAGCGGGCGGCGTCGCGCTCGGTGAAGTCGCGAGCATCAGCCATGGCACGACGGCGACGACCAACGCGATCATCGAGCGCAAGATCGCGCGCGTCGGACTGATCACGACTCAGGGCTTTCGCGATGTTCTCGAACTCGGTCGACGCACGCGGCCGAAGCCCTATGGTCTGATCGGCAGTTTCGAGCCGCTGATTCCGCGCGAACTCAGGCTCGAAGTGCCCGAGCGCATGGCAGCGGATGGCTCGGTCATCACGCCGCTCGACGAGAGTGCCGTGCGCGCGGCGATCGATCGTCTCCGGGCATTGGGTTGCGAGGCACTGGTCATCCATTTCCTGCACAGCTACCGCAACCCGATGCATGAGCGGCGTGCCGCCGAGATCGCGGCGGCGATGTGGCCCGAGGGCTATATCACCGCCGGTCATGAGATCAGCTCCGAATTCCGCGAATATGAGCGCGGCGTGGCGGCATCGGTAAACGCCGCGGTGCAGCCGATCCTCGATCGCTATGTCGGGCGATTGCAGAGCGGCCTCGAGGCGCGTGGCTTCGCCCGCGATCTGCTGATCATGCAGGGCAATGGCGGCAGCATCGCGGCGCGTCAGGTGGTGCGGCACGCGATCAACACCGTGATGTCCGGCCCCGCCTCGGGCGTCATGGCCGCGGCGGCCATTGCGCGCGCGACCGGGCTTGAGCGCATCATCACCTATGACATGGGCGGCACTTCGACCGACGTCGGCCTGGTCGAAGGCGGCGTGCCGGCGGTCTCGACCGAGCTCGAACTCGAATACGCCATGCCGGTGCATGTGCCGATGGTCGACGTTCATAGCATCGGTGCCGGTGGCGGCTCGATCGCCTGGATCGATCGCGCAGGATTGCTGCGCGTCGGGCCGGAGAGCGCGGGCGCCATGCCGGGACCGATCGCCTATGGCAAAGGCGGCACGCGCCCAACCATCACGGACGCCAACCTCGTCCTGGGCCGGCTCGATCCGGCGCGCCTTCTGGCGGTCAAGGCTCCGCCCTCGCGCGAGGCGATCGCGGAGCGACTCGAAGCGGCGCTCGGCCGAACGCTTGGGCTCGATGGCGATGCCACGGCGTCGGCCATCATTCGCATCGCGAATGACCGCATGGCTGGCGCAATTCGCATGATTTCGTTGGCGCGCGGCCATGACCCGCGCGATTTCACGCTATTGGCGTTCGGCGGCGCGGGGCCGCTCCATGCCGTTGCCCTGGCGCGCGAACTGAGCATCCCCAGAGTCTTGATTCCGGCGCGCCCCGGCCTCACCAATGCGCTCGGCTGCGCGATCGCCGATTTGCGCCATGATTTTGTGACGACCTTGAATGCGCCGCTGGCATCGCTCGACGATACGCGCCTGCGTGCCGTCTTAACCGAGCAAATCACGGCAGGCCGCGCCGCAATCGCGCGCGACAACGTCGCGGTCGAGAGTGTCGAGTTTCGGTTCGCGGCCGATATGCAATTCGATGGGCAGACCCACATCCTAACTGTCGCGCTGCCGTCGACCGAAGCCGGGGTTGACTCGTTGCACGCCGCCTTCGCGATCGCCTATCGCGAACGTTTCGCCGTCGAACTTCAGGGCATCGGCGTCAATCTGGTGGCGCTCAAGACCGCTGCGATCGGGCGCCGCGCCGCACCGCCCCTTCATGCCCTGGCGGGCGATGGCTCGGCATCGACGCTTGATGGCGCCTTGGTGGCGACGCGCCCGGTCTGGTTCGACGGTGGTTGGCGTGAGGCGCCGATCTATGAGCGCACCAAGCTGCCGGTGAACGCCGTGTTCGAGGGCCCTGCGCTGGTCCTTCAGTTCGACGCGACCAGTGTGATCGAGCCCGGCAATCGCGTGCGACGTGATACGCTCGGCAATTTGATCGTGGAGGTTGCGCCATGAGCGAACTCGATCCGGTCACGCTCGCGGTGATCGAAAGCGGGCTCATTCAAGTCTGCAATGAGATGGACCTGGCCTTCGTGCGAGCGGCGTTCAGCCCGGTCATCTCGGAGACGCTCGACCGCTCGGATGGCATCTATGCGGCGGGCGACGGCGCGCTGATCGCACAAGGCGAACTCGGCCTGCCGATTTTTGTCGGCACCATGCAGGATTCGACCGCCGCCGTAATCGCGCGCGCCAAGGAGATTCGCGAGGGCGACATCTTCATCGTGAACGATCCCTATATGGGTGGCACGCACCTGATGGACGTCCGCTTTGTCATGCCCTACTTCCACGGCGGCAAATTATTCGCCTGGCTCGCCAATACCGGCCATTGGCCCGATATCGGCGGCATGGTGCCGGGTGGCTTTTCGGCGAACGCGACCGAGGTTGAGCAGGAGGGCCTGCGCTTGCCGCCGGTCAAGTTGTTCAAGGCAGGTGTGCTCGATGAGGAGATCCTCGCGATCATTCTCTCCAATATCCGCATCGCCGGCCAGCGCATCGGCGACATTCAAGCCCAGGCAGCGGCGCTCCATGTCGGGGCCCGACGCCTTGGCGCGTTGATCGGCCGCTACGGCGCAGCGACGGTCGAGGCGGCGATTGCCGAGTTGCGCCGCCGCGCCGCGCGGCAGATGCGCGCCTGTATCACCACCATTCCCGACGGCATTTATCGCGGCCGCGCCATTGTCGACTCCGATGGCGTGGTCAATGAGCCGCTGGTGATCGAGATGACTATCACCAAGCGGGATGGCGATCTTTATTTCGACATGGCGGGAACCAGCCCGCCATGCCAGGGCCCGATGAATAGCGTCATTGCGACGACCCGTTCGTCGATTTATCTCGCGATCAAACATGTCTTCCCTGAAGTGCCGATCAACGCCGGCACGTTCGAGCCGCTGCACATCAAGGACCCCGTCGGCACGTTCCTCTATGCAGAGTATCCTCGGCCGGTCTCGGGCTGTGCCGCCGAGGTCAGTCAGCGGATCGCCGAGGCCGTGTTCGATGCGTTGGCGCTGGCGATTCCCGAACGCCTGTTCGCCGCGCCGGCGGGAACGTCAGGCAATCTCGCGCTCGGCGGTCATGATCCGAAACGCAACCGCTCTTATGTCATGTACGTGATATCGGGTGGCGGCTATGGCGGCTCGATGTCGCTGGATGGGCTGAGTAATGGCTGCTCGACCATCGGCATTTCGAAGACGACGCCGATCGAAGTGTTCGAGCAGCGTTATCCGGTCTTGTTCGAGGAATATGCGCTGCGGGAGGGTTCGTGCGGCACCGGCCGGCAACGCGGCGGCTTCGGCGTGCGTTACAGACTTCGGCTTCGCGAAGGTAGCGCACGGGCTTCAATGGTCATGGATCATGGCCGAGTCGGACCGAATGGGGCGGCCGGCGGCGCCACTGGCGCGGTGACCACGATCCAGATCGAACAGCGGGGCGAGGTCTATCGGCCCGCGCACCTTTCCAAGGACCAGGGTATCGAACTTGAAGCGGGTGACGCGATCACCGTCGAGACTCCGGGCGGCGGCGGCTTCGGCGACCCGTTCGCGCGCGACCCGGCGCTGATCGAGCAGGATATCCGGCGCGGCTATTACACCCCGGCCGATGCGGCGGAGCGCTTTGGCGTGGTCCTGGCCGAAGACCGCGTCGACGTCGTGGGCAGCGCACTGCTGCGCCGAAATGGCCGCGCCACGGGATAATGATGGTTGGGGTCTAGCGGTGGCATCGGGTTTTGCGCCAAGGCTGCCAAGACGCTATTAGTTCGGCCATGTGGCACTGGATCAACGGCCAGCCGATTTTTGCCCGACCGACTGGGCGGTACAATTGATGAAACTCGCGCCCTTCGCTCCCTTGTTCGCGACCCCTTTCGTGCTGGCTGGCTTGTTCGCCTCGCCGGTCCTCGAGCGACTCGATGGCGTGTCGATCGATTCATTGTTCCTGCTGCGGCACGCCGTGTTCGGTCAGCTCCATGAGCCGACCGAGTCACCGACTGTGGTCATCGCGATCGATGAGGATCGTGAAAGCAGGGAGGAATTCGGAGGCCTGCCGATCGCGATGTGGACACCGCAGTTCGGTCGCGTCATCGATGCGGTCAAGGTGGCAGGCGCCAAGTTGATTGGCTTAGACCTGATATTGCCCGTCTCGGTCGAACCCTATGTTCCGGGCTATGATCGGCCGTTCCTGCTGAGCCTAAAACGTGCCGCTGACGATGGCCGCATCGTGCTCGCCAAGTTGCAGCATGGGAGCATACCGATCGCGCCATTCGCCGGCCAAAGCGACGCGGTCGGACATTCACGCAATATCAGGGCGGTCAATCTCCAGGCGGACCCCGACGGCGTGATACGACGTGTGCCGTTATTTTTCGAGGTCGCCGCCGAGGGTGGCGCCGAGCAGTTCGAAACCAGTTTCGCACTCGAGATCGCGGCGCGGGCCGGTGAGTTTACACCGGTCTCGGACGCTGAAGGTTTGACCTTCGGGCCGACCCGCGTGCCGGGCTCGGCTCAGGGTTCGATCCTGCTGAACTTCGATGGTGGTTCGGGGGCGATTCCGACCTATTCCTTCGCCGACCTCTCGAGCTGCGCGACCATCGGCAACATGACCTATTTCAAGCGCGCCTTCGCCGGAAAGATCGTGTTGATCGGCGGCGCGCTCGAGGTCGAGGATCGAAAGTTGACCTCGAAGCGTTTTATCGCGGGCCGCGAACGAGAGAACGCGCCGGCTCGTTGCGCATTGAAAGAGCCGGCTGTATCCGAAGGTTCACCATTTCTCCGTCAGACCTTGCCGAGCGTCTATGTGCAGGCCACGGCGATCAACGACCTGCTTCGCGGCGATTCTTTGAGCGTGCCGTCGCGGGCCGCGATCGGCCTCATTTTGCTCGCCATCTGCGGGCTTGCCGTGACAGCGAGCCAGTCGCGCGATATCGGCCGAAGTGCACTATGGCTCGGCGTCGGTGCCGTGCTTTGGCTGGTGGTTTGTGTCGGCGTCTTTCGGGTTGGTTTGGTTTTGCCGCTGATCGACGCGCCGATCGCGGGCTTTGTCGCGTTCGCGGTTCCGGCGGCATTTCGGCTCGCGGTCACCGACCGCGAACGAAATCGGCTTCGTCGAGCCTTTTCTTATTACCTCGCCCCCGCGGTAATCGAGCGTCTGCTTGCCGGCAACCGGATGCCGACGCTTAGTGGCGAGACCAGGACGGTATCCGTTCTCTACTCCGATATCGAAGGCTTTAGCCGGATTTCGGAAGGCATGCGTCCGGACGCTCAGGTCAGAACCATGAACCTCTATCTTGGCGCCATGACCGAACTGATCGAGGCACATGGCGGCTTTGTCGACAAGTATATTGGCGATGCCATCGTGGCGGTCTTTGGCGCGCCTCTCGATGACAACGACCACGCCCTGAACGCGGTACGCGCGGCGCTGGCCTGCGACGCTCGCCTCGACTCATTAGAAACCGAACTCGAATTACCGGCTGACCGACGACTGAAAGCGCGCATCGGCGTCAACACCGGGTCGGCGCTCGTGGGAAATATCGGCTCGCCGCGCCGGTTCAACTACACGGTGATGGGCGACGCGTTCAACCTCGCAATCCGGCTTGAAGGCGCCAACAAGGTCTATGGCACGGCGATCCTGGTCGCCTATGACACGGTCGCCTCCTGCGGCGACCGGATCGCGTTTCGCGAGGTCGATCGGGTCATGGTGGCCGGGCGGGCGCAAGCCGCGTCGCTATACGAACCCATGGCGGGCGAAGGCACGCTCAGCGGCGAGCACGCCGCCTTTGTTACGGCCTACGGCCTTGCGCTGGCCGATTATCGCGCCGGCCGATTTTCAGAAGCGGCAGAGCGCTTTGCCGCGCTCGGACCGGCCGATCGGGCGAGCGCCGCCATGGCTGTGCGATGCCGTGCCTTGATTGCCGCGCCGCCGCCAACGCCCTGGCAGGGGGTCATTACGCTCGGCGGCCGATAGCGCCGGGGCTTGCCTCGAATTGCAGGCGCGGCCGGCGGCTTGTAAGGTGCGCCGCCATGACCGAGCGGCTGCCCATCGACCGGCGGCTCGCGGTCGCGCCCATGATGGAATGGACCGACCGCCACGCCCGCTACTTCCTGCGCCGGATTACGCGCCGCACGTTGCTTTATACCGAAATGGTGGCGGCGGCGGCGATCCTGCGCGGCGATCGGGAGCGGCTGCTCGGATTCGACCCGAACGAGTGGCCGCTCGCGCTCCAACTTGGCGGCGCCGACCCGAGCCAGCTTGCGGAAGCAGCGGCGATCGGCGCGGCCATGGGCTATGACGAGATCAATTTGAACGTTGGTTGCCCGAGCGAGCGTGTGCAAAACGCGCGTTTCGGCGCTTGCCTGATGGCCGAGCCGGAGACCGTCGCGCGGGGCGTTGCGGCCATGCGCCAGGCCGTGAATATTCCCGTCACGGTAAAGTGCCGCATCGGCATAGATGGGCGGGATTCCTATGAAGACCTGCGACATTTCGTCGATACAGTCGCGGCGGCCGGTTGCCGAGTTTTTATCGTGCACGCGCGCATCGCGGTGCTGAGCGGCCTTTCGCCCAAGGCAAATCGCGAGGTTCCGCCGCTACGCTATGAGATCGTGCACCGCCTCAAGGCCGAGCGGCCTGACCTGACCATAATCCTCAATGGCGGAATCACGAACCTTGAAATGGCGCGTGGCGCGCTGGAGCGCCTCGACGGCGCCATGATCGGCCGCAGCGCGTACCAAGATCCCTTTCTGCTGGCCGATGCGGATCGCTTGCTTTTCGGCGAGTCCTGGTCGCCGCCAAGCCGACACGAGGTCGCCCGCGCCATGCTGCCCTACATCGATGCGGCGCGCGGGCGCGGCACGCCCTTCTATGCCGTGGTGCGACACATGCTGGGCCTGTTCAGCGGTCAGCCGGGCGCCCGCGCCTTTCGCCGTTTCATTTCGGAAAATGGCCCTCGGCCCGGCGCTGGGTCGGACATTTTGACCCAAGCGATTGCGCTCGTGCCGGAGCAGGGCGCCGCGGTCGAAGCCGGTTAATTGACCAGTACGGCGGTCAAATCGGCGGCGCCGCGACGCAATTCAGGCAGCAGCGTCCTTACCATCTCTGTCTGCGTGACGCGCCGCAGTCCAGCGCGCCGCGCGACCTGCGGGAGCGTCATACGCTTGGGCTCGTGACCGAACGCCTGGATGGCGCCGAGGCCATGCTCAGGCGACAGCACGTAATCGCGCCCCAATGCCGTCGCCACCACGATCCGTGCCCTCGACTTTGTGCGATAAATGTACGTTTGTGCGACGACCGAACAAATGTATTGGGCACGCGCCGATGGACGAATCAACGCGTTTGGGGGCGTGGCGTGGCGCCCATGGTTGGCTATAGTGCACGCTTGAAAGGCTTGAGCCGTCGGCCGCCCGACCGACGCGCAGACCTCGAGGAACCCGAATGGCCGAAATTACGACCTTGCGCGAAGCGGTGGCCAAACTGATCGGCGATGGTGACTACGTTGCTTGCGAAGGCTTCACGCATCTCATTCCATTCGCCGCTGGGCATGAGATCATCCGCCAGGAGAAACGCAATCTCGCGCTCGTGCGCATGACGCCTGACATCATTCATGACCAGATGATTGGCATGGGGTGCGCGCGCGAGTTGACGTTTTCGTGGGGCGGCAATCCCGGCGTCGGTTCGCTCCACCGTTTCCGCGACGCGGTCGAGCGTGGTTGGCCGGCGCCGCTCAAACTCTACGAGCGGAGCCATGCTGATTTGGCGAACGCCTACGCGGCGGGCGCAAGTGGCCTGCCCTTCGCGGTGATGCGCGGCTATGTCGGCAACGACCTGCCAAAGCACAATCCGCAGATCAAGACGCTCATCTGCCCGTTCACCGGCGAGACGCTGGCGGCGGTGCCGTCGGTGCGCCCCGACGTCGCGGTGATCCACGCGCAGAAGGCGGATCGCAAGGGCAACGTGCTGATCTACGGCATCGTCGGGGTTCAGAAAGAAGCGGTGCTAGCGGCGAAGCGCTCGATCGTGACGGTCGAGGAGATCGTCGCTTCGCTTGATGCGCCGCGCAATGCCACGATTTTGCCGAATTGGGTGGTTAGCGCGGTATGCTGCGTGCCACGGGGCGCGAGGCCCTCTTATGCCGAGGGCTATTATGGCCGCGACAACAAGTTCTACAGTGATTGGGACGAAATTGCGCGCGAGCGCGAGACGTTTCTCGCCTGGATGACGCGTCACGTCATGTCGACGACGGACTTCGCCGACTATGAGCGAAGTCTGTCGGCCGTGCAGCCGAAGCAGGTGTCCCATGGCTGAGCCGACCTATACCGCCGATGAGATGATGACGATCGCGGCGTCCCGTTTGCTGCAGAACCGCATGGTCTGTTTCGTCGGCATCGGTCTACCGAGCGCGGCGTCGAACCTGGCGCGGTTGACCCATGCGCCCGAGATTGTGCTGATCTATGAATCGGGCACGATCGGCACCAAGCCCGACGTGCTGCCGCTCTCGATCGGCGATGGCGAACTCTCAGCGACCGCCGACACCGTGGTGTCGGTGCCTGAGATGTTCCGCTATTGGCTGCAGGGCGGGCGCATCGATATCGGTTTCCTTGGTGCCGCGCAGATCGATCGCTTCGCCAATATCAACACGACGGTGATCGGCCCCTATGACAAGCCGAAGGTCAGGTTGCCCGGCGCCGGCGGCGCGCCGGAGATCGCGGGGTCCGCCGGCGAAGTCTTCATCGTGCTGCGCCAGACTGCGCGGGCCTTTGTCGAGAAACTGGATTTCATCACCTCCGTGGGTCATCTCGACGGCGGCGACGCGCGCAAGCGGGCGGGCCTTCCGGGCAAGGGACCGAGTGCGGTCATTACCGATCTCGGCATTTTGAAGCCGCATTCGACGACCCGCGAGCTTGAGCTGGTTTCGCTGCACCCGGGCGTCACCAAGGAGCAGGCCATCGGCGCGACGGGCTGGAAGCTCAATGTTGCGGCACGGCTCGAAGCCACGCCGCCACCAACGAAGATCGAGCTTGAAACCTTACGCGCACTGCACGCACGCACCGCTCGGGCCCACGGCTCTGCCGCGGCCTGAAGCAAACGGGGGATTGCATGTCGGACGCCTTTATCTGCGATGCCGTGCGCACGCCGATCGGCCGCTATGGCGGCGTTCTTGCCATGGTTCGCGCCGATGACCTCGGCGCCGTTCCGATCGCAGCATTGATGAAACGAAATACCCGCGTCGATTGGCAGGCGGTCGACGACGTGATTTATGGTTGCGCCAATCAAGCCGGCGAAGACAACCGCAATGTCGCGCGCATGGCGCTTCTTCTGGCCGGCTTGCCGGCCGGCGTGCCCGGAGCCACGGTGAACCGGCTTTGCGGCTCGGGGCTGGATGCGGTCGGCATCGCCGCGCGTGCCATCCGCGCGGGCGAAACGGCACTGATGATTGCGGGTGGCGTCGAGAGCATGACGCGCGCGCCGTTCGTGATGGGCAAAGCGGACGCGGCGTTTTCGCGCGGCGCCAAGATCGAAGACACCACGCTCGGCTGGCGCTTCGTGAATGCCCTGATGAAGGCGCGCCATGGCATCGATTCGATGCCGGAGACGGCGGAGAACGTGGCGGCGGAATTTCAGATCAGCCGTACGGATCAGGACGCCTTTGCGCTGCGCAGCCAGCAGCGTGCGGGTCGGGCGATCGAAGCCGGCGTGTATGCGGCGGAGATCGTGCCGGTTGAAGTGGCCCAGGCCAAGGGCCCGGCTATTGTGGTCGATCGCGACGAGCATCCCCGACCCGATACCAAAATAGAGTCCCTCGCCAAATTGCCGACGCCGTTCCGTGCCGGCGGTACGGTGACGGCCGGCAATGCCTCGGGCGTCAATGATGGCGCGGCCGCGCTAATTTTGGCCTCTGGGCCGGCCGCGCGTGCCCATGGTCTCGAACCGCGAGCGCGCGTCGTCGCGATGGCGACGGCTGGGGTCGAGCCGCGCATCATGGGGGTTGGACCGGTGCCGGCGGTGCGCAAAGTGCTCGATCGCGCCGGCTTGGCGATTTCGCAGATCGACGTGATTGAACTTAACGAGGCCTTCGCCGCCCAGGCGCTCGCAGTAACCCGTCAGCTTGGGCTGGCGGACGATGCCCAGCACGTTAACCCGACTGGTGGCGCGATCGCGCTCGGCCATCCGCTCGGCATGAGCGGCGCCCGACTTGCCTTGACGGCGATCAACGAGCTGCACCGGCGCAAGGCACGCTATGCCCTCTGCACCATGTGCATCGGCGTCGGCCAAGGCATCGCTGCGGTGTTCGAACGGGTGTGATCGCCTAAGGTTTACGGATCGTTAAGTCAGGGCGGTTAGCGTGCCGGGCCACGGAGGCTCGACATGTCGTCCCTTGCCACCGCCGAAAAGCTATTCACCGATGCGGTTGAGCGCCATCTGGCCGGCGACCTGAGCGGGGCCGAAGGCCGCTATCGGCGCGTGCTCGGGCGGTTCCCAAGCAATGTTCCCTCACTCCTTAATCTCGGTGTCGTTCTCCTGGCGAAGGGAGCGGTCGAACAGGCGCTTACCAGCTTTCGGCGCGCGGTCAAGGCGATGCCGGAGAATGCCGACGCGCATAACAATCTCGGCACGGCGCTTGAACAGCTCGGTCGGGTCGAGGAAGCCGAGGCCGCCTATCGGCGGGCGCTCGAACTCGATCGGAATCAACCCGACGCTCACAATAATCTCGCCAACATTCTTCGTGCACGCGGTGCCTATGACGACGCGGTCGGGCACTACCGCCTGGCGTTGGCCGCGGCGCCGACACACATCAAGGCTCTCGATAATCTCGGGGATGCGTTGCGCGTTGATGGACGGTTGGACGAAGCGCGCGTCCATTGTGATCGTGCCGAGGTGCTGCGGCCTTCCTTTGGGCGACGCATCAGGCGCGGGCTGATTCTGCCGCCGGTCTATCAGTCGAGAGCGGCGCTGGCCGCGGCGCGCGAGGGTTTCTTTACGGCGCTAGACGAACTTGAGGCGGCACCGGAGTCGATTGTCGATCCGCTCGCCGAGCTCAATCATTTGCCGTTCTATTTGGCCTATCAGGGCTATGACGACCGCGCCACGCTTGAGCGCTTCGCCGCTCTCCTGCGACCGTCGTTGCCGGAGCAGGTTGAACCTCAAACCAAGATGAGGCGCGGCCGGAGCAAGCGGATCGGTGTCGTCTCGGCGTTTTGGAGCGGCCATTCGGTCGGCAGTTGCTTTGACGGATTTTGGCCAATCTTGCACGCGGCCGGCCTCGAGCTCGTGATGTTCAACGCGGGGGCCAATTCATCGCTGCCAATGTCGGTGCGCGGCACCGGGGAGGTCAAAGCGTTGCCCCGCGACCTACGCGTGGCGCGCCAGATCATTGCCGATCAGCAGCTCGATGCCTTGCTCTACCTCGAACTCGGCATGGATCCCTTTAGCTATTTTCTGGCCGCGACGCGCTTGGCTCCGGTTCAGCTCGTGGTGCCCGGACATCCGATGACGAGCGGGCTCAAGACCGTGGATTACTTCGTCTCTTGTGAACAGGTCGAAGCGAATGACGCCGAACGCTTTTTCACCGAGCGCCTTGTGCGGCTGTCGTGGTGTCCGGCCCTGTGGAAAAAGCCTGAGATCCTGCCCGACACACGCGATCGGGTCGCGCTCGGCCTACCGGAAGCCGGGTCGCTCTACCTGTGCCCGATGACGCTCTACAAACTTCATCCGGCCTTCGATCATTGTCTCTCGGGCATTCTCGAAGGCGACCCAGGCGGCCATATCATTTTGTTCGAGGATCGCCACTCATCGCGGCTTGGCGACGCGACACGGCAGCGTCTCGCCGAAACCTTGGGCGCTCACGCGGGGCGCATACGCTTCCTTCCTTTTCTTGGCCCGACGGACTTTAAGGCCGTGCTCCGCCACGCGACGGTTGTTCTGGATACGCATCCTTTCGGGGGCGCGACCACATTGCTTGCGGCGCTCGCCCTTGGTGTTCCCTATGTCACGCATCCAACCAGCGAAATCCGCGGTCGCTCAGGGGCGGCGCTCTACCAGGCCGCGGGCATAAACGGGCCGATTGCCGAGAGCGATGAGGACTATGTTCGGAAGGTTTTGACGCTCGCGCACACGCCGACGGATCGCGCGCAGCTTTCGGCCGAGATAGCCGCACGCGCGGGTCAACTGTTCGACAATCCGGCGGGGGCGCAAGATTTTGCCGGGCTCCTCGATCGTCTTTGTGGCGGGCAGGGGGACGGTCGTTCATGAGAACTCGATCCGCACCATGACGACCGTCGCGGTCATGCAGCCCTACTTCGTGCCCTATGCGGGGTATTTTCGCTTGTTCGCGGCGGCCGATATCGTCGCACTCTTCGACTGTGTGCAATTTCCGCGGCGCGGTTGGGTTCACCGCAATCGCTTGCGAGACGGCGCGGGTGAGCCGCAATGGCTCACTTTGCCGCTCGCCAAGGCGCCCCGCGAGAGTGATATCCGCGCCATTACATTCGCGCCGGACGCCAAGGCACGCTTCGATGCCGAGCTCGGTCACTTTTTGCCGTCTCGGCCGAACCCGGCGGCCGCACGACTGTTGGAGCCGATCAAACGGGTTAGTGGGCAATTGGTCGATTACCTCGAGGCCACACTGAAAGCGGCCTGCAATGAACTCGCCCTGCCATTCGATACCGTTCGAACTTCAGCGCTCGACATCGATCCAGGTCTGCGCGGTGCCGACCGGGTGATAGCGATCGCGCGAACGCTTGGCGCGGACACTTACCTCAATCCACCAGGCGGGCGAGCGCTTTACGACGAGGCCGCTTTCGCCAAGGCCGGGCTTCGCCTGCGTTTTCTGCCCTGCTGGAAGGGTTCGTCGCTGAGCATTCTTCAATGCTTGATCGACGGCGACCCCGCCAAGATCCAAGCCGAAATCCGTCGGCAGCTCCACGATCAGGCGGTGAGCGGCACGCCATGACCGCATCGCTTGATGTCACGCTGGTTTCGCACGCCACGCTCAAGATTTCGGGTTCGTTCGGCACGCTTGTGTGCGACCCCTGGATTCTGAACGAGCCGGTCTACAATTTTTCGACCTGGAAATTTCCGGCGGCGGTTATTCCTCCCGCCGAGGTCGTGCGAAATGTCGACTATCTGTTCGTGAGTCACTCCCACGAAGATCATTTCCACATCCCCTCGGTCGATCTCTTCTCGCGGGACCTCACGGTTCTGCTCCCCGAATACGAGAATCACCCGGGTCTCAGGGGTTACACGGTGGAACGGGTATTTCGGCTGCTCGGCTTCCACAATATCCGCAAGCTCCGGCCATGGCAGACCATCAAGCTAGGCGGCGTGACGTCCTTCACGTTGATCCCCTCGGCCGCGACGCGGAGCCATGATTGGGAAAATGCCGGGTTCATCATCGAGCACCCGGATTGCACACTGCTCAATATGAACGACAATCTGACGGACGAGGCCCTGTGCGACGAGATCGCGCTTCGTTTCCCGCGCATCGATATCGAGTTCATCCAGATGGGCGGCGTCACCATGTATCCCGGCTGCTTTCGCATGGCGCCGGAAAAAATGCGCAGCGAAGCGGCGCGGCGTAAAGTCGGCTATTCCGATCAGCGCCGCGCCATCGAGCGGATCAGACCGGCGCGGATTGCGCCCTTCGCCGCCGATTTCGGCTGGCTCGACGATCGCTATTTTCACAATAATTGGGCCAATCGCGGTACGCCGGAACTGTTCGAGCGGTTCGTGCGCTCGAGCTTTGAGGACCGCGATCTCGAAACCATCGTGCTGCTGCCCTCGGATCGATGGAATATGTCGACCGGCATCACGCGCCAACATGCAGCCATCAACTGGCCGAATTATCTGGACGAAATCGCTGCGGTAAAGCGTCGATTTCAACCGAAGCTCGACGCCTTGAACGCGTGGCTTTTAGATGTCGATTTCGGCGATCTTAAAGGTCGCTCAATGGTGCATTGCCAGCGGGTTCAGCGCTGGATTACGCGCGACTATATCGATTTTTCCGCGCGCTTCCGTCAGGTGGTGGAGGGACCCAATAGCAATTTCAGCTTCGTCCTGAAGGCGGACCCCGCGTCAGGCTTCAAGATCGATTGGCATGATGACGCGCCCGTCGATCAGACGCTCTATGTCGCGGAGAGCACATGGGCGGCCGTGCTCGAGGGCAAACAGACGTGGAACATCATTCAGTGGGTGGCCGAGGCCGAGCAGACAAACTATCGCCCTGACATGGGGCGGTTCTGGTTCTGGCTCGAATATCATGTCGACCTCAACGCCAAGAATGTCCAGGCCTTCCTCGATCCACGGCTCTACCCCGCGCTCAAGACCCTGATTCGCCCGCAGCTCGGGGTTTTTCCGATGGACGGCGAATGGCCGAAGCGCTCGTCACGCGCGGCATGAACCACCCATCTTGGGTTTTTGCCGGCGCCAAGGCGCAAGGCCACGCCGTGCTTGAGGCGCTCTCGCAGTGTCGACATTTGCCCTCGCTCTTGGTGCTCGCACCCGACCAGGCGGCATCGGAGGAGCGCGAGTTTCGGACCTTCGCGCATACCCATGGAGTCCCGATCTCTCAGTCGAGAAAATTGATCGAGCATGTCGATCAATTACACGGGATCGATCTACTCTTGTTGTGTCGGTTCGGTCTCATTGCAGAACCAGTATTCTCGGCGCCCCGATTGGGCGCGATCAACATCCATTCGTCGCTCCTTCCTGAATATCGCGGTGTGCACCCGGTTTCGTGGGCGCTCATCAATGGCGAGCGACGCACCGGTGTGACGTTGCATCGCATCGATACCGGCATCGATACGGGTGATGTCCTGAAGCAAAGAAGCCTACCAATCCGGGCAACCGACGATATTTGGAGTCTGACCGAGCGGCTCAATCGACTTTCGGCCAGGCTGGCGGTGGAGCTATTCCAAAAGATAGCAACCACAGGGTCATTGCCGCGCGCGCGCCGCCAAAGCGGGCAAGCTTGCTACGCGCCACGCCGAACCCCGGAGGACGGTCGCATCGATTGGGCCAAGCCCGCGCGCGCGATCCATGATCTGGTGCGCGCCTTGCAGCCGCCTTTGCCCCTGGCGTTTTTCGAAGGGCCTTCAGGCCAGACAGTATTTGTCCACGAATGTCGCGTGCTTCGCCGCCAGCTGGCCACGCCGGGCGCTGGCGTGGTGATCGCGGTGCAGGATGACGGGTCGAGCGTGGTGGCGACCGGCACAACTCCTGTGTTGATAAAAGCCGACCAAATCTTGGTTCCCGGGCAGCGCCTGCAGTGAGCCATCGTTTCATTTCGCTCGATGACGCGTCGGCGTGGCACACGGCCCTCCAGGGCATTCCCCATGGCATCGCGCATGGCTGGGCCCATTGCCATGCCATGGCGTTATCAAGCGGCAACCGCGTTTTTCTCTATGTTGGCGAGGCTGGGGCGAACCGCCTGGTTTGTCCCTTTGCCGAACGTCCGATCGGCACCATGAGTGATTTGGTGACGCCCTATGGCCAGGGTGGCTTCACGGGCATAGGCGACCTCAAGCCCTTGGTTCGCGAATGGCTGCGGGTCACGCGCGAGGGCGGGCAGGTTTGCGCCTATGTCGCGCTCAATCCGGTGTTCGCGCGGGCCGCCGATCTTGGCTGTGAGGCCATGGCTGCGCGCCATCATGGCGTTCATCTCGTTGACCTCAAGCAAACCGAGACCGCCTTGCGCGCACGGCTTACGCCCAATGTCCAAGCCGGTCTCAAGACCTGGGCGCGCGGCGGGGCACGGATCGTCGATGATCGCACTCGTTTGGCGCGTGCGTTTCCCGACCTCTACCTCAATTTTATCCACTCGATCGATGCCGCGCCGGTCTATCACTTCAACCGCACGGCGTTGGAACATGTCGCCGCGTCGCCCGATGTGCTCCTGCTTGGGGCGGAGCGCGGCGGCGAGCTTCAGGCCATTGCCGCTTTCGGTATGACGCGCTTTGCGGCGGATTACCTGTTCAACGCCGCGACCGAGGCGGGGCGAGATCATGCGCGCGCATTGATTTGGGAAGCGATGCGGCGGCTTGCCGCCGACGGTGTTCCCGTCCTCAATCTCTCGGGTGGCGTGTCCGACGGCGATGGTCTTGATCAATTCAAGGCACGCTTCGGCGGAACAAGGCGCGACACCGAAGTTCTGAAAATCGTTTTGAACGAACGCGCTTATGCGGAGCTATGCGCCGCGGCGGGGGCGGATCCCATGGATCGCGTCGGTTATTTTCCGGCCTATCGTGCCTCCGCCGGTGGGCGGCAGAGCGTCTTGCCACCCCATCCGATACAGCGCCGCGCGCGATGACCGTCGTGTCTCGATGGAGCGCTGCGGCACCATGCGGGACATGGCGTATGCCGGGCGGACGCCTGCGAGATTGATGGTTAACCAGCCATTAACGCCGTTATTGCAAGGTCAGGGCCATGCAACGGATTGCCGACGCGACATTGGAGGACGACCTCAGGACACGCTATGGCCGCGACGGTTTCGTCGTGCTGCCGCGGCTGTTTCCAAGCGCGCGACTCAACGCGATCCGCCGTGACGTCGGCCGCGTATTTGCGGCACGACGTGACGGCCAGATGAAGGATCCCGACATCGACGGCTCCCTCGAAGATTTAATGACCGGTTTGTTCACTGATAATTTCGCCGGCTATCATGGCGCGGCGCGACTGTGCAATCACTTGATTTCCCTTCATCGCCTCTCGCTATCCGAGGAGATCGTCGAAAATTTGATCCTGCTTGGCCTGGATTTTCCAGCGGTCTGCGCGCGCCCCGTGATGTGGTTTCACTCGCCGCGCGTCGCCAAGACCGAGCGCTATCATCGCCTGCCAGCGCATCAAGAATGGTCCAACATGCAAGGGAGCCTTGATGGTGCGGTGGCTTGGATGCCGCTCGTGCCTGTTTCACCGGATATGGGGCGTCTGCAGGTCGTGCCGGGCAGCCACCGACGTGGTCTGCTTCCCTTCGGCAAGGACGAGACGAAGGACTATCCATTATCGATCGCACCGGACAAGGTCAACGATGTGGAATTCGTCGAGGTCGATGTCCCGCTGGGCGGCGCCTTGATATTCTCTGCGTTCTTGATTCACCGTTCAGGCACCAATCGCTCGGACAAAGTGCGCCTGACGGTCAATTTTCGTTACAACAACGCGGCCGAACCTACGTTCATCGCGCGGGATTTTCTCAATCCGTTCCTTTACGCCGTGCCGGAGGAGCTGAAGACACCTGGATTTCCAACCGCGGAACAGGTGCGGACGGTATTCGAGAAATCGTGAGCGCGATCGCCGAAAAAACCGACGGAATTCAAGCCGGCGTGGCGCGGATGGCCTATCTCCTTGCGCCATATAGGGTCAAGGTGCGCAACACCGCTGGCAATATCGCGATTATCGGACGCAATTCGATCAGCCTCTTGCGCCTCATCGACCTTTACCCGGACCTCGAGCGAACCGGGCAGATTGTGCTGCGGATCGGTGCCTTTTGCGAGGCGGCGGGCGAAAGCCGCATTCTGGCTGGCGGCGAGCACCACAACGAGCAGGTCATGAACAATTCATTGTCGTTCCTGCCCAAGCTGTTGGCCCAAATATCGAAGCCTGAGCGCAACCGTGTTTTCCCCCGAAGCAAGGGACCGGTCGAGATCGGTGGCAATGTCGTAATTTCCACCAACGTCACCATTCTTTCGGGGGTGCGGATTGGCAGCGGCGCAATAATCGGAGCCGGCGCGGTGGTAACCCGGGACGTGCCGCCCTTCGCCGTGGTGGCCGGCAATCCAGGGCGTATCTTACGCCGCCGCTTCCCCGCCGAGCAGATCGAGAAGTTGCTCGACCTTCGCTGGTGGGACTTTGAATTTGAATATTTGGCCGCCAACATCGGAACCCTGACGGAAGGCGCGGTTGACGACGTCATCGAAAAGTTGGGGGTTGCACGGCAAAACCACTACGACCCGGTCGAGCATTATGTCGTGCTGGAGAAGCGTGGGTCGCTCGACGTCATCGATGGCAGCACGCACCAGAGCTATCGACCCAGCGGCGTCGAGGTTGACGGGACCTTCATCGCGCTCGATCGGCTTCCTGAACCAATGCGCGATTACTTAATACAGCTCGATGGCGATGGTCCGGTGTGGCCGACACACGATTTGTTCAGTCACCTAAATAAGTGAAAAGGGCGGCACTGCACCGCCCTAGGCGTCATCCGAACGACGGCGTCGGCGAACTCGCTGTTCGATAGGCGTAGACGGTATATTCGTACAGCCCGTAATCGGCGTGGAATGTGACATGCCGCGTCACGCGCGCTTTGAGAAAGCCGGCGAGCGCATCGAACGGCCAGTGGAATAGATCGTCGCGCCGCCAATCGACGTGCGCGCTCATCACGTTGAACGCTATGCCGATGCGGCAAGAGCGAAACGCGGCCTCGATCAAGTGTTCGGCATAGGCGGTCATCGCCGCCTCGCTCAGGCTCTGTTTCTCGGTCAAGACGCCGTTCATGATGACGTAGTCGAAACTCTGATCGGCGAACGGCTGCTCCAGAATATCGCGCTGGTAGAATTGCGCGTCCGGCCAGAGTCGCTTGGCCGCCTCGATCATGGGAAGCGAGAGATCGACCCCGGTATAGGCGAGCGCGTTCGGGCGCTGGGTCACTCGCAGGTGGTCAAGAAGCAGGCCAGGGCCGCAGCCGAGATCAAGCACCGCCGGCCGCTTTGGGGTCGGCCGCAGCACACTCAGCATGACATCGAACCGCGTTGCGAGATCGGGCGCGTTCGGCCAGTCGACGCCCTTGGGCGTTGGGCCGTGCTCCGCCAGACAACGTTCGTAATGATCGCGGATCGTATGATAGTCAGGACCCACGCCGGCGCCTGGACTAGTTGGGGTGACGCCCGCGCCGCCACTAGTGTCAAGAGTCACGCGCTGGAAGATCGAGCGAGCGACGGGCTGGGTCATGGCGAAATGTGGTCCGGCTGGGGCACGAGAAATCTCTCTCAGAATCTAGCGCAGCGCGATAAACCCAGCGTTAAGGAAGCGGCCCGGGGCCGACCGAATTCGTGACATCGGTAAATTGAGCGTGGGTATCGAGGAAGAAAAACGGCCCCGCCGCGATTGGGCGAGGCCGTTCTGCTAGGCCACAAGAGCCGTCAGTTCAGCCTGCGGCCGCGACCGCCCGCTTCGCCATCACGCCGACCAAATGCGCGCGATACTCCGCGCCGGCATGAATGTCGGAGCTGAGACCGCTTGCTTTGACAGCGGGAAGCGAGGCACCCGCCGAAAAGCTCGAGGCGAGCGCCTTCTCGATATCGGTGGCGCGAAAGACGCCCGGACCCGCACCGGTGACCGCGACGCGGACACCGCTCTTCGTCTTCGCCGCCATCACGCCGACAATGCAGAAGCGCGACGCCGGCTGGGCGAATTTGGCATAGCCCGCCTTTTCCGGGATCGGAAAGCGCACCGCCGTGATGATCTCGCCGTCTTCGAGCGCGGTCTCGAACAGGCCCTTGAAGAAACTATCGGCCGCGATTTCACGCTTGTTGGTGACGACGGTGGCGCCAAGCCCAAGCACGGCCGCCGGATAATCCGACGCCGGGTCGTTATTGGCGAGCGAGCCGCCGATCGTGCCGCGATTGCGCACCTGCGGATCGCCGATGCCTTCCGCCAACACGCAGAGCGCCGGGATCGCCTTCTTGATCTCGGTTGAATGGGCAACCTCCGCGTGCGTCGTGCCGGCGCCGATCACGACCTCGCCTCCGGCAATCTTGATGCCCTTCAGATCTTTGATCGCCGACAGGTCGATCAAGTCGGACGGCGCATTGAGCCGCTGCTTCATGGCTGGCAACAATGAATGACCGCCGGCGAGATAGCGGGCTTCAGACTTGCTGCTGAACGCCTTGGCCGCATCGGCGACGGACTTCGGCCTGTGATAGCTGAATTCACGCATGATTTTTCTCCCTGTTCCTCAGTCCGCCGCTTTTTTGGTTGCGCCTTGCATTGCCTGCCAGACGTTCTGGGAGGTCGCCGGCATTTCGATATGGTTGATGCCGAGATTGCTCAGCGCGTCGACCACCGCGTTCATCACGGCGGCCGGGGCCCCGATCGCGCCCGCCTCGCCGCATCCCTTCACGCCAAGCACGTTGTGCGTGCAGGGCACCTCGGTGGTCGAGACGTTGAACGAGGGCAGATTGTCGGCCCGTGGCATGGCGTAGTCCATGTAGCTGCCCGAGATCAGCTGACCGGACTGATGGTCATAGACGCAGTGCTCGAGCAGAGCCTGGCCGATGCCCTGGCCGAGTCCGCCATGAACCTGGCCTTCGACGATCATCGGGTTGATCACCTTGCCGAAATCGTCGACCGCATAGAAGCTCGCGATCGAGACTTCGCCCGTATCTTGCGCGATCTCCACCTCACAGACATAGCACCCGTTCGGATAGGTGAAGTTCTTCGGATCGTAGAACGCCTGCTCGTCGAGACCCGGCTCCAGCGTGTCGTGCGGGAAGTTGTGCGGCACATAGGCCGTGAACGCGACCTCGGCGATCGTCATGGTCTTGTTGCTCGCCTTGTCCTTGAACACGCCGTCTTCGAAATCGATCTTGTCGGCCGTTGTCTGGAGCACGTGAGCGGCGATTTTCTTGCTCTTCGTGATGATCTTCTCGCAAGCCTCGACGATGGCGACGCCGCCGACAGCGATCGAGCGCGAGCCATAAGTGCCCATGCCGAACGGGATGCGGTCGGTATCGCCGTGCACGATCTCGATGTTCTCGAACGGAACGCCGAGCTTGGTCGCGACGACTTGCGCGAAGGTTGTCTCATGGCCCTGGCCATGGGAGTGTGAGCCCGTGAACACCGTCACCGTGCCGGTCGGATGGAACCGCACTTCCGCGGCTTCATAAAGCCCCGCCCGCGCGCCGAGCGCACCAGCCACTGCCGAGGGCGCGATGCCGCAGGCTTCGATATAGGTCGAGAGCCCGATGCCGCGCAGCTTGCCCTGTTTTGCCGAAGCCTCTTTGCGTTTGGCGAAGCCGGCATAATCGGCTGCCTTCAGCCCGACATCGAGGTTGTGCGCGAAATTGCCCGAATCATATTGCAAGGCGACCGGGGTCATATACGGCATGGCGGCTGCCGGCACGAGATTGCGGCGTCTGATCTCGGTCTTGTCGAGCTTCATCTCGCGCGCCGCGTTCTCGACGATGCGCTCGAGGATGTAGCACGCCTCAGGCCGCCCGGCGCCGCGATAGGCATCGACCGGCACGGTATTGGTGAACACCGCCTTCACATTGGCGTAGATCGCCGGCGTCGAGTATTGGCCGGCGAGCAGTGTCGCATAGAGATAGGTCGGCACCGACGACGCGAAGGTCGAAAGATAGGCGCCCATGCTCGCGATCGTATGCACCCGGAGACCGAGGAACTTGCCGTTCTTGTCCATGGCAAGCTCGGCCTCGGTCGTGTGATCGCGGCCATGCGCGTCGGTTACGAATGATTCGGAACGATCGCAGGTCCATTTGATCGTCTGGCCGGTCTTCTTGGCCGCCCAGGTAACCACGGCCTCCTCGGCATAGTGGAAGATCTTCGAGCCGAAGCCGCCGCCGACATCGGGCGCCACGACCCGGAGCTTCGACTCCGGCACATGCAGCACGAACGCACCCATCAAGAGGCGGATGACGTGCGGGTTCTGCGTCGTCGTGTAGAGCGTGTAGCGGTCCGAAGCGCGGTCGTACTCGCCGATCGCCGCGCGCGGCTCGATCGCATTTGGCACCAGGCGGTTGTTGATCACCTTGAGCTTGGTGACATGGGCGGCGTTCTTGAAGGCCTCATCGGTCTTCGCTTTGTCGCCCCATTCCCAATCGTAGCAAAGATTGCCGGGCACATCGTCGTGCACGAGGGGCGCGCCGGGCTTGAGCGCCGCGGCGGCATCGACCGCAGCCTTGAGCGGCTCATAGCTCACTTCGACAGCATCGGCGGCATCGCGCGCGCCTTCGCGCGTCGCGGCGATGACGAAGGCGACCTGATCGCCAACGTGGCGGACCCGATCGTTGGCCAGAGGCGGGTGGCCAGGCTCCTTCATCGGCGAGCCGTCCTTGCTCTTGACCAGCCAGCCGCAGGGCAAGCCGCCGATATTGTCGGCCGCCATGTCGGCGCCGGTCAGCACCGCGATCACGCCCGGCATGGCGAGCGCCTTCTTGGCGTTGATCGATTTGATCTTCGCGGCGGCGTGCGGCGAACGCACGAACCAGCCATAGGTCTGGCCGGGGCGGTTGATGTCGTCGGTGTAAGTGCCGCGACCGGTGATGAAGCGATTGTCCTCGACCCGGCGCACGCTGGCGCCGATACCATTGGGGTTTGCCATGGCGCTATCTCCTCATCGCTTTGGCGCCGGTCTCGATTGCCTTGACGATGTTGTGGTAGCCCGTGCAGCGGCAGAAATTGCCTTCGAGGTATTCGCGAATTTCCGTCTCGGAGGGGTTCGACTTTTCATTGGCGAGCGCGACGCCGGTCATGATCATGCCGGGCGTGCAGAAGCCGCATTGGAGCGCATGATGCTCCTTGAAGGCGGCCTGCATCGGGTGCAGTTGGTCGCCCTTGGCCAAGCCCTCGATCGTCGTCACTGAGGCCCCGTCCGCCTGCGCGGCGAGCACTGTGCACGACTTCACGCACTTGCCGTCGATGTGCACATTGCACGCGCCGCATTGGCTCGTGTCGCAACCGACGTGGGTGCCGGTCAGTCCAAGATGGTCGCGTAGAAAACTGACGAGCAACGTGCGCGCGGGAACCTCTTTGGTCACCGACTTGCCGTTGACCGTCATCGAGACGGATGTGGACGACATACTACCTCCCTTGGCCAGGATGGATTCGCCGCTGGCACGGCGGTGGACCCGATCGGCATTTTGCCGGCGGCTTGTTCTGATTGGGCGCGAGGATAGCGTTAACGCCGCAAAGGCAAAACCGGAAAAAAAAGAGCGCCACGAGAAGGACCCTCCATCGGCGGGTCGTCTCAGGAGGCGTGGCGAGCGCGCTCCGGAAGCGCGCGAAAAAAACCCGGCGGTCAAAGACCGCCGGGCGAGGTACGTCACCTTGGGGGAGAACCGAAGGGAGACAATGCGATATTTAGGGCCAAATACGGCGGATTCATGGCGGCTAGAGCTATTTTGCGGTCTTTTTTCCCGGCCGTCGTTCCGGTCCGTCGGGCGGCCTTGACCTCGATTTTCTTGGCGGTTTCCTTGGCTTTGGTGGACTTCGGCAGGTTCAGGCGCAGCACGCCCTGCTTGAAACTCGCTGCGATCTTGTCCGAATCGACATCGTCGGGCAGCGCGATCGCCCGCTCGAAGCGGCCGAAGCTGCGCTCGCCCCTGATGTGCAGCACACCCTCGGTAATCGAGACATCGACGTCCTTTTCATCGACGCCGGGCAGATCAGCGGTAACCTCATAGGCGTTCTCGCTCTCAGCCACGTCCATCTTGGGGATCAGCGATCCGTGACGCTCGCCGCCTGTCCAAGGTGAAAGATCGACGCCGCTCATGAAATCGCCGAGCAAGCAATCGACGTCGCGGTGAAGCAAATCGAACGGGTTCTCCGGCCAGCGGCGCGGCGCCGCTAAAGAGCGGCCGAACCAGGGAGTCAGGCCGCGCGGAGCCATGATGAGTTCTCCCCTCGTGTTGTCCGTCATTCGGGTTGTCGCGCCCGGCCCCCAATCGGAATTGGCGGATGCCGTTCGCCTACTATCTAAATAGGGGATCAAACCGGGCCTGGCATTGCGCTAGCTCAATCGACGGATACCTGGCCGGAGCGCTAGGGGGATCCGTGGCTCAGCAGAAGGCGCACGAAAGAGCCCTGATCGACGCAATAGCCAGCCTTGTGCAGCAATGGCGCGACCCAAGAATTCGGTTCTACCAGAAGTACTTGTACGGCGCGGCAATCATGGGCCTCGGCGATCGAACCGCAGGCGGCGATCAGCGCACGCGCGACAGAAGCACAGTCAACCGCCTCGGGCACCGCGAAACAGCCGACGATCAGCCGAAAGCTCACCGCCAGATCGGGGCAGAGCCGATAGGCACAGAGGCCGCGAATATAGTTTGAGTTGTGTCGCTGCACGACGACGATGCCGGAATCAGGCGGGCGTTCCCGCCCGGTCCAAATCAGCATGGCCGCATGACGACGCCAATCGGCAAGACTGAGCGAGCCGGCGATTTCGCGGACCAGCGGAAAGGCTTGATCGACACCGGCCTCGGCCAAATGCCGCACCTTATAGGTCGAAGAATAGGCCTCGCTCAGGGCCTTTCGGTGTTTTCCGGCCATAAATGCTATATTGCCGGCCACCGTCCATGCCGACCATGACTTGCATCAAATCACCTTAATCGCGCCGCGGTCGCCCTGGCGCGCTTGGAAGCTTCCGGCCGCGGGGCTATGATCGCTATTGGGGACAAGCCTGCTCGATCGGCGCCAATGAGGGATGATGACTGAACTTGGTCAAAAGCTGCCTAAGCCTGTGGCCATGCCGACGCGGCCGCGATCGGCCGGTTGCGCGGCCGCCGATTGCGCGGCCTGCGAAGTGCGCAGCCTGACCTTTTGCGCCGGGCTCAAGCCGGAGGAGATGGGCCGCCTCGCCGCCATCGTGACGCGCCTCAACCTGGCGGCACGCCAGATGTTGTTTCACGAGGGCGATTCCGCCGAGTTCGTCTACAACGTGACCCATGGCGCGGTGAAACTTTATAAGCTCCTGCCCGACGGCCGGCGCCAGATCACCGGCTTCTTGCTGGCTGGCGATTTCCTCGGCCTTGCCGGCAAGGACGGCTATTCCTACAGCGCCGAGACGATCTCACCCGTCGAGCTCTGCCGCTTTCCGCGCCGGAAGCTCGATCAGTTGTTCGTGGTTTTTCCGGGCCTTGAACATCAATTGCTGGGGCTCGCGACCGACGAGCTGGTCGCGGCGCAGGATCAAATGTTGCTGCTTGGCCGGCGCACGGCCGCCGAGAAAGTTGCATCGTTTCTGCTGCGCCTCTCCGAACGCGGGAAAGTCCGTGGTCAGCCCGGCAACCCTGTCCAATTGCCGATGACTCGGGGCGATATCGCCGACTATCTCGGCCTCACCATAGAAACGGTCAGCCGGACGCTTTCGCAAATGCGGCGAGATCAGCTGATCCGGCAGCGTTCACTGACCGAAATCGAGCTGACGGCGGTCGAACGGCTGGCTGATCTCGCCCAGGGCTAGGGCCGGCCGGTTCCGCGTGAGCGCCGCACCTTCATCGGCCCGACGCCGATCGCGGCCCAGAAGCCGGTTGCGCAATTTCCTCCGGGCGTCCGCCTCTCTTTCGATGGACATGACATCGCGACGCTCAACCGCCGGCTCCTCGAGCTCGCGGCTTCCGTCGGGGTTCCTGCACCCGATCTTCTCACGCCCCTTGCCGCGAATACGGAGTGGGCGCGTTTGATCGCCACGTGGCCCGCGTGGCAAGCACTATGCGCCGCGCCGCGCCGCGCCGCGATCGCCGGACGGGCTGCACTTGCCGTTCGCTATGCGGCTCGGCTATACCGGCTGAACCGCCAGGATGAACCAATCCGGTCAAGCCGAAAAGTGAACCCTCATGGCAGATGCTCCGACCGGCACCCAGGCCAAGCAGCAAGGGCTACCGCTGTTCTTCAACCAGGTCGAGGTGCTCAATCCGCAACGCCATGCCGCGCTTGCCGTAAGGGAGCAAGGCACCTTCGCGTTCGCGGCAAAGGCAAACTCGGTACCCCTCAACGCGATGGAATTTGGCCTCGGTTCGCACTGCTTTCCGATCGTGTTCAGCAAAGAGCAACGCGGCCTACCGGTCGCCGTACTTGGTTTGCAGGCCGGCGAGAATCTATTCGTTGATCAAGCCGGTCGCTGGGAGCGCCGGCAATATGTTCCAGCCTATGTGCGCCGCTTTCCGTTCATTGCGTTGGCGCCGAAGGGTTCCAAGGAATATGCGCTGTGCATCGATCCATCGTCCGACCTGTTCGAGCCGAAGGGCGAGCGCACGTTGTTCAAGGACGGTCAACCGACCGAGCTGACCAAGAAGGCGCTGGAGTTCTGCCAAATCTATCAGACCCAGCAAGAGGCGACGCGCCAGTTCGTCGACGCGGTCGAGAAACAAGGGATTCTGGTGCCGCGGGCGGCAAAGGTGGCGCTGCGATCGGGCACGCCGCGCACGCTTACCGGCTTTCGGGTCATCGACGAGGCCAAGCTCAATGCACTCGGCGACAATGTGTTCCTCGAATGGCGGCGGCGCGGCTGGATCCAATTGGTCTATACCCATCTTTCGTCGCAAGGCTGTTGGGCGGCGCTGGTCGATCGCGCCAATCGGCGCGAGGCCGAAGCCTGAGAATTCGCCGCGATGAACGTCGCCAGCCTGCTCGAGAATACCGCGCGAAGCTTGGGGGCGCGGCCGGCGCTCTGCCTCGGCGACAAGGTCCATGCCGACTATGCCGGCTTTCGACGCACGGCGGCCGCGCTTGGTGGCGGGCTGCGTGACGCGCTGAAGCTTGCCCCTGGCGACCGCGTCGCGCTCGCGATGGCGAATCGCCCCGAGTTCTATGAGGCCATGTGGAGTGCTTGGTATGGCGGTTATTGCGCCGTGCCCATGAACGCCAAGCTGCACCCGCAGGAATTCGCCTACATCCTCGCTAATTCCGGGGCCAAGGTTTGCTTTGTCGGGCCCGAGCTCGAGAGCACATTTCAGATTGTCGCGCGCGAACTGCCGACGATTGACTATATCGTGATCGGTGATGCGCGCTGGCGCGCGCTGACGGCACGGGAGGCTGCGCCTCTTGTCGCGTGCGCGCCTGAAGAACCCGCTTGGCTGTTTTACACCAGCGGCACCACCGGACGGCCCAAGGGAGCAACACTCACCCATCGGAACCTGATGGCGATGACGCTCTGCTTCTTTGCTGATATGGATTGGATCGAGCCGGCCGATTCGGCGATCCATGCCGCCCCCATGTCGCACGGCTCGGGGCTTTATGGACTGGCGCATGTCGCCAAGGCCGCGGCCAATGTCGTGCCGGCCAGCCAAGGCTTCGAGCCGGATGAGATTGTCCAGCTGCTCAAGCGCTATCGCGGCGCGACGATGTTCGCGGCGCCGACTATGATCGTGCGCATGATCAATAGTCCGGCGGTGCAAGGTGCCGACTTCAGCAATCTGAAGTCGATCTATTATGGCGGCGGGCCGGCCTATGTCGCCGATATCGAACGGGCGCTCGAAGTCTTCGGGCCGCGTTTGCTGCAAATCTATGCCCAGGGCGAATGCCCGATGACGGTGAGCTATTTATCGAAAGCGCAACACATG
>CAMDDO010000007.1 GCA_945892755.1 Rhizobium sp. Q54 | reverse complement strand
GATCCATCTTGTTGAGCGCGACGACGACCTGGCGCACGCCGATCAAGCTGAGCAAATAGCCGTGGCGGCGCGACTGCTCGCGCACGCCTTCCTTGACGTCGACCACGAGCAACGCGGCCTCCGCGCTCGAGGCCCCGCTCACCATGTTCTTGATGAACTCGCGATGGCCCGGCGCGTCGACCACGACATAGGGCCTGGCCGGCGACTTGAACCAGACATGGGCGGCATCGATCGTGATGGTCTGGTCGCGCTCGGCCTGGAAGGCATCGAGCGCGAAGGCCCACTCGAACGCCATGCCGCGCTTGTCACTCATCGCGCGCATCGCCTCGAGCTTGCCTTCGGGCAACGAGCCAGTATCGGCCAGCAGCCGGCCGATCAGCGACGACTTGCCGTGATCGACGTGGCCGACGATGACAAGGCGAAACGGTGGCGACGTACTCATCGTCGGGTCACATATAGCCTTCGGCGCGCAGGCGCTCGAATGAGTCCTCGGCCTCGTGATCCATGGCACGGCCGGCGCGCTCGGCCGTGCGCGTGACTTCGAGCTCGGCGATGATTTCATCGATCGACGCGGCGCTGCTCGCGATCGGGTTGGTGATGTCGGAATCGCCAAGCGAGCGATAGCGCTTGCCCTCGCGTGCGAGATACAGCGGCACGATCGGAATGCCCTCGCGCTTCGTGTAGCGCCAGATGTCGAGCTCGGTCCAATGCAGCAGCGGATGGATGCGGACGTGCACGCCCGGCGGCATGTCGGTCTTGTAGTAGTCCCAGAATTCGGGCGGCTGATCGCGAAAATCCCACTGGCCCGATTCGGCGCGCGGACTGAAGACCCGTTCCTTGGCCCGCGTACTTTCTTCATCGCGCCTGATGCCGGCGAAGATGCCGGTGAAGCGATGCTCGGCGAGCACGGCTTTCAGGCCATGAGTCTTGCGCGCGGCCGAGCGCGCCGCCGGCGGCAGCGTCTGATCGACCGCCTCGATCGGCGGGCAGCCGCCGATCAGGAGCTTCAAGCCCCATTCGTCGGCATAGCGCTCGCGAAAGGCATACATTTCGGCGAATTTCTTGCCGGTATCGACATGGATGACGGGAAACGGCACGGGCCCGAGAAACGCCTTCCGGCAGAGCCAGACCATGACATTCGAATCCTTGCCGAGCGACCAGAGCATGCCGAGTCGCTCAATGCGGGCATAGGCTTCGCGGATGATGTAGAGGCTCCGGCTTTCGAGCTGGTCGAGATGATCGAGCATGATCCGGTTCAGAAGCCCTCGGGCAAATAGTTGAAGCGCCGCATCTGCTCGCGATGGCGATCGACCAGACGCTTGATCTGGGTGCGCGAAAGAGTCTTGCGCCCCTCACCGACGCGGCCCGAGCGAAAGAATCGTTCCTGCGCGGGCGTACGCTCGATGAAGCCGGTCTTATCCTCCTGTTGGCGCAGCGCGTCAAACGAGGAAAAGCGGATCGCCCGGTCGAGCCGGGCCGGCTCGGTCGCGACGCCAATGAAGCGCGCGATGGCGCCGAAATGGCGCTCGGGTTCGACGCTGAGGTCTTCGTAACGGACGACATGAAGCGCGGGATTGGGCGCTTGCGTCCAGCTTTTCACATGGCTCGACCAGTCGCTTTGACGCTCGGGCACATGGCTGGCGCTGGCCGGCGTCTCGAAGCCGGTGCGGCCCATCAGCTCGATGATGGCATCATGCGAGATGCCCAGATGGTGCGCGTAGGAAAGCGCGACATCGAGCGGGTCGCGCACGACATAGATCGCGCCTGCGGTGAGCTCGAGCGTGATCATGCTGACCCCCGCGACCGCGACGAGGGCGTTATGGGTTTTGACCATGACCGTCCCGGGCGCGCTGTCGGCGATCAATTTATGGACCGCCGGCCGGAGTCTGGCGAAATCGGCGGGGTTGAGCGCGGGCGGCGGACGCGAGTCGAGCCGGGCATACCAATGGGCCTGCGAATCGCCCACCGTAAGCGCCGACATGCGGTTGATCTCAAACGGTACGTCGTTGTTTGCCAACAAGTTGTGCAGGAACGAGCGCACCCATGTGTTGCCCGACTTTGGATAGGAGGCGAGCCAGAGAATATTGGACATCACTCGTCAAAGTCCCTCCCCCGCAGGGGGAGGGATTAGGGAGGGGGAGCCCCAAGGCGCGCGAAGCACGCCAATCGTGGCCGAGCGGGCTTCGCCCGCTCTGGGCGCCACCCTCCAACCCCACCCTTCCTCCCTCCGATCTCGGAGGAAGGAAGGGCTTTTCACCGAGTCTGTGAGGCCGGTCATATCTTGTATCCGAATCTCGCCATCTGGGCGCCATGGCGCGCGGCGAGGCGCGCGACCTGGGCCGGGGTTAAAACCTCGCGCCAGCCGCCGACCTTGCCTTGGCGAAAAAACTTCTGTTGCGCGGCGGTCCGCTCGCGAAAGCCTTCCTCAGCCTCTTGCCGGCTGAGCTGTTCGAACGCGGAGAATTCGATCGCTTTGCGGAGGCGCTCGGGCGCCGCACCGAGACCTAGGAATTGGCAGATCGCGCCAAACGCGGCCTCAGGCTTTGCCTGAAGGTCTTCATAGCGCACGACGTACAGCCCAGGACTATTGGCGCGCGTCCAGCTCTCGACGTGCTCGGACCAATTGCCGCGATACTCATACACAGCGCGAGCGGTGTTCGAGGTTTCCATCTTGCTCGCAAGCCGGGTGATCGCCTCGTCAATCGAAACGCCGAGATGGTCGGCGTAGGAAACCGCGACATCGAGGGGATTGCGCACGACATAAATGGCCCCGGCCGTATGGGCCATGGTGATGGTCGATGTGCCGCGGTTGACGACGAGCGCGTTGTGGGTTTTCACGAACACCGAATCGGGGTGGGTGCGCGTCAGGATTTCGTGGGTCAGCGGGCGAAGCCGCGCGACTTCTTCCTTGCTGAGATCCGCCGTCC
The DNA here is from genome assembly GCA_945892755.1 of Rhizobium sp. Q54. Taxonomy (GTDB): domain Bacteria; phylum Pseudomonadota; class Alphaproteobacteria; order UBA828; family UBA828; genus SHWC01. Next base: position 63,629 of record CAMDDO010000007.1, on the reverse strand, counting down.
GTCGCTGGGAATCCGATTGATAGGGCGTGATCTGATCGGACCGTCCATCGAGCACGGCCTGAAACCACTGCGCATCGGAATCTTGATGGCAGAAGCGCACCAGGTCATCGAGCGGAACGGGCCGCTCCGGATTCATCAGGAGATTATGGAGGAACGCCCGCAACCAGGTGTTGCCGGATTTCGGGAAACTGGCGAGCCAGATGAGTTTGCCCATAGTGTAGAAGCTAGCAAAAGTCCCTCCCCGAAGGGGAGGGATTAGGGAGGGGAGAAACAAAAGCGTGCGAAGCACGCCCACCAGGGTCGGGCAAGGCTGGCGAGCGGGCTTCGCCCGCTTCGAATTCCACCCTCCATCCCCGCAAACGCATGCGTTTCCGCCTTCCTCCCGCCAGCGGGAGGAAGGGTTTCACTCGCTGCTCGCAATCTCAAAAAAAAGCGGGAGCGGCATAGCCGCCCCCGCCCGAAGGAAACGAGACGATCGACTTAGAAGTTCAGCGACGAGCCAACCATGAAGGTGACCCACTCGGTGTCGAGCGAGCCGACCGCGTCATCGTCGCCGTCGCCCACGTCGATCTGGGCGGAAAGGCTTACGCCCGGGCCTAGGATGTAGGAGCCGTTGATGGCGAACAGATCATAGTCCTGATCTTCGCCAGCCGTGAGGCTCTCCTGCCGAACCGCGCCGTATTCGACGCCGACGCCCCACATGGCATCCCAATAGGCCACGCCGACATTGTAGTCCTGACGATCGCGGTCGGCCGCCAAGGAGTCTTGGGCGACCAGGTTTTGGTGCATGTAACCGCCGCCAAACGAGAACTTGCCGACCGAGATCGTGCCACCGGCAAACAACGAGTCGGGCGAGTCATCGCAGGCCTGCGAAGCGGCGGTGGTGTTGCAACGATCCAGATTATAGCTGCTATAGCCGGACGAGAGGCGAAGCTTGAAACCGCCGAAATCGTGGTCGAACGCCACGCCAGCCGAAAGCTGGTCGAGCAACGCACCGGAGCCCGTGGCATCGCCGGCCGCGCCGCTCCGCGTATTTCCCTGGTACTGATCCGGCCCGCCGTCATTTGGCGCGTAGCTCAGGGCAAACTGGAAGCCGTTGAACGACGGCGAGAAGTAGATGATCTTCATCGAGTCTTCGTCGCCAAGGCCATCGTCATAGGTGCGCGACGTGAAGAACGGGTCGGTTTGGAACCGGAAGAACGGCGAATTGACGCCAAAAATGTAGGCGCCGCTCGGCTGGAACGTGGTCAGTTCCTGGCGCGCGTCTTCGGTCATGCCGACGCGGATTTGGCCCCAATTGCCGCGGAAGAACACGAAGCGCTCGTCGAGCGTGTCCGAGCCGCCGCTGCCAGTGCCGGTGCCTTCGAGCTTGGCGCTAAACCCAACGGTCAAGCCATTGTCCAAGGTGCTATTGCCGTTGATGTTGATTTCAACGTCTTCGCCGAACGCCGTCGAGCTGGTCTCGTCAGCGCTTTCCCCGGCGTCGCTGTTCTCATCGATGACGGCGAACGCCGACTGATAGTAGCCACCCACCGACACGGCGATCGGCGCGTTTTCGGCCTGGGCGGCCCCACCGGCGATCATGCCCGCCGCGACCAGTGCGGTCGAACCCAACAGAATTCTCTTCATTTGCGAACCTCCTCGGGAGATTAGAGTTCTCAGTTTCACCCTTGCCCAGCCAAGCCTTTCACAGACCTGACCCGGGTTTGCAGCCGGGGCGTCACTGAAGCCGCGGCCTCCCCCCATCAATGCTGGCGGGCTTGCAACCGCCGCAACCGTAATCAAAGGCGGTTAACGAGCAAATGGCAAAAATGCGACTACCATCACATTGCTGCGCGCCTGTGATAAAAAAGCCGCAATGTGGCGTAGGGGCGGGCGGAGCCCTTTGGAGCGCGCGCGGATGACAATAAAAACAAGCAAATTCAAGCAATTGACAGATCCGGGCGGGGGCGCGGAATTGGCAAGACCCGGGGTTCCAGGGCTGCGCCGCTTGGCCTCGACCCGCGTTGGCGCGGTCAAACCGACGCGCTAATGAATAATCGCGGTCTTTGGCTCAGCGTTCACATGGGCGTTTTTTCTCTGGCTCGTCTGTTGTAGACTCGAGCCCATGATCGAAGCGATCGTGCCGCGCTCGGCGCGACGGGCGGTCGACATTAATCAAGTTGGGACAAATATGGCGATGGCTTCTTGGATAGGCCGCTTGTCGGCCGCTCGGATCGTGCTTTTGGCAGTGGGCGGCGTGTTTTTGCTCGCCGCGTGTGGCGACAATGAGCTGGCCGGCGATGCCGGCGAAGACCCGAAATACTCGAACAACCGGAAGGCGCGCGATCCGGTTTACACGCAGAGCGTGTTCGGCGAGGGCGGACTGAGCCTTGGCGGCTCGTCAGGCTCCGACGCCGCGGAGGCATCGAGCGGCCTTGGCGTTAACACATTCCTCTGGCGTGCTTCGCTCGATACGCTGTCATTCATGCCTCTGGCTTCCGCCGACCCGTTTGGTGGCGTGATCATCACCGACTGGTTCGCGCCGCCGGACGCGCCCGAAGAGCGCTTCAAGGCGACCGCCTACATTCTCGACCGGACGCTTCGTTCGGACGGCATCAGGGTCGCGCTGTTCCGGCAGATTCGCGGCACGGCAGGCGACTGGATCGACGCGCCGCTCAATCCGCGAACCGCGGCCGACCTCGAAGACAAGATCCTGGAACGCGCGAGGCAGCTCAGAATCGCTAGCGTCGGCGAATAGGCGAAGCGCTTGCCGTGCCGCCGGTGGTGCGGTAGGAACCGGCGGCCCGCGGCGCGCGACCGTGCGCGGCGGCTCACCAGCCGAAGCCGGCGAGCATGACCGAGCGATACAACCCGCGCGAAATCGAAGCGAACTGGCAGACCTTCTGGGAAAGTGAAGGCCTGTTCCATGCGCGCGAGGACGATAGCCGCCCCAAATACTATGTGCTCGAGATGTTCCCCTATCCCTCGGGGCGCATCCATATGGGCCATGTGCGCAATTACACGCTGGGCGACGTGGTGGCGCGCTACAAGCGCGCGCTCGGCTACAACGTGCTGCACCCGATGGGCTGGGACGCCTTTGGCCTACCGGCCGAGAACGCCGCGCGCGACCAGCAGACCCATCCCGCGACGTGGACCTACGCCAACATCGCCACCATGCGCGCCGAACTCAAGCGCATGGGTCTCTCGCTCGATTGGAGCCGCGAGATCGCGACGTGCCATCCAGGCTATTACAAGCACGAGCAGGCACTGTTTCTCGATTTCCTCAAGGCCGGGCTCGCCTATCGCAAGGAATCCTTCGTCAATTGGGATCCGGTCGACCACACCGTGCTCGCCAATGAGCAGGTGATCGAAGGGCGTGGCTGGCGCTCGGGCGCGCTGGTCGAGCGGCGCAAGCTCTCGCAATGGTTCCTCAAGATCACGGCGTTCTCCGACGATCTGCTCGCCGCCTTGAACGGGCTCGAGCGCTGGCCCGAGCGCGTGCGCGTGATGCAGGAAAACTGGATCGGCCGCTCCGAGGGCCTGCGCGTGACCTTCGATCTCGATGCGCGCGACGAGGCGATCGAGATTTTCACGACCCGACACGACACCTTGTTTGGCGCGAGCTTTCTCGCGCTCTCGCCCAATCACCCGTTCGCCGAAAAACTCGCGGCGAAAGACTCGGCGCTCGCCGCGTTCATCGCCGAGTGCAATCGCCTCGGCACGTCCGAGGCCGCCATCGAGCACGCCGAGAAAAAAGGCTACGATACCGGGCTGAAAGCGCTACACCCGCTCATGCCGGGCCGGCTCCTGCCGATCTACGTCGCCAATTTCGTGCTGATGGACTACGGCACCGGTGCGATTTTCGGCTGCCCGGCGCATGATCAGCGCGACCTCGATTTCGCGCGCAAATACGACCTCGACGTGATCCCGGTCGTCGCGCCAACCGGGGTCGATCCGAGCCACGTCACGATCGGCGACGAGGCCTATGTCGGCGAGGGCGTCCACATCAATTCGGGCTTCATCGACGGCACCAGCGTCGCCGAGGGCAAGGAACGCGTCGCGACAAAGCTCGAAGGCCAAGGCCGCGCCAAGCGCGAGGTGCTGTTCCGTTTGCGCGATTGGGGCGTCTCGCGCCAGCGCTATTGGGGCTGTCCGATTCCGGTCGTGCATTGCGATGCGTGCGGCATCGTGCCGGTGGCCGAGACCGATCTGCCGGTCGTGCTGCCGGACGACGTGACGTTCGACAAACCCGGCAACCCGCTCGATCGCCACCCAAGTTGGAAGCACGTCGCCTGCCCTTCATGCGGCAAGCCGGCGCAGCGCGAGACCGACACGTTCGATACGTTCGTCGATTCATCCTGGTACTTCGCGCGCTTCTGCTCGGCCCGCGCGGACGAGCCGGTGACCAAGCGCGCGGTCAATTATTGGTTGCCGGTCGATCAATATGTCGGCGGCATCGAACATGCGATCTTGCACCTGCTTTATTCGCGTTTCTTCACCCGCGCCATGCGCCTGACCGGCCATGTTGCGCTCGACGAGCCGTTCGCCGGCCTGTTCACCCAAGGCATGGTGTGCCACGAATCCTATCAAGACGACGCCGGCAAGTGGCTTTATCCAGAGGAGGTCAAGCGGCTTGCCGACGGCAGCGCCGCGCACGCCGAAACCGGACGTCCGGTCAAGGTCGGCCGGCGCGAGGTGATGAGCAAGTCGAAGAAGAACGTGGTGGCGCCCTCGGTCATCATCGACGGCTATGGCGCCGATACCGCGCGTCTCTTCATGCTCTCCGACAGCCCGCCGGAACGCGATCTCGATTGGTCCGATGCCGGCGTGAAGGGCGCGTGGCGCTATCTCGGCTCGCTCTGGCGCATGGTCGCCGAGCCGGCCGCCGTTCTGCCGCCGGCGGGTGCGGTGCTGGTCGATGGACTGGATCCGCGGCTGGTCGAGCTTCGGCGTCTGATCCACCGCACCATTGCCGGCGTGACCAGCGATCTCGACCGTTTTCATTTTAACCGCGCGGTCGCGCGCATTCGTGAGCTGACCAATGGCCTGCTCGAATTGCCCGCCAACGCATCGGGCGCCGGCGTGGTGCTGCGCGAGGGCCTGGAAATCGCCACGCGCCTGATCGGACCGATGACGCCGCACATCGCCGAATCGCTCTGGCGCATGCTTGGTCATTCGCAGTCGCTCGCCCTCGTGCCGTGGCCGAAGGCCGACGCGGCGCTGGTGGCTGACGAGGAGGTCACGCTCGCGGTGCAGGTCAACGGCAAGTTGCGCGCCACCATCACTTTGCCGAAAGCACACGACAAGCAGGCTGCCGAAACCGCCGCGATGGCGTCGGCCCAAGTTCAGCGCGCGATCGAGGGTCGCGCAATCAAGCGCGTCATCGTCGTGCCGGGAAAGATCGTCAATGTGGTGGTCTGATGCGCGCGCCTTGATCGCGGCCTGCACCATGATCGTTGGGTTGGGGCTCGGCGCATGCGGCTTCGAACCGGTCTATGGACGCGGCGCCGCGATTCGCCATGCCGAATTGGCGGCCATCGAGATCGGCGAGGTCGAAGGGCGCGCCAATCCGGGCGCCATCTCCGATGCGAACAGCGGCCTCGGTCGCGCCGGCCTCGAACTGCGCAAACGGTTGATGACGTCACTCGGTTCCGAACGCGCATCACCGCGCTATCGCCTCGGCGTTTCGCTCGAAGAGGCGCAGGGCGAGTTCGCGATTCAGGCCGACGACCGTGTCACGCGATACAGGCTTGCATTGACCGCCTCGTTCAGCCTGGTCGAGATCGCGTCGGGCGAGACGGTCTATTCAGGCGCGACGCGCTCGGTCGGGAGTTACAACGTCGTCATCTCCGAGTTTGCCACGGTCGCTTCGGAGGCCGATGCGCGCCGCCGCGCCGCGCTCGATCTTGCCGATAATATTCGCGAACTTCTGATTACCCATTTTTCGCGCGAGCGCGCCGCCGAGCCGACGCCGTGAAAATCGACGGCCGCCGGGCCGACGGTTTCTGCCGGGCGCCAGACCGCGGAATTCGCGCGATCCTCTGCTATGGGCCGAACGAAGGGCTGGTGCGCGAGCGTGCCGACGCGGCCGCGCACGCCGTGGTGCCCGACCCTCGCGATCCGTTTCGACTCGCCAGTCTCGGCACCACCGCGATCAAGGACGACCCGGCACGGCTGGCCGATGAACTGGGTGCGCTCGCCTTCGGCGGCGGACAGCGCGTCGTGCGCGTCAGCGGCGCGACCGATGGGCTTTCGAGCGCCATCGGATCGGCGTTGAGCCTGCCGAGCGAGGCCTTGCTGATCGTCGAAGCCAGTGAGCTTGGCCCGCGCTCGAGCCTGCGCAAATTGTTCGAGGCCGCCGACAAAACGATCGCGGCCGTGGCCTGTTATGACGAGAGCGTCGCATCCGCCGGCGCCGTGATCGAGGCCCATCTCGCGACCTTGGGCGGCACCATCGATGATGATGCGGCCGCGCTTCTGATCGAGCGCACCAGCGGCGATCGTGCGCAATTGCGCGGCGAACTCGACAAGCTGGCGCTCTATGTCGGCAATGCCAGCAAAGGCCCGATCGCGATCGACATGAATGCCGTCGAGGCGGCGATCGGCGATGGCGGCGCGCTTTCGCTCGATCTGGTCAGCGATGCGATCGCGCTCGGCGATCTCGCCGCGCTTGATCGCGCGGTGACGCGGGCGGAACGCGAAGGGGTGAACGCGGTCAGCATGCTGCGCGCGGTGACGCGGCATTTGCTGCGGCTGCATTTGGCCGCTGGGCGCGTCGCGGCGGGACAATCGGTCGACGCGGTGATGATGAGTCTGCGGCCGCCAGTTTTCTTCGCGGCGCAGCCGGCGTTCCGCCGGCAGCTCGCGCAATGGTCGACCGGACGCATCGCCGAGGCGCTGCAACTTCTGCTCGACGCCGAGGCGGACTGCAAGAGCACCGGTGTCCCGGTGGAGGCGGTGGCGGCGCGCGCGCTCCTGCGCATCGCCGGTGCGGCACGCAGCGGGCGCGCCGCCGGCTGATTCCTGGCTTAACGCTGGCCGAGCCGGCGCAAGAGCTCGTCGAGCTGCTCGGCGCTCTGATAGCGGAACATCAACTCGCCCGAGCCGTCAGGCTTGGCCTCGATGCTGACCTTCAGCCCAAGGCTGGCCGAGAGCCTTTGCTCGAGCTCGCGGATGTTCGGGTCGCGCGTCGGGCGGATGCGCGGCGGCCGTGCGACTCGGGTCGCCTCGCGCGCCAAAGCCTCGGCCTGCCGGACGTTCAGATTGCGCGCCACGATCCGCTCGGCGAGCGCGACCGGATCGCGTGCATTGAGCAGCGCGCGCGCGTGCCCCATGGTGAGCTGGCCGCCCCCGAGCAGATTCTTGACGAAGGGCGGCAGGTCAAGCAGTCGGATCATGTTGGCGACGTGGCTGCGGCTCTTGCCGATCGCCTGCGCCACCGCGTCCTGGGTATGGCCGAAGCGCGTGACCAGGCGTTGATAGGCCTCGGCCTCTTCCAGCGGATTCAAATCCTCGCGCTGGAGATTCTCGACCAGGGCGAGTTCGAGCGCCTGATCGTCGTTGAGCTCGCGCACGATCGCCGGCAGCTCATGAATGCCGGCACGCTGCGCCGCACGCCAGCGCCGCTCGCCGGCGATGATCTCGTAACCGCCCGCCGCGCGCTGGCGCACCAAGATCGGCTGGAGCACACCGTTCTGCTTGATCGATTGGGCGAGCTCGTCGAGCTCCGCCTCGTCGAACACTGTGCGCGGCTGGATCGGGCTTGGGCCGAGCGAATCGATCGGCAAATTACGAAGCAGAGTCGCGTTGCGTGCTTCTCCCTCGGCCACGCGCTGCGACGTGGCGGCCGGCGTCGCGACGTCGCCTAGAAGGGCGGCGAGACCCTTGCCGAGACCGCCGCGCGCCTTCAATCCGCCGTCGCCTGGAGCCGCGCTCATGATCTGGATTCCTCGGCGTTCTCGCGTTTCAGTAACTCGCTCGCCAAATGGGCATAAGCCTGCGAGCCGGCACAGCTGATGTCATAGAGCAGGACCGGAACGCCGAATGACGGCGCCTCCGACACCCGCACATTGCGCGGGATCATGGTCTCGTAGACCTGGGCGCCGAAATGGGCGCGCACGTCGGCCGCGACTTGGCTCGAAAGCCGGTTGCGATTATCGAACATAGTGAGAACAATCCCTTGGATTTTCAACCTTGGGTTGAAGTTCGCCTTGACGACATCGACGGTGTGAAGCAATTCGCTCAAGCCGTCGAGCGCCAGGAATTCGCATTGCAATGGCACGAGCAGCGAATCGGCCGCGACCAAGGCATTCAGCGTGAGCAGCGTGAGCGATGGCGGGCAATCGATCAGAACATAGTCGAAGCCTCGCGCCGGCGCCGCGCCATCATGTTCGGAAACTGAAAAACTAGTAAATGTTTCAATGGCTTCTCTCAAACGATGAGCTCGCCGCTCAGCGTCGACCAGCTCGATTTCGGCACCCGACAGGTCGCGATTCGCCGGTACCAGAAAGAGGTTTGGCACAGGCGTCGGGACCATGGCCTCGCCAAACCCGGCGCGGCCGATCAGCACCCCATAAGAGCCAGGTTGGCGCGCCGCCTTGTCGACGCCAAGGCCGGTCGACGCATTGCCCTGCGGATCGAGATCGATCAGCAGAACCCGCCGCCCCGTCGCGGCCAACGCGGTGCCTAGATTGATGGCGGTGGTGGTCTTTCCGACGCCGCCCTTCTGGTTGACGACGGCGATCACACGCGGCTTGCGGGGCGCGTTTGGAAAGAGCGCCGGCTCGACCGGGTCTGCCTCGCTAAGTACTTGAGACACGGACCATATCGCTGATCAAGAGGATCACCCCGCGGGGATCGCTGAGGCTCGGCTCGGTGCGCAGGTGGAAGCGCCATCGCGCGCGCGCCTCGGCAAGTTCGGCGTCAACCCGAGCGCCCTTAAGCATAACGCAATGGGTCTCCGTGTCAATCAGACCCCGTGCCGATTCGAGCAGTTGGAGGAGCGGTGCGACCGCGCGCGCGACAATGACACGCCGAGCCGGCCAGCCTAGGGGCGGTGTTTCGATCGCTTCGATTCGTTTTGGGATGATGGTCGCTGACGCAGCGGTGGTCCGCGCCGCCTCGCGCAGGAAGGCACATTTTCGCTGGTCGCTCTCGATCAGATGAACGTCATGCGCGCCGAGCAGGGCCATCACGAGACCTGGGAATCCGGCGCCGCTGCCGATATCGTATAGCGCGTCATAGGGTTGCGGCAGAAGACGCATGAGCTGACCGCAATCGAGAAAATGTCGACGCCAGATGTCGTTCAGCGTATCCTTGCCGACCAGATTGATCGCGTTCTGCCAGTGACGCAGAACCACCTCATAGGCGTCAAACCTCGCCAATGTTTCACGTGAAACGTCGAGGTCCCGGGCGAACGATTCCCGACTATAGCTCGATATACTGCGCTCGGTCACGCCGTAGGGCCAACCGGCGACGCCCTCACCCGTCGGACATGGCCCAGCAAGGCGGTCATCGCCGCCGGCGTCACGCCAGAAATGCGCGATGCCGCACCGAGGGTCGCCGGCCGAGCGAGCGAAAGCTTCTCGCGAACCTCGGTCGAGAGGCTGGGAATCCCCCGATAATCCAGATCACTAGGTAGCGCGAGACTCTCGTCGCGACGAAACGCGTCGATGTCGGCGTCCTGACGATTGAGATAGCTCGCATAGCGCGCCTCAATCTCGAGCTGCTCCGCCACGTCCCGGCGCATCTCGGACAGCGCCGGCCAAAGCCGCGCCACGCCGTTCCAACCGATTCCGTCATGGCCCAGCAAGGTGAACCCGTCACGACGCTGCCCGTCAAGATTGACCGCATATCCTCGGGCCTTGAGTTCGCTCGGGGTCATTGCATGTGATTTGAGCTGGGCCCGGGCGACGTCAAGACTCGCCACTTTGGCCACATAACTTGCCCGGCGAGGCGCACCGACGCAGCCCAAGGCAATAGCCTTGGCGGTCAGGCGCAGATCGGCGTTGTCGGGCCGCAGTGTCAGGCGATATTCGGCGCGCGATGAAAACATCCGGTAAGGCTCTGTAACACCAAGCGTTACCAGGTCGTCGATGAGCACCCCAAGCATCGCATCCGCGCGATCGGGCACGAACGGGCCGCCGCCCGCGGCCGCGAGCGCTGCGTTCAGACCGGCGATCAGCCCTTGAGCCGCGGCCTCCTCATAGCCGGTCGTGCCGTTGATCTGCCCGGCGAAATAGAGCCCGCCGACCCGCTTCGTCTCCAAAGTCGGGTGCAGCTCGCGCGGGTCGACATAATCGTATTCGATGGCATAACCCGGCCGCACAATAGCGGCGCGCTCCAAACCGGGCAGGGTCGCCAGGAACGCCGCCTGAACCTCGCGCGGCATTGAGGTCGAGAGCCCGTTCGGATACACGGTATCGTCATCAAGTCCTTCAGGTTCCAGGAAAATTTGGTGCCGATCGCGCTCGGCGAAGCGCACCACTTTATCTTCGATCGACGGGCAATAGCGCGGGCCCCGGCCTTCGATCTGCCCAGAATACATCGGCGAGCGATGCAAATTCGCGCGGATGATGGCGTGGGTCTCGGGTCCGGTCGCGGTGATGTGGCAGGCGATCTGCCGCCGGGTGATACGATCCGTCAAATACGAGAACGGCTCGGCCGGGTCGTCGCCCTTTTGAACCTCGAGTCGGCCCCAATCGATGGTCCGACCGTCCAACCTCGGCGGCGTTCCGGTTTTCAACCGGCCAAGGCGAAATTCTTTATTATACAGATACTTAGATAGTCCCAAGGCAGGCGCCTCGCCAACCCGCCCCGCCGGAATCTTCTCCTCCCCGATGTGGATCATGCCGGACAAGAACGTGCCCGTGGTCAGGATCACGCGGCCCGAAGCGATCGTCTCGCCCTCGGCGGTGACGACACCGCCCACCGCGCCCCGCCGGTCATGTGCCAGCGACTCGACGGCGGCGGCCCTGATTTCGAGGTTCGCCTGTCCCGCCAGCGCGGCCTGCATCGCGCCCTTATAGAGCCGACGGTCCTGCTGCGCGCGCGGGCCCCGCACCGCCGGCCCCTTGCTCCGATTGAGGACGCGGAATTGGATGCCGCCTTCATCGGCCACGCGGCCCATGAGCCCGTCCAGCGCGTCGATCTCGCGCACCAACGTGCCTTTGGCCAAGCCGCCGATCGCCGGGTTGCACGACATCTCGCCGATCGTGTCGAGCCGGTGGGTCAACAAGAGCGTGCGCGCCCCGAGCCGTGCCGACGCCGCCGCAGCCTCGCAGCCGGCGTGGCCGCCGCCAATGACGATTACATCAAAAGAGTTCGGGCGATTTGGCATGGCGGTGAGGACGCGTCCCTTTGCGCGCCCTCTCCTAGCAAAACACGGCCTGCCCCGCTACTTGCCAATGCAGAACGAGCGGAAGACCTGGTCGAGCACGTCCTCGACGTCGACCCGGCCGGTGATCCGCCCCAGCGAACGCGCAGCCAGCCTCAAATCCTCGGCGCGCAGTTCAACCGCCGGCGCGCCGAGTGAGCGAACCAAGGCCTCGCGACATTGCTCGAGTGCCAGGCGATGCCGCGCCTGAGTCAGAACCGGCGAGGCTTGTTCGGCCATGCGGCTCGCGGCGGCCCGCTCCAAATGTGCGATCAGCTCTTCGAGCCCCTCGCCGGTTCGGCATGACAGCGGCAGCGGCTTTATCCCTTTGATAATATGAGATTTTAGGTTGTCTTGGAGAAGATCGCGCTTGTTCAATACGATTATTGTGTTGCTATCAATTAGCTCGATAACCTTGTCATCAACCACCGGCCAGCTGGCGCCGTCGAACACGACCAGCCTGAGATCGGCGCTCTCGGCACGCGCCAGAGCGCGCCGTACGCCCTCGGCCTCGACCTCATCGGCCGCATCACGCAACCCAGCGGTATCCGCCAGGACGACCGGGTAGCCAGAGAGATCGAGTCGGACCTCGATGACATCGCGCGTGGTCCCGGCGGTGGCCGCCACGATCGCCACTTCGCGTTTGGCAAGCGCATTCAACAGGCTGGATTTTCCGGCATTGGGCGGGCCCAGAATCGCGATCTCCAGACCCTCGCGCACGAGCTCGCCGCGCCGCCCATCGTCGAGATGCGTCGAAATCGCGGCGATCAGCCGCAGGATGCCCCGTTTCAATCGATCGTCGAGCCCTGCCGGCAGATCCTGGTCCGAGAAATCCAGCCCCGCCTCGGCCAGCGCCATCAACTCGATGATCGCGACGCGCCACTCGTCATAGAGCTTACCGAGCACGCCGCCGAGTTGGCGCAACGCCTGGCGCCGCTGCGCCGCGGTCTCGGCCGCGACCAAGTCGGCCAGCGCCTCCGCCTCGACCAAATCGAGCCGATGATGATCAAAGGCGCGCCGTGCGAACTCGCCCGGCTCGGCCGGCCGCAGGCCCTCGAGGCTACCCAGCGCATCAAGCACCCCGGCCACGACCGCCCGGCCACCATGGACGTGGAGTTCCGCCATGTCCTCGCCGGTGAAGCTCGCCGGCGCCGGAAACCAGAGCGTCAGGGCTTGATCAAGCAACTCGCCGGTGCGCGGATCGTGCAGGCGGCGCACGACCGCTTGCCGTGCCGCGCCGGGCGGCTGGGCGCAGAGCCGCGCCAGCGCCTCGCCCGCTTTGACGCCCGACAGCCGGATGAGCGCGACCGCGCCCCGCCCAGGTCCGCTCGATAGCGCGTAGATCGTATCGGAGGTTTGGCGCACCGAGCCTCGGATCGCCTCAACCGTTCGCCGCCTTGTCCGGCAGCTTTTGCTCTGGCTGAAGCATCAGGCGCGGAACTCGCCCGCCATCGCGCAGATGGATGGCCAGGATTTCGTCGATATCGGCGGTCGTCCGATACGTGTACCAGACGCCCTCGGGGTAGATCACCAAAGTCGGGCCAAGCTCGCAGCGATCCAAGCATCCCGCGATATTGACGCGCACCCGGTCGAGACCAAACTCCTTGGCCCGCGCCTTCATATGATCGCGCAATTTGACCGCGCCTTTCTCGGCGCAGCAGCCGCGCGTGTGCCCGGGCGGTCGCACATTGGTGCAGCAAAACACATGGGCATCGTAATAGGGCGCCGGATCGTCGGGGCGGCTCGTCATGCTGTCTTCCTCAGTCCTTCTTGTTTTTGGCGCCCATACCGCCCCAGAACGCCTTTTGCAATTCCTCGAAGCCCTTCATCATTGAGGGCCCCCAGGTCCGCATCAACGCCTCGGGCTCCATCTCGGCCACCGCCGCCCGCATGCGCTTCTCGACCTCGGTCATCATGGCCTTTTGCATCGGCTCGACATCCGGCAGGCCAAAAAACGCGCGCGCTTCCTGCGGCGTGCAATCGACATCAATGCGGAATTTCATGGCCCTCTCCCAAACTGGGGCGGGTGACTCAAGAATGGAGCGGCCTATATTGTGGGCGAGCCGGCGCCAGTCCGCAAGCCGCACCCAGGGAGATCGAATGAGCCGGAACCGCCTTGCCGAAGAAGCCAGCCCCTATCTTCAGCAGCACAGCGAAAACCCGGTTCATTGGCAGGCCTGGGGCCCCGATGCGCTGGCCGAATCGAAGGCGACGGGAAAGCCCATCCTGCTCTCGGTCGGGTATTCGTCATGCCACTGGTGTCACGTCATGGCGCATGAGAGCTTCGAGGACGCCGAAACCGCGGCGCTGATGAACCAGCTCTATGTCAACATCAAGGTCGATCGCGAGGAGCGCCCTGACCTCGACGCGGTCTATCAGCGCGCGCTGTCATTGATGGGGCAGCACGGCGGCTGGCCGCTCACCATGTTCCTGACGCCCGAGGGCGAGCCGTTTTGGGGCGGCACCTATTTTCCGCCTGAATCCAAATGGGGCCGGCCGAGCTTCCGCCAGGTCCTCGCTATGGTCGACGAGGCCTATCGCACCGAGCCCGACAAGATCGCGAAAAATCGCGGCGCACTGCGCAACGCGCTCGCCTCGATGGGCCAGTCGCGCCCCGGCAAGGAGATCACAAAGGTCCAGATCGATAGCTGCGCCGACACGCTTTTGCACGAGATCGACGGCAAACATGGCGGCATCGGCGGTGCGCCCAAATTTCCCAATACGACGATGCTCGAGATGTTGTGGCGCAATTATCGGCGCACCGGCTCGCAGCTCATGCGCACCGCCGTTCTGCTCACCTTGGAACGAATGAGCCAGGGCGGCATCTACGACCATCTGGGCGGCGGCTATGCGCGCTACTCGACCGATGAACGCTGGCTCGCACCACATTTCGAGAAGATGCTCTACGACAACGCGCAAATTCTCGATCTCTTGGGCCAAACTTGGCTCGATACCGAGAACGCACTGTTCCGCCGCCGCGCGCGCGAAACCGTTGGCTGGCTCCTGCGCGAAATGCTCGCCGGCAAAGGCGCCTTTGCCTCCGCGCTCGATGCCGATAGCGAGGGCGAGGAGGGCAAGTTCTATGTCTGGAGCGAGGCCGAGATTGATGCCGTGCTGGGCGTCGACGCACCTCTCTTCAAGGCCGTCTATGACGTTTCGGCAGAGGGCAATTGGGAACACACCAACATCCTCAACCGCCTCAGGCCGCCAAGGCTCGCCTCGAGAATTGACGAGGCCGCGCTCAAGACCATGCGTAAAAACCTTTTGGCCGAACGCGCCAAGCGCGAGCGGCCGTCCTGGGACGACAAGGTACTGGCCGATTGGAACGGCCTGATGATCGCGGCCTTGGCCGACACATCGCAGATCTTTGCCGAGCCTTCTTGGCTCGACGCCGCGCGCGCGGCCTATCATTACGTCGTTCATGTCATGGGCGAGAGCGGGCGGCTGCGCCACGCCGCGCGTCATGACCGAGTGAAGACAGCCGAGTTCCTCGATGATTACGCCAATATGGGCCGCGCCGCGCTCGCGCTTTTTGAGGCGACGGGCGATGCGACTTATCTCGACGATGCGCGCCGCTTCGTGCGCATTCTCGATGCCGATTATTGGGACGGCGCGGCGGGCGGCTATTTTTTTTCGCCGACCGGCGCGGAAACCATTCTGGTTCGGGCCAAGACCGCGCATGATAGCGCGACGCCCGCGGGCAATGGCACGATGGTCGGTGTGCTCGCGCGGCTCTTCTATCTCACGGGCGAAAACGCCTATCGCGATCGCGCCGACGCGTTGTTGAAGGCGTTCTCGGGCGAGCTCGAGGGCAATTTCGCGCCGGTTGCGACGCTGATCAACAATGCGGAGCTTCTCATGGGCGCGGTGCAAGTCGCGATCATCGGAAAACGCGGCGAGGCGGCGACCGATGCGTTGATCCGCGCGGCCTATTCGGTTGCGGCGCCCAATCGCGTCCTGCTGGTCGCGGCACCTGATGCCACGCTGCCGGTTGGGCATCCCGCGATTTTCAAGCCGCAACGCGATGGCAAGCCGACCGCTTATGTCTGCGTCGGCACCACCTGCTCGCTGCCGGTGACCGACGAGCGCGCGCTCACGGCCGAGCTCGAGGCGGCCTGCGAACGCGTTCTCGGCTGAGGCGGCGCGTGACACGCCGGTTCATCCAAGCCCCGATCGGGCCGATCGAGCTTCGGGTCGAGCGCGGCGCTCTGGTCGCGCTCGCCATGCTGCCGAAATCAGCCAAGCCCGCGCGCCATCTCGATAACGAGCCGGTGGCGCCCGAAGATCAGACGGTGCTCGATGACGCCGAGCGCCAGCTCGGTGAATATTTCGCCGGCGATCGCCGCGACTTCGACCTGCCGTTGAGACCCGAGGGCACTGCGTTCCGTCAGCGCGTGTGGCGGGCCTTGAGCGAGATTCCGTTCGGCGAGGTGCGCACCTATGGCGATCTGGCGTCGAAGCTTCGCACCGCGCCGCGCGCAGTGGGCGGGGCCTGCGGCGCCAACCCGATCGGCATCGTGGTGCCCTGCCATCGCGTGGTCGGGGCCGCGGGCGCGCTGGTCGGGTTTTCCGGCGGCGATGGCTGTGATACCAAGAAGGTCCTGCTCGCACTCGAGGCGAGTGGGCCGCTATTCGACAAGATGCAAGCGCGCCATTAGGGAGACTTTCATGCCCGGACATATGATCACGCTCAAGGCCAAGGACGGTGGCAGCTTCCAAGGCTTCCTCGCCACGCCCGATTCGGGCAAGGGCGCCGGCATCGTCGTGCTGCAGGAAATCTTCGGCGTCAATTATGTCATGCGCGAGATTTGCCACACGCTCGCGGCCCAAGGCTATTTCGCGCTCTGCCCCGATCTCTTCTGGCGCATGGAGCCGAATTGCGAATTGTCGGATCGCACCGAGGGCGAATGGGGCCGCGCCTTCAAGTTCTATCAAGGCTTCGACGTCGCCAAGGGCGTCGAGGACATCGGCGCGAGCGTGGATGCGCTGCGCCAGGTCAAGGGCTCAACCGGCAAGGTCGGCGCGGTTGGCTATTGTTTAGGCGGCAAGCTCGCCTACCTCACCGCGACGCGCACCAGCGCCGATTGCTCGGTCGGCTATTATGGCGTCGGCATCGAGGAATTGCTCGACGAAGCGAGAAACATCAAAGCGGCGCACATGCAGCACATCGCCGAGAAGGACAAGTTCGTGCCGCCCGAAGCCCAAGCCAAGATCAAGGACGGGCTCAAGGGCAACAAGCTTGTCACGCTGCATTCCTATGCCGGCTGCGACCATGCCTTCGCGCGCTGGGGCGGCGAGCATTTCGATGCGAAGGCGGCAAAGACGGCGAACGACCGGACGTACGCGTTCTTCAAACATCACTTGGCGTAGCTCTTCCTTCCGCTAGACGGAAGAAGGGCTGTCCCGACGGAGAGATTTCCATGGTCAAAGCCATTCGCATCCAAAAGCCCGGCCCGGCCGACGTGCTGGTCTATGAAGACGTCACCGTGCCGCCGCCCGGCGCGGGCGAGGCGCGCGTGGCGCACAAGGCGATCGGGATCAACTTCATCGATGTCTATCATCGCACCGGCGTTTATCCGCAAGCGTCCTACCCGGCCGGCATCGGCATGGAAGGGGCGGGCATCGTCGAGGCGATCGGCGCGGGCGTGACCGAGGTCAAGGTCGGCGATCGCGTCGCCTATGCCTCGCCGCCACCCGGCTCCTATGCCGAGGCGCGCAATTTGAAAGCCGCATCGCTGGTCAAGCTGCCGGCCGACATCCCGTTCGAGCAGGCCGCCGGCATGATGCTCCAGGGTATGACCGTCGAATATTTGCTGCGCCGGACCTATCAGGTGAAATCGGGCGATACGATCCTCGTTCACGCCGCCGCCGGTGGTGTTGGCCTCATCCTCTGCCAATGGGCCAAGCATATCGGCGCGACCGTGATCGGCACGGTCTCATCCGAAGCCAAGGCCGAGCTCGCGCGCGCCCATGGCTGTCATCACCCGATCATCTACACCAAGGAGAATTTCGTCGAGCGGGTGAAGGAGATCACCAACGGCAAATTATTGCCGGTGGTCTATGACTCGATCGGCAAGGACACGCTGATGAAGTCAATGGAATGCCTGAGGACGCGGGGCCTGCTGGTCAGCTTCGGCCAGGCCTCGGGCAAGCTCGAAAACTTCGACACCGCCTCGCTCGCGCCCCGCTCGCTCTATCTGACCCGGCCGGGTCTGTTTAACTATATCGCGTCGCGGCCCGAGCTTGAGGAATCGGCGAATGCGCTGTTCGAGGTTGTGCGCGCGGGCAAGGTGAAGATCGAGATCCATCACAAATACCCGCTCAAGGACGCCCGCCAAGCCCATATCGAACTCGAGAGCCGCAAGACCACCGGCGGACATATCTTGATTCCGTAGATCGCTTATTAGGGAAGGAGCGCCCGCCTCTTGCTCAACACCGCTTCACGCCGCGCGATGTAGAGCCCGCTGCCGACCAGGAGCGCGGCGCCGACCCAGGTCCAGAGATCGGGAAATTCGGCGAACACCAGATAGCCAAGGAAGGTCGCGCCGATCAGCTGGCCATAATCGAACGGGCCGACGATCGAGGCCTGGCCGAGTTGATAGGCTTTGACCATGAAGTAGTGGCCGAGGCCGCCGGCGATGCCCATCGAGGCGAACAGACCCCAATCAACCAAGCTGGTTGGCGTGATCCAGAAAAACGGTGCGGCGATCGCCGAGGCGAGCAAGCTCACCGTAATCGTGTAGATGCCGGTGGTGCGCGACGAATCGTATAGCGCGATGCGGCGGGTCATGAGCTGATAGATCGCGTAGCAGAGCGCCGAGCCGATGATGAGAAAATCCGCCCAATGCATGACCTCGCCGCCTGGGCGGATAATCACGAGCGCGCCGATAAAGCCGACCAGCACAGCCGCCCAGCGCCGTGGCCCAACCTTTTCGCCTAGCATCGGCCCCGATAGCGCGACGACCAGGAGCGGCGCCGTGAACGCCACGGTGGTCGCGGTGGTGAGTGGGATCATCGTCAGCGCGACGGTGTAAAGGCCGGTCGAGGCGCATTGCAGGACCGAACGGCCGAGCTGCCAGCCGAGTCGGCGGCTCTTGAAAATGACGAGGCCATGCCCCGGCATCAGCATGAGCAGCATTATGATCATGTGCCCGGCCGAGCGCATGAAGATCACCTGCGTCACGCCATATTCGACCGCCAGATGTTTCATCCCGGTATTCAACGCAGGAAACATCACGACCGTGGTCACGCACATGAAAAGAATCGCGACGAGCGGCCGGTTCAGGGAGGGGCGGAGTGTTTCGACCATGAGATATGACAACCCTTCCGCTCCAACGGGAAGGAGGGTTTGGGTATGAGGGGCGGAACCGGAAGCGGGCGAAGCTCGCGATCGGTGGCGCGCATCGCGCGCTTTGGAGCCTCACCTCTGACCCAGCCCCGTCCTTGAACCGGGATGGGGGTGGGCTCCTAGGTGTTCATGCTCTCGAAGAAATCGCTATTGCCCTTGGTGCTCTTCAGCTTGTCGACCAGGAACTCCATGCCGTCGGTCGTGCCCATTGGCATCAGAATGCGGCGCAGCACCCACATTTTGGAGAGCGTCGCCTTATCGACCAAGAGCTCCTCTTTCCGCGTGCCGGAGCGCGCGATATCGATCGAGGGGAAGGTGCGTTTGTCCGCCAGTTTGCGATCGAGAATGATTTCCGAATTACCGGTGCCCTTGAATTCTTCGAAAATCACTTCATCCATGCGCGAGCCGGTATCGATCAATGCGGTCGCGATGATGGTGAGCGAACCGCCTTCCTCGATGTTGCGCGCCGCGCCGAAGAAGCGCTTCGGCCGTTGCAGCGCATTGGCGTCCACACCGCCGGTCAGCACCTTGCCCGATGACGGCACGACGGTGTTGTAGGCGCGGGCGAGGCGCGTGATCGAATCCAAAAGAATCACCACATCGCGCTTGTGCTCGACCAGGCGCTTCGCCTTGTCGATCACCATTTCGGCGACCTGAACATGGCGAGTCGCCGGCTCATCGAAGGTCGAGGACACGACCTCGCCCTTCACCGAGCGGATCATATCGGTCACTTCTTCCGGCCGCTCGTCGATCAGCAGAACGATCAGGAAGCATTCGGGGTGATTGACTTCGATCGAGCGCGCGATGTTCTGCAGCATCACGGTCTTACCGGTGCGCGGCGGCGCCACGATCAGGCCGCGCTGGCCTTTACCCAAAGGCGCGACGAGATCGATGATGCGGCAGGTCAGGTCCTTGATCGTCGGCTTTTCGATCTCGAGCTTGAAGCGCTCATCCGGATAGAGCGGCGTCAGATTGTCGAAATTGACCTTGTGGCGCGTCGCTTCCGGATTGTCGAAATTGATCGCGTTCAGCTTCAGGAGCGCGAAATAGCGTTCGCCATCCTTGGGCGCGCGAATCTGGCCTTCGAGCGTATCGCCGGTGCGCAGCGCGAAGCGGCGAATCTGGCTCGGGCTGACATAAATATCGTCCGGCCCGGGTAGATAATTCGCCTCCGGCGAGCGCAGGAAGCCAAAGCCGTCCTGCAGGATCTCGAGCACGCCATCGCCGAAAATGCCCTCGTCCTTGTCGGCGAGCTGTTTCAGGATGGCGAACAGCAAGTCCTGCCGCCGCATCGTGTTGGCGTTCTCGATCTGCAGCCGCTCGGCGAACTCAAGGAGTTCCGTCGGAGGCTTTTTCTTCAATTCTTTCAATTGCATGGGGTATCTGCGGGCAATGGTGAAGGGGGGCTTGACGCTAGCCTGATCCGCAAGAGCGGCGGGATCGGCGCGTGGCGGAAAGTGGGAAGGAAAACTGCCGGAGCGGAGACGCCGTCATTGGGCTACCGGGTCTTTGCGCCCGGCTCACGCGTCTCCAGGGTTAGGTGTATCGACCCGACCCCCTGAAAGTCAAGCCGCCCGCCATTTGCCAACCGGACGGCGCGTGGTGTTGCCTGCCACCGAGCCCGGCCACCAAGGCTCTCAGAACGGCTTCACCACCACGAAGATGACGATGCCGACCATGAGCACGGCTGGCGTTTCATTCAGGATACGAAAATAGCGCCCGCTCCGTGTGTTGCGATCGTCCGCGAACTCGCGGCGATGACGCGACAGAAGGCCGTGGATGCCTGAAAGAACCACGATGAAGGCAAGTTTGGCGTAGATCCAGCCGTCCGACCAGTCGACAAAGGGCGAGACGAACAGCAAGGCGACGCCGAGCGCGACCGCCGCGATCATCGCTGGGTTGATGATCGCACGCATCAAGCGCCGTTCCATCACCTTGAGCCGCTCGGACAGTTCCGAGCCTTTCGCCGCGTCGACATGATAGACGAATAGCCGCGGCAGGTAGAGCATCCCGGCCATCCAGGCGATGACCGCGATAATGTGCAGCGCCTTGAGCCAGAAATAGCCGGAGTCCGCCATTCTTTCAGCGTCCCCCGAGGGCGCAGGCGCGGTGTGCCGTCGGACAGATTCGCCCGCCCTGCGCCGAGCATATCTTCGTGCCATCGACCGGCATTTGCGCGACAGCGCCACGGACCAAATCGGCGAGCGCGCCGATGAACGCGTCCCAGGTGCCGACCGTCGGCACGCGCGCGTAATGCGGCACGCCATGTTCAATGGCGAGCTTGCGGTACTCGATGTCGAGCTCGACGAGGGTTTCCGAATGCTCCGAGACAAACGCTATCGGCGCGATGACGACCGGCCGCCTCTCGGCGCCCGCGCGTTTGATTTCATCATCGGTCGAAGGCCCGAGCCATTCCAGCGGCCCAACCCGGCTCTGATAGCACACGCGCCAATCAAGCCCGTCTAGATCGAGCCGCTCGATGATGTGCCGCGCGGTTTCTTCGATCTGCCATTGATAGGGATCGCCCGCCGCCACGATTTTTTTCGGCAGGCCGTGGGCCGAGAGCAAAAGCCGCGGCGTACCATGCGCCCGCGCTCCCTCGAGCGCGGGGCGAATCAGGCCAACCAGCGCCTCGATAAAGCCCCCTGAGGCGGGATAGCAGCAGAGCGCGACGCTTGGCCGCGCGAGGCCAATTTTGCGCGCGGCCTTGGCCCACGCCTTAAGCGATGAGGCGACTGTTGTGGTCGAAAACTGCGGGTAAAGCGGCAGCAAGACAATGCGATCGGGCGCAAAGGCCGCGACCGCCCGCGCCGTCTCCTCGCTCATCGGATGCCAGTAGCGCATGGCGATAAAGGCTTTTGCCGTGCCGAGATCGGCGAGTGCGCGTTCAAGGCCGCGGGCCTGCGCCTGGGTTTGCGGCAAGATGGTCGAGCTGCCGCCCATCTGCTGATAGATCGCCCGCGCGATCGGTGCGCGGCGGCTCGAGATCAGCTTGGCGATCAGGTATCGAATAGGGGCAGGGGCGCGAATGATGGCGCGGTCATTGAACAGGTTGAACAGAAACGGTTCGACCGCATTGAGCGCGCTCGGTCCTCCCAGATTGAACAGCACGATCGCGGTCTTCGCCATGGCTCGCTTGCTGCCTTGGTTGGATCACTCAGCCGCGCCGGAAGTCGCGGAGGTACTGGCTCAACGCCCCGATGGACTCGGGCGGTGTTTCCGGGACCACGCCGTGGCCAAGATTGAAGATCAGCGGACCTTTTGCCCAGCCCTGAAGGATTCGCTCCGCTTCGATCAACATCGGTGCCCCGCCAATAACGGCGAGTTGTGGATCGAGATTACCCTGTAGCACGACCGTCGGCTGCAGCGCGCGCGCCGCCCAGTCGAGCGGCACCGCGGTGTCGAGCCCGAGGCCATCGACGCCCGCTTGCTCGGCAAAGGCAAGATAGTTCGCCCCGGCGCCGCGCGGAAAGGCGATGATCGGGATGGCCGGGTGCTGGCGCCGCAGCGCCTCGGCGATCGCGCGGATCGGTGCGATTGACCAGCGGGCAAACTGCGTTTCAGCGAGTACCCCGGCCCAGGAATCAAACAATTGCACAACCTCCGCGCCGGCTCGGATTTGCGCTGAAAGGTGCTCGACCGTCGCGTCAATCAAGAGCCCGATCAAGCGGCCGAAGCCTTCCGGGTCGCCATAGGCCCACGATTTGGTGCGCGCGAAGTCGCGGCTTGAACCGCCCTCGATCATGTAGGTCGCGACCGTCCAAGGTGCGCCGGCAAAGCCGATCAACGCTGTCTCCGCCGGTAACCTGTCGGCGATGCGCGCGACTGCCTCATAGACCGGCTCGAGCGTGGCTTTGAAACGCTCAAGGTCCAGCCTCGGCAAAGCATCCGGGGCATCGAGGCGATCAAGCTTGGGGCCTTCGCCCTCTTCAAAGGCCACACCCATGCCTAAACCAAACGGCACGACGAGGATGTCTGAAAACAGAATGGCCGCGTCCATTCCAAAGCGGCGAAGTGGTTGGAGCGTGACCTCGGTTGCCAATTCCGGCGTGAAACAAAGATCGAGAAAGCCGCCCGCCTGCGCGCGCACCTGGCGATACTCGGGCAAATAGCGTCCGGCCTGACGCATGAACCAGAACGGAACACGGCCGGTGTTTTCTCCCCGGAGTGTTGCGAGCAAGGGCTTGGTTGAGGGAGAAGCGGACAAAGCCGAACCGATTTTCGAGTTCAGGGCGCCACATCGGGCGAGCCAATCTTCTACTTCTTACTTGAATCCTAAGAAAGGATGTAGTGGTAGATGGGCGGGCAGAACGCGGTGATCCCCATGATTGCAAGATTGAACGGGTCCGAGAAGGGCAACGTGAACCTCATCGCGCGGATGGAGGATTAAATTGGGGATGCCAGCTGAGGAGCCGCACTGACCAAGGCGTAGTCGATTCTGAAATCATGGGGATCACGAAGCGAGCTATAATGTTATGCAGGTTCTTCAGGTGATTAGACGGACTCGCGTGACGCCTCCCAACCCGGTACATAAGGGCTCCGATCAAGCGGATAACCTGCCGGCAGACTTTGTGCTCCGATCGTCGCCTGACACTTAACCACAGGCTTTTCCCCGGTTTTCATGAGCGAAGCCGCGCGCATCCTCCACCTTCATCTGGTTTCCGATGCCACTGGCGAAACCGCCATGGTCTTGGCTCGAGCGGCGCTGGCTCAATTCGAAGGCGTGACGCCGGTCGAGCACCTCTGGCCGCTGGTGCGCAGCCAGAATCAACTTCGTCGCGTCCTCGCCGGTATCGAGGCCAACCCAGGTGTCGTGTTCTATACCTTCGTCGAGGGTGAGCTCAGGCGCGAGCTCGAGGCCGGCTGTCGCACCGCTGGCGCGCCTTGCCTCGCTCTGCTTGACCCGATCATCGATATCCTGCGCGACTACCTGGGCATCGAAAGCCGCAATCTTCCGGGCCGCCAGCACGTCATGGACGCGCAATATTTCCAGCGCATCGAGGCCATGAATTTCGCTCTGACCCATGATGACGGCCAGTCGGCCGCCACGCTCAACGATGCCGATATCGTCTTGGTCGGGGTCTCGCGGACCTCCAAGACGCCGACTTGTTTCTATCTCGCGAACCGTGGGCTGAAGACCGCGAACGTGCCGATCGTGCCGGATTGTCCGCCGCCGGAGGAATTGCTCCACTTGAACAAGCCATTGGTGGTCGGGTTGACGCGCGGCGCCGATCAATTGGTCGATATTCGTCGCTCGCGCTTGCGCACGCTTGGTCGCGACGATGAGACCGCCTATGTCGACCCCGAGGCGGTGAGCAGCGAGGTCAAGGAGGCGCGCCGACTGTTCGCCCGCGCCGGCTGGCCGGTGATCGACGTGAGCCGGCGCTCGATCGAAGAGACCGCGGCGGCGATCCTCCAGCTCCATACGCGCCGGCTCGGCGAGACCTGACGAGGCGGCGCAAACATGACCAAGTCCCGAACGGACGTCGCGAAAGAGCGCACCTTGTCGGTTGCGACTGGTGCCGTCGGAACTCATGGCAGGAGCGCAACACGGCTGGTCCTGGCCTCGGCAAGCAAGATCCGCGCACAATTGCTCCGCGATGCCGGGATCGACTTTGATGTCCTGCCGGCGCATGCCGATGAGGCCGCCCTGAAAGAGGCCCTGCGGGCCGAACACGCCAGCGCGCGCGACGCGGCGCTCGCGCTTGCCGAACTCAAGGCCGCGCGCATCAGCGCGATGCGGCCGGACGATCTCGTGCTCGGCTGCGATCAGCTGCTGGACTGCGCCGGCGCCTGGTTTGACAAGGCGATCGATCGCGTCGACGCTGGTCGACAGATCGGGCTGCTGCAAGGCCGCGACCATGTGCTCGCGACCGCGATATGCGTCATGCAAGCCGGCGAGCGTCTTTGGCATCGGGTCGAGGCGCCGAGCCTGACCATGCGCCAACTCGATGCGACGGCGATAGACGGCTATCTCGACGCCGCCGGCGACGAGGTGATTGGCTGCGTCGGCGGCTATCGTCTTGAGG
The DNA here is from genome assembly GCA_945892755.1 of Rhizobium sp. Q54. GTDB lineage: Bacteria > Pseudomonadota > Alphaproteobacteria > UBA828 > UBA828 > SHWC01. Next base: position 38,896 of record CAMDDO010000007.1, on the reverse strand, counting down.
GCATTGGCATCCATTTGTTCGCGCGCATCGAGGGCGATTATTTTGCCATTCTCGGCTTGCCCTTGCTGCCTTTGTTGGACTTCCTGCGCGGTCAAGGCATAGGCGCATGGCGGTCCTGAGCGGTCGAGCCAAACTGGCGGGGGTGATGGGCTGGCCGGTCAGCCACTCGCGTTCGCCCCGGCTGCACGGCTATTGGCTCAATCACTATGAGATCGATGGTGCCTATGTGCCGCTGGCGGTCGCACCCGAGAATTTGCGCGCGGCGTTGCGGGTGTTGCCGGCGCTGGGCTTCAAGGGTGTCAATTTGACACTACCGCATAAGGTAGCGGCGCTTCGAATCGAGGACGAGTTTCGGGTGCTCGATTCTGTCTCGACCACCGCAAATCGGATCGGGGCGGTCAATACCATCGTGGTCACCGCCGACGGTCGATTGGAGGGCGATAACACCGATGGCTTCGGCTTTTTCGAGCACTTAAAGACGAGCGCACCACAATGGTGCGCAGGCACGCGACCGGTCGCCGTGCTTGGCGCCGGGGGCGCGGCGCGGGCGGTCATCGTCGCGCTGTTGGACGCGGGGGTGAGCAAACTCCGGTTGATCAATCGATCAGCAGCGCACGCCGGCGAGCTGCGCGACGCATTCGGCCCAACGATCAATGTAATCGAGTGGGAGCAGCGCGGCGCGGCGCTCGACGATGTGTCGCTCTTGGTCAATACGACGAGCCTTGGCATGACGGGTCAGCCGCCGCTCGACCTTGGCCTTGATCGGCTGACGGGCGACGCGGTGGTCTATGATCTGGTCTATGCACCCCTTGAAACGCCCTTGCTGAAACTTGCTCGTCAGCGCGGCCATCACACGGTTGACGGTCTTGGCATGTTGCTGCATCAAGCCCGCCCGGGTTTTCGTGCCTGGTTCGGCCTTGACCCGGTGGTGACGCCGGCGCTCAGAGCCTTCGTCGCCGAAGACCTGCGGGGCTGACGATGGTCGTGCTCGGCCTCACCGGCTCGATCGGCATGGGCAAGAGCACTGCCGCGCGCGCCTTCGTCAGGCTCGGGGCCAAGCTTTGGGATGCCGATGCCACGGTCCATCGCCTGCTTGGCCCGGGGGGCGCGGCGGTTGGGCCCGTGTTGGCGGCCTTTCCTGGCGCGCGGCTTGAAAGGCCGGGCGGGCTCGCGGTTGATCGCAAGGCGCTCGGTCTCGCCGTCTTTACCGACAAGGCGGCGCTGCGCCGGCTTGAAGCCATCGTGCATCCTCTCGTGCGCCGCGAACAGCGCCGGTTCCTGAACCGCGCCCGGCGTTCCCGCACCAACCTCGTCGTGCTCGATATTCCGTTGCTGTTCGAGGCGCGGGGCGGCATGCGCGTGGACGCCGCCGTGGTGGTCTCGGCGCCGGCGCGAATTCAGCGTGGGCGCGTGCTCAAACGCTCCGGCATGACGGCAACAAAGCTCGAGGGCATATTGCGTCACCAACTTGGCGATACAGAAAAGCGTCGGCGCGCCGATTTCGTGGTGCCGACCGGGCTCGGCAAGCGCGATTCTCTGTGCGCGGTGCGCGCCATCGTCAGCCGTGTCGCGCGGCCGCACGCCCAACGGAGCGAGGATTGAGCCGGATGCGCGAAGTCGTGCTTGATACCGAAACCACCGGCCTCGATCCTTCCGTCGGGCACCGCTTGGTCGAGATCGGCTGCGTCGAGCTTGAAAACCACGTGTCGACCGGACGGACCTATCAGCAATATCTCAACCCCGAACGCGAGGTACCGATCGAGGCTGAGCGCGTTCACGGCCTCTCGAGCAATTTCCTGCGCGATAAGCCGCGTTTCGCCGAAATCGTCGATGCATTGATGAGCTTCATCGGTGATGCGCCGCTGGTCATTCACAACGCATCGTTCGACCTTGGCTTTCTCAACATGGAACTCGGGCGTATCAGTCGGGCGCCGATCGCGTTCACGCGCGCACTCGATACGGTCGCTCTGGCGCGACGCAAGATCCCGCCGGGCGCCCCGGCCAGCCTCGATGCGCTCTGTCGCCGCTTCAACATCGATAATACCGGGCGCGAGCTGCACGGCGCTTTGCTCGACGCCAATTTGCTTGCCGAGGTCTATCTGAGCCTGCTCGGCGGGCGGCAGGCGACGCTCGCGCTCAATCGGGGCACGCGCGCCGCGAGCGCGGCGGCGGCGGTGAGGCTGCGGTCGCGCACCCCCCGGGTTCACGCGCCGACGCCAGACGAAGAGGCCGCCCACGCCGCGTTCGTCGCGACCATCAAGGACGCGATCTGGAAGGCTTGAGGCTCGACTAGGCTTTTGCCGGCGCGGCTTGCGCCGAGCGCTGCTGGCGGAACAGCGCGACGAAATCGACCGGGTTGAGCAGCATGGGCGGGAAACCGCCGTCGCGCGTGGCGTCCGCGATCACGCGCCGGGCGAACGGAAACAGCATGCGCGGGCACTCGACCAACAGGATCGCCGGCAATACCTCGCGCGAGGCGTTGGTAATGGCGAACTGGCCTGCATAGGTGAGCTCGGTGACGAAGACGACCGATTCGCCGGTCTTCGCCGTCGCCGAGATACTGAGCATGACCTCGAACGAGCCGTCCTTGAGCGCCTCGGCATTGACCTCGATATTGACCTTGATCTCAGGTTGCGTCGCTCCGCCTTGAAGGCTCGCCGGCGCATTCGGGTTCTCGAATGAGAGGTCCTTGATGTACTGCGACATCACGTTGATGACAGGCCTCGCCTCTTCGGCCGGCTTGGCACCAGTGGCCGGGCCCCCGGCGGGGCTTGGTTGCGCATCGCTCATGGGACACTCCTCGATCGGGCGGGGCTGCAACGGCTAACACGCGGGCCGCCCACCGACAAGCCGGCTCACCGTGGATCGGGCGGCTTGCGCTGGGTTGAATCGATCGAAGACGGCGGCTCGGGCGGAACCTCGGTAAACGTTACATCGATGATCTCGCCCGCTTCGGCCGCGGCGGCCCGGACCGTGCCGCGCAACCGGGTCGAGATCGACTTGGCGATGAGACCGATAAGCGCGCGCCGGAGCGGTGGCACCAGCAGGAGAAGGCCGAGAACATCGCTTATCATGCCGGGAACGATCAGGAGGAGACCCGCGATCAGCACGGCGACGCCCTCGATGATCGGTCCGGCGGGCTCCTTGCCTTCGAGCAGCGCCCTGCGCGCCCCGAGCAGCATCGAGAAGCCCTGAAAACGCACGATCGCAAGCCCGCCGACGATGGCGCCGAGCACCACGCCGATTGTCGCCCAGGCGCCGATCGCGCCGCCGAGCACGACGTAAAGGTAAATTTCGAGCGCCGGGAAGAGGAGAAAGACGAGCGGCACGTCTGCCTTGCCTTGCGGTGGGCCGGTTCAGGGTTTATCTAGAACCCAGACTTTGCGTCGGAAAGCGGCGCTGCGGCAAGGGTAGCTGTCATGTCCGACGGTTTTCACTTCCTGGACATCCTGTTTTTCGCGCTGATCGCGCTGTTCATCATTTTGCGACTGCGTTCGGTCTTGGGCCGGCGTACCGGCAATGAGCGCAAGCATGCCGATCCGTTCGCGCGCTCGTCCGAGGCGCCGACCGATCGTGCGGGCAATGTGGTCCGCATGCCGGGGCGCGGCGCGCCGCCCGGGTCGGCAACCGAAGCGGACGAGCCGTTCGAGCGCGACGAGGCCGAGATCGGCCAGGAGCGCGCGGCGGAGCCGGTGCGCGAGCCGAACGATCGCCCGAGGGGCACCGGCGCCAGCCAGGATGTGCGGGCCGGCTTTACCCAAATCAAGGTCGCCGATCCGAGCTTCGATCCGCGCGATTTCGTGCAGGGCGCCGGCGCCGCGTTCGGCATGATCGTCGAGGCCTTTGCGAAAGGCGAAACCGCGACGCTGAGACCGCTGTTGGGCGACGACGTCTATGATCGCTTCGCCGCCGAAATCCGCGCTCGCCTCGCCGCCGGCCAAAGCGTTGAGACCCGCGTGCTTGACGTGAAATCGGCTGAAATCGTCGCGGCCCAGATGACCGGCCGTACCGCGGTCCTCACCGTGCGCTTCACCAGCGAGCAAATCAGCGTGACTCGCACGACGACCGGCGAAGTCGTCTCCGGCGACCCCGACAAAGCGGTGCAAGTGACCGAGGATTGGACGTTTTCGCGCAATACGCGTTCGCGCGATCCGAATTGGTCCTTGGTCGAGACCCGCGCGGTGGCATGAGGCCGATCGCGCGGCTCCACCGCTTTGGCGCATTTCTTTGCCTTTGTGTGGTCGCGGCCTGTGCGCCGGTCGTAGCGCCCACGCCCCCCGAAGCGAAGCCGGGTATCAAGCTCACGCTGGTCCGCGTGGGCTTCGCCGCGCTCGACGGTTGGGCGGAGGATCGCCAGAGCGCGGCGCTTGGCGCGTTCCTGAAAAGCTGCGCACGAATCGACAAATTACCCACCGAGCGCCCCATGGGCGGAAATTTCTCCGGCACCGCCGCTGATTGGAAGCCGGTTTGCGCGGAAGCACGCAAGCGCGCGCCAATGGATAACGGCGCGGCGCGGCGCTTCTTCGAGACGCATTTTCAGCCCTTCGAGGTGCGCGCCGATGGCAAGCCAGAGGGCCTCTTCACGGGCTATTACGAGCCTGAGCTGAAAGCCGCCCTCAAGAAGGATGCGCGCTTTCGCGTGCCGCTTCATGGCAGGCCAAGCGATCTGGTGACCGTCGATCTCGGCCAATTCCGCGATGCCTGGAAGGGCGAACGCATCGCCGGCCGGGTCGATAAGGATCGCCTGGTGCCCTATCAGGCAAGGGCCGAGATCGAAGCCGGCGCGCTCGACGGCCGCGCGCCGGTGCTCGCCTGGGTCGATGATCCGGTCGATGCCTTTTTTCTGCAAATCCAAGGCTCTGGCCGCCTCGCTCTGGCTGACGGCTCGATGCGGCGCGTCGGCTATGAAGCAGCGAACGGCCGGCCCTATGTCGCCATCGGCAAGGCGCTGCTCGATGACGGTGCGCTTGAAAAGGGCAACGTCTCGATGCAGACGATCCGCGCCTGGCTCGCGCGAAACCCGGCCAAGGCGCCCGCGGTCATGAACAAGAACCCGTCTTATGTGTTTTTCCGCTGGCAGGATGGGCTTGACGCGAACGACGGGCCGATCGGCGCCGAAGGCATACCGCTCACCGCCGGGCGCTCGCTCGCGGTTGACCGCAAGCTCATGCCGTTCGGCGCGCCGCTCTGGCTCGAAACTTCATCGCTCGAGGCGCCCGATGGCAAGTTCCGCCGCCTGATGATCGCGCAGGATACCGGCGGCGCGATCACCGGCCCCGTGCGCGGCGACATCTTCTTCGGCACGGGCGATAAAGCCGGCGAGCATGCCGGCGTGATGAACGCCAAGGGGCGTTATTTCGTGCTGCTGCCGAGGGCAATTCCGGTTGGCGATTAGGCTCCTCAGCGCAAAAACGTCTCGACCAGCGCGTTGAACTTGGCCGGGTTCTCGTAGCACATGAAATGCGAGCCGCCTTCATGGGCCGCGAAGATCTCGACTTGCGCGCCGGGAATTTGGGCCCCGATCCATTCCTGCGATTCGGCCGAGAAGATGCTGGCTCGTGCGCCGACCACCAGGGTCGGGCGGCGGATCGTCTTGATCACGTCGCGCCAATCGAGCGAGCAGTGATCATAGAGGAGGTCGGCCGCGTGCCGGCGCGGCAGCTTCACGATCTCGCTGGCGAAATACAACAGGTCGGCGCGCGGCAGCGAGGGGGAGAACAGGCGGGCGATCACCGGCGCGGTTGCTTCCGCCGTCTCGGCTGCGCGCACCTGCATATAGAATTCGGCGAGCGCGGGCAGATCGGGAAGGAGACAGCCATAGGTGACGCGCTCGGCCGCCGACCAATCGGGCTTGGCTGTGACCGAGGGCGCCTGATCGACGAAAATCAGGCGCCCGAGCCGGTAGGCGCCGAACAGATCGCAATAGCTCCAAATGATCGAGCTGCCGATCGAATGGCCCATCAGGTCGACCTCCGCGAGGTCGAGCGCCTCGATCACCGCGCGCAAATCGGCGGCGAGCCGGCTGACCCGATAGCCGTGCTCGGGCTTGCTCGATTCGCCGTGCCCCCGCATGTCGAGCGCGATGACGCGCCGCCCGCGCGAGAGGACATCGAGCTGGTGCTTATAGGCCGCGCCGGTGAGCGACCAGGAGGGAATGATGATGAGCGGCTTGCCCGTGCCCGCTTCGACATAGTGGAGCGTGATGCCGCCCTCGATCCGGACGGTGCGGTCGGTCAATGGCGCGGCCATGTCCAGCCCTCCTAATGGATCGGGATGCTCGAAAGCTTCGCGCACCGCCCGCCCTGAGTCTAGAGCATGTTCCGACCAAGTTGACCCGGTTGCGCCGGAGGAATTTTGCGCCGCGGGCAGGAGCGGGGCGAAGCGCGTAGCGGCGCCATCGTCGGCCCGGTGCGCGGCGATATATTTTTCGGCACGGGCGACAAAGCCGGCGAGCACGCCGGCGTGATGAACGCCAAGGGGCGGTATTTCGTGCTGGTGCCGAGGGGGGTCAAAGCTGGCGAAAAGGGACGGATTTCAGGGTGTTGGGCCTGATGCCCGAAAAATCGCGGCAGATCGAGGCGATTGATCGCGCCCTACCCTTCCCAACCGGCCTTGCGCAGCCCATCGAAAAAGAATTCCCGGTCCTCGGGCCGATCGAATGGATAGGTGGCATTGAAAAAAGCCACAGTGGGATTGGGAATGAACTTCTTCGACTCCTCGAACGCCTTTCGTGCGGTATCCAGATCGCCCTTTTGAGCCAACGCGACCGCGAGGCGGTGTCGCGCGCGCACATTGGTGGGCTGTTCCTGAATGGCCTTACGCGCGATTTCGATCGCCGAGTCATAGTCTCGCAACATGGTATGTGCGATCGCTTCCATGCCCATCACGAACGTAACGAGCGGATCGCGCGGGCTGAGGCGGCGGGCGGTTTGCAGCGGGCCCAGCGCCTCCTGCCATCGACCGGTGTAGCCCCTCGAGGTGCCAAGCCCGAAATGGCCCATGGCTAGGCTCGGATTCAGCTCGATCGCCTTTTCGCCTTCCGCGATGGAACGGGCCAGGTTCACCCAGAAGTAGGCGACGCTGAGTGCAGCGCGACACAATGCGTCATGGCGATCCAGCCCAGCCGCTTTCTCGGCCAACACCACTCCTTTTGAAAGCGCTTGGGCGGCATCCGCTTCCAATCCGAGAAGGGCTGCCGCGATATGATTGAGCGCAAGCCAGCTATTGGGCAAAGCCCAGGTCGGGTCGCGCTCGCACGCCTGCTCGAGCAGCGCGCGTCCCTGCCTGCTGTCGTCCTCGGTATAGCGACTGACGTGCCAAAGGCCGCGATGGAGCAGATCCCATGCGCCAAGATCCGCAGGCGGTGTATTGACCACGCGTTGGCCTTCGAATCGGGTGATCTCGGGCGCGATCACGCTGACGATACGTTCGGTGATCTCGTCCTGGAGGGCGAAGATGTCGTCGAAGCTTCGGTCATAACGTTCCGCCCAGACATGCGCGCCGGTGCTGGCGTCGATCAGCTGCGCGGTGATGCGCACCCGATTGCCGCCCTTGCGCACGCTGCCCTCGAGCACGTAGCGCACGCCGAGCTCGCGGCCGACCTGTTTCACGTCGACCGAGCGCCCCTTGTAGGTGGCGGTTGTGTTGCGCGCGATGACCGGCAGCCAGCGCCAGAGCGAGAGGCCCGTGATGATGTCCTCGGTGATGCCGTCGGCGAAATATTCCTGCTCGCTGTCTTGGCTCATATTGTTGAAAGGCAGCACTGCGATCGCCGGCCTGTCGCCGAAGCCGGCCACTGTCCTGTCCTGGGTCTGGGCTGAAACGCCAGACGGCGTCCCGATGATGACCTGATAGGCGTGCAGGGTATCGGCGATGTTCTTGACTTTCTGGGGGCCGAGGTCTTTGAAGCCGAGGTCGAGCTTGCCGCGCACCTGCCGGTAGGCGTCTTCCGACATGCAGATGCCGCCGGGCTCGGCCAGCCCCTCGAGGCGCGCCGCGACGTTGACGCCGTCGCCGAACACGTCGCCATCCTGCACGATGACGTCGCCGAGATTGATGCCGATCCGGAACACGACGCGGCGGTCCACCGGGATCGCTTCGTTGCGCGCGGCTATGCTTTCCTGAATCGCCACGGCGCAACGGAGGGAATCGACGACGCTACCGAACTCGGCGAGAAAGCCGTCACCCGTCGTCTTGACCAGCCGGCCCCTGTGTTGCTCAACTGCGGGATGGATCACCTCGCTCAAATGGCCGGTCAGGGCCGCGAGTGTGGCCTCTTCGTCCTTTCCCATCAGGCGCGAATATCCCACCGCATCGGCGGCGAGGATCGCCGCAAGGCGACGGACGACTCTTGGGTTATCCATCTAACAAGAACCCTATCGGTGAACCAGCGCGCCGCATGTGGCGGCGGGGTGGAAATGCCGAACGGTTTGCGTTGCTAGAAATCACAGTTGGGCGCGCCCGAACATCTCGCTGTCGCAGATAGCCTAGCAGCCGAACACGGGAATCATCAATGCCCGCAGACCGCCGGACAATGGATACGCCGGTCAACGACGGCCCTGGCGTCTAAGCAGGCTCGTATGGGGTTCGCCCGGTTAGCGAGGTCGCGCCGCTGAAAAGGCAATGCGCCGGGCCGGGCGCCGGATGAGCCCGCGTCCTAGCTTGCCATCCTCCCCCTCGCAAGCCATTGTCTCGGCCTTCGCTCCTAGCAATGAACCATCGCCGTCATGACCGAGAAGAAGCCCCGTGTCGGGCTGTTCGTCACCTGCCTGGTCGATCTGTTTCGCCCGAGCGTCGGCTTCGCCGCGGTCAAGCTGATCGAACGCGCCGGCTGCACCGTCGAGGTGCCAGAGGCGCAAACCTGCTGTGGCCAACCTGCCTATAATTCAGGCGCGCGCCAACACACCAAAGACATTGCTCGCGCGGTCATCGCGCTGTTCGAACCTTTTGACTATGTCGTCGCGCCATCTGGCAGCTGCGGCGGCATGATCAAGGCGCATTACCCCGATCTGTTCGCCGATGAGCCGTCATGGCACGCGCGCGCGGAAAAACTCGCGGCGAAAACCCATGAATTGATCTCGTTCCTGGTCGATGTGCGGGGGCTCGCCGGCGTCGATGCGCGCTTCGATGGCGCCGTGACCTATCATGATTCCTGCTCAGGGCTCCGCGAGCTCAACGTCCACGGCCAGCCGCGCAAATTGCTCGCGAGCGTCACCGGCCTCGCGCTCAAGGAATTGCCCGGCGCGCATATTTGCTGCGGCTTCGGCGGCACGTTCTGTATCAAATATCCCGAAATCTCGACCCGCATGGTCTCGGACAAGACCGCTGATATCGCTGCAACCGGCGCCGGCACCGTGCTCGCCGGCGATCTCGGCTGTTTGATGAACATGGCCGGGCGGTTAAGCCGCGAAGGCCGGCCGATCAAGGCGCGTCATGTCGCCGAGGTCTTGGCCGGCATGGGCGATCGCCCCGCGATTGGCGAGCCGTCTGTTCCTGGTTCGCCGCCTATGCGGCTCCATGGCGGCGCGGTCGCGCCGGCCAAATCTCGATGAGTCACGCTCATCGAGATTTGGTGTAGGGCATTACACGCGCCGCCATGGAGCCGCATAGCCTCGATTTCAAACAAGCCGCCAAGCGCGCCCTGGCCGATGCCGAGCTGCAAAAATCGCTCGCCTCGTTCAAGGTTGGCTTTTCACTGAAGCGCCTCGAAGCGATTCAGAAACTACCCGAGTTCGAAGATTTGCGCGATGAAGGCATCGCGATCAAACAACACGCGCTCACGCATCTCGACTTTTATCTGAATCGCTTCGCCGAGAATGTCGAGGCCGCCGGCGGCACGGTGCATTGGTGCCCGACGCCCGATGATGGAAGGCGCGCGATTCTTGAAATTCTGCGTGGGCATGGCGCGAAGACCGCGACCAAATCGAAATCCATGGTCGCCGAGGAATTGGGCCTCAATGAATTCCTCGAAGCGAACGGCATCGAGCCGGTCGAAACCGACCTTGGCGAATACATCATCCAGCTCGCCCATGAACGGCCGAGCCATATCCTCGCACCCGCCGTGCACAAGACCAAGGAACAGGTCGCCGATCTGTTCCTCGAACACCACAAGACGCGGCACTTAAGCGAAGCGAGCGACATGGTCGCCGAGGCGCGGCAATTCTTGCGCCCGCGCTATCTCGCCGCCGGCGCTGGTATCACGGGCGCGAATTTCCTGGTCGCCGAAACCGGCTCGATCATTCTCGTCACCAATGAGGGCAATGCCGAACTGACGCAGATTTTGCCCAAGGTGCACATCGTGCTCGCGACGGTCGAGAAGGTGGTGCCGACGCTTGAAGACGCCTCGACCCTGTTACGCCTGCTCGCGCGCTCAGCCACGGGGCAGGAATTCAGCACCTATACGACGCTCGCGACCGGGCCGCGTCGCGCGGGCGATCCCGACGGTCCCGAGGCCTTTCACATCATTCTGCTCGACAATGGCCGCACGAAAATTCTCGGCGGCGAGTTCCGCGAAGTGCTGCGCTGCATCAAATGCGCGGCCTGCATGAATCATTGCCCGGTCTATTCCTCGGTTGGCGGCCATGCCTATGGCTGGGTCTATCCGGGTCCGATTGGCGCGGCGCTCGCGCCCAATCTGATCGGCATTGAAGAGGCGCGGCATTTGCCCAATGCCTCGACCTTTTGCGGCCGCTGCGAATCGGTGTGCCCGATGCGCATTCCCTTGCCCAAATTAATGCGGCAATGGCGCGAACAGGAGCATGAGAAAAAACTTTCACCGCCGCGCTTTCGCCTTGGCCTCGATGTCTGGGCCTTTCTCGCCAAGCGCCCGGCGCTCTACGCGCTCGCGACCAAGTTTGGCATCGCCGTGTTGAGCGTCTTTGGTGGCAAAGGTCGCTTCGCAGCGCTGCCGTTCGCCGCCGGCTGGACAGCGACGCGCGATTTCCCGGCACCCGAAGGCCCGACCTTTCGTGCCGCCTGGAAAAAGACTCGGGGCTGAGATGCCGGCACTCACCAGCGAGAATTTCCGTGCCAACTCGGTCAAGGCACTTGGCAATGCTCAACTCCAGCGCGCGCTTGATAATATCAGGCGCGACTTTGTCGATTTCAAAGGCCGCGCGGTCGGCGAATTGCCGGAATATGACGCGCTGAAACGCGAAGCCATCGCGCTCAAGAATCACACGCTCGAGAATCTGGATTTCTATCTCGATACCTTCGCGAAGAATGTCGAGGCGTCGGGTGGCCACATCCATTGGTGCCAAGCCGCCGGCGAAGCGCGCGAGGCGATCGTCGCGATCTGCAAGAAGCGCGGCGCCAAGACCATGGCCAAAGGTAAATCCATGGTCGGCGAGGAAATCGGCCTCAATGCCTATCTCGAAGCCGCCGGGCTGACGCCGATCGAAACCGATCTCGGCGAATATATCATCCAGATGCGCGGCGAAACGCCGAGCCACATCACCGCGCCGGCGATCCATCTGACCAAGGAGGATGTCGCCGATACATTTGCCGAGCACCACAATCACGCGCGCCGCCCGGCCGAAATTCCTGCGTTGATCGCGGAAGCCCGCGAGATGTTGCGCCCGCGTTATCACGAGGCGGATATCGGGCTCACCGGCGCGAATTTTTTGATCGCCGAAACCGGCTCGAGCATGATCATCACCAACGAGGGCAATGGCGATCTGTCGCAAATCCTGCCGCGCACGCATATCGTGCTCGCGAGCATCGACAAGATCGTACCGACCATCGAGGATGCGCTGACCGTGGCACGTGTTTTGGCGCGCACCTCATCGGGTCAGGAATTCACGGTCTACAACACGTTCTCGACCGGCGCGCGCCGGCCCGGCGATTTGGATGGGCCGGAGGAATTCCACGTCGTGCTGCTCGATAATGGCCGAAGCGCTTTGATGGGTACCAAGCAACAGGCGATGTTGCGTTGTATCCGTTGCGCGGCGTGCCTCAATCATTGCCCGGTCTATAAATCGGTCGGTGGGCACGCCTATGGCGCGGTTTATACCGGGCCGATGGGCGCGGTCATAACGCCCAGCCTGATCGGCATCGACAAGGCCGCGCCGCTGCCCAATGCCTCGACTTTTTGCGGGCGGTGCGAATCGGTCTGCCCGATGGGGATTCCTTTGCCGGCCTTGATGCGCGATTGGCGCGAGCGTGAATACGAACGCGCCGAAGCGCCAGCGGCGCTCCGTAGCGGCATCGGCGTTTGGGCGTATTTGGCCAAGCGACCGGCGCTCTATGCGCGGGCGACCTGGCTTGGAGTCAAGGCGCTCCGTGTCATCGGCGGGCGGCGCGGGCGGCTTGCGAGTCTGCCGCTGGGCCAGGGCTGGACCGCGACGCGTGATTTTCCGGCGCCCGAGGGCGCGACGTTCCGTGCGCAATGGCGGCGCACCAGGGGGGCAGCATGAGCGAGGGCGGCAGAGCGGCGATCCTCGGCAACATTCGGCGCGCGCTCGGACGCGGCGAGCTACAGGGCGAGGCGCGGGCGGCCTGCGAGGCGCGCCTGAAAAGCCACGCGCGAAATCTTGTTCCGGCGCGCGGCCAATTGCCGCGCGAGGAACAGGTCGCGTTGTTCATTCGCATGGCCGAGGCGGTCAAGGCCAGCGTCTCGCGTGTGGCCAAGGATGACGACGTGCCGGGTGCGGTGGTCGACTATTTGAAGGGCCAAAATCTGCCGGCCGATGTGATCATGGCGCCCGACCCCGCGCTCGATCGCTATGGTTGGGCGAGCCAGAAAATGCTGGCGATCCGCCGCGGCAAACCGGTCGACGCCGATCAAGTTGGCGTCACCGGCGCGCTGTGCGGCGTCGCCGAGACCGGCACGCTTATGATGGCGTCGGGGCCCGAGCATCCAACCACGCTCAATTTCATGCCCGAGACTCATGTGGTCGTGTTGCGTGCCGCGCAAATGGTCGGTGCCTATGAAGAAGGCTTCGATCTGCTGCGCGCCAAGGGTGCCATGCCGCGCACGGTGAATTTGATCACGGGGCCGTCGCGCACCGGCGACATCGAACAAAAGATCGAGCTCGGGGCGCACGGCCCGCGTCGGCTGCATATCGTGATCGTGGATGATTGATGGGGGCGCGGGGGCTCACGGCCTCCGCTCTTAGTCCTTCATGTCCAAGCGTAAGCTCAGCGATGACGATCTCGCGCTCTGGCGGCGCATTGTGGCCAATGTCGAGCCGCTGAAGCGCGTTACCACGCGCGTCGCGGCCAAGCCACAAGCACCATTGATCGCGTCCGCTAAACCGAAGCGCGCTCGGCTCAAACCCGATCCGGCGCCGGCGCCGGCGACGCCAATGCGCGCGTCATCACCGCCGCCGGTTGTCGTGATCAGCACGCCGCCCAGCACGCCCGGTATCGACCGCCGCACCACGTCGAAACTCCGGCGTGGCCACATCGCGATCGAGGCCAAGCTTGATCTGCACGGCATGACGCAACGCGAAGCGCATGACGCGCTCAACCGTTTCATCTCGGCAAGCCAGGAGCGCGGCAAGCGTTGTGTGTTGGTCGTGACGGGCGTTGGCAAAGCGGGCGGTGGCGTGTTGCGCGGCGCGGTGCCGCGTTGGCTCGCCGAAGCCGCCTTGCGCGACGCCGTGATGAGCTTCGCGCCGGCCGAGCCCAATCATGGCGGCCAGGGCGCGCTCTATGTGTTGCTCAGGAAGAAACGCTAGTGGTGCGATGCTAACGGATGCTACCCGTCCGTTAGCTGAATCGCACCACCAGCCCATTGATCTGGTGGTCCGATTCACCGGACGCTCGGGAACCAAGCGTCTGGATCGGACCACTAGGAGTGTTGACCCTTTGTTATTACATATGTAATAACGTAATCGCGAGTCAATCGTCTAGGAGACGAGCGGGCACCATGCTCAAAGCAAAGATCACGCGTGTCGGCAATTCGGCGGGAGTCGTGCTACCGAAGGAGGCGCTGGCGCGCCTCAAGGTAAAGAAGGGCGACACACTGTTCCTGGTCGAGACGCCATCGGGCTATGAGTTGACGCCCTATGACGCCGCGTTCCAGGCACAGATGGAGGCCGCCGACGAAGGTTTGCGCGACTATCGCAACGCGCTCCGCGAGCTGGCGAAATAGAATCGCAACATGCGCCGGCTCGAATGGCTCGGCGTGGCGTTCGTGCGGGCGCTGCACGAGCGCCTGATCGCCGAGCATGGTGGGCGCTCGGGGGTTCGTGACGACGGGTTGCTCGAATCGGCCATCGCCCGGCCGCAGCATCTTTTGGCCTATGGCGAGCCCGACCTGTTCGATCTTGCGGCTTCCTATGCACACGGGCTCGCGCGCAACCATCCGTTTGTCGACGGCAACAAGCGCATCGCGCTGATGGCCGCCTATGTCTTCCTGCGTCGGAACGGCTATTGGCTCGCGGCACCCGAAGGCGAGGCCGTGGTCATGATGGTCGATCTCGCTGCCGGTCGAATTGCCGAGGCTGATCTCGCGGCGTGGCTACGACGGAGCGCGAAGCGGCTGCCCAGACGGAAGCGGCCAACGCCTACAAAATGAACTTGCTGAGGTCCGCGTTCTTGGCGAGCGCGCCGACATGCTCGCGCACATAGGCGGCATCGATTTGCGCCACCGTGCCGCTTTTTTCGCTGGCGTCGAAACTGACATCTTCCAGGAGCTTCTCCATCACCGTGTGGAGCCGCCGCGCGCCGATGTTCTCGATCGAGCGGTTGACCTCGGCCGCGAGATCAGCGATCGCGTCGAGCGCGTCGGCGCTGATATCGAGCGTCACGTCTTCGGTTTTCATCAGTGCGACATATTGTTTCAAGAGGCTGTTCTCGGGCTCGGTCAGAATGCGTTTCAGATCGTCGCGCGAAAGCGCCTTCAGCTCGACACGGATCGGCAACCGGCCTTGAAGCTCCGGCAGAAGGTCGGATGGCTTCGCCAGATGAAACGCGCCCGAGGCGATGAAGAGGATATGGTCGGTCTTCACCGTGCCGTGCTTGGTCGAGACCGGCGTGCCCTCGATCAGCGGCAATAGATCGCGTTGCACGCCCTCGCGGCTGACATCGCCGCCAATGCGGTGCTCGCCACCGCGACCGCATATCTTGTCGATTTCATCGATGAAGACGATGCCGTGGTTCTCGACGCGTTCGATCGCCGCGCGCACCACGCGCTCATTGTCCAACAGCTTGTCGCTCTCTTCCGCGACCAGCACGTCATAGGAATCGGCGACGCTCAGCTTCTTCCGCTTGGTTCGCCCGCCGAACGCCTTGCCGAGCATGTCGCCCAGATTGAGCATACCCATCTGCGCACCGGGCATGCCGGGCACTTCGAAGGTTGGTAGCGTCGGCGCGGTGTTGTCGCCGACCTCGAGCTCGATTTCCTTACTGGCGAATTCGCCCTCGCGCAGGCGCTTGCGGAATTTCGCGCGGGTCTCGGCGCTGGCGCCTTCGCCTACCAGCACGTCGAGCACGCGCTCCTCGGCCGCCAGCTCGGCCTTGGCGGTGACTTCTTTCCGCATCGAATCGCGCTGCATGTGGATGCCGATTTCCAGGAGATCGCGCACGATCTGCTCGACATCGCGGCCGACATAGCCGACCTCGGTGAACTTGGTCGCCTCGACCTTGATGAACGGCGCCTGGGCGAGCCGCGCAAGCCGGCGCGCGATTTCGGTCTTGCCGACGCCCGTGGGTCCGATCATCAGGATATTCTTGGGCATCACCTCTTCCCGCAACTCGGGTGTCAGTTGCTGCCGGCGCCAGCGATTTCTGAGCGCGATCGCGACGGCGCGCTTGGCCTCGCGCTGGCCGACGATGAAGCGGTCGAGCTCGGAAACGATCTCGCGCGGGCTGAATGAACTCACGGTCGCAGGACTTTCTATTTCGGCAGGCGCTCGATCAGAATCGATCGATTGGTATAGATGCAAAGATCAGCGGCGATGCCCATGGCCTTTTTGGCTATGGCCTCGGCGTCGAGCGAATCGAAGTCGATCAGCGCGCGCGCGGCGGCGAGCGCGAATGGCCCGCCCGAGCCGATGCCGATCAGTCCATCCTCCGGCTCGAGCACATCGCCGATCCCCGTCAGCACGAGCGAGGTGCCCTCATCGGCCACCGCCATCATGGCCTCGAGCCGGCGCAAATAGCGGTCGGTGCGCCAGTCCTTGGCGAGCTCGACGCAGGCCCGGGTGAGCTGGGCGGGGTATTGTTCGAGCTTGGCCTCGAGCCGCTCGAACAGCGTGAAGGCGTCGGCCGTCGCACCGGCAAAGCCGGCGATGACCGAGCCATCACCAAGCCGGCGGACCTTCCGCGCGTTCGACTTGAGCACGATCTGGCCGAGCGTGACCTGGCCATCGCCCGCGATCACCACCTCGCGGCCCTTGCGGACGGAGAGAATGGTGGTGCCGTGGGCGGTCGGCGGGCGGGTCTCGGACATCGTGGCTCCTGATCGGCGGGCGCGGACCTAGCATGTAAGGACGAGGGGGCTTCATTCAAGGCTGGTGATCGGGGTTTGGGTCTGGGAGGCTGGCGCGACGCGGCGCGACTTGCTACAAGGGGGCCCGCCAAAGCCCCTGGGGCAAACGCTTCCTGTGCCATGACAGCTACACCGCGTCGGGCCCGCGTCGAGCGGGTCACCAAGGAAACCCATATTTCAGTCGAGCTCGATCTTGACGGCACCGGCCGTTACGAGGTCGCGACCGGCATCGGATTTCTCGATCACATGCTGGAGCAGCTGTCGCGCCACAGCCTGATCGATCTGGTGTGCCGGGCGAAGGGCGATCTACACATCGATTTCCACCACACCACCGAGGATACCGGCATCGCGATCGGCGAGGCGGTCTCGAAGGCGCTCGGCGATCGGCGCGGCATTAGGCGTTATGGCGCTGCGGTCATCCCCATGGATGAAACCTGCTCGCGCGTGGCGCTTGATGTCTCGAACCGGCCCTATTTGATCTGGAAGGTGCGTTTCGAACGGCCGAAGCTCGGCGAAATGGATACGGAACTGTTCAAGGAATGGTTCCAAGCCTTCGCGCAGGCCGCCGGCATCACGCTCCACATCGAAAACCTCTACGGCGAGAACAGCCACCATATCGTCGAGTCGTGCTTCAAAGGGCTGGCACGCGCGCTGCGCGAGGCGGTCGAGCTCGACCAGCGGGCGCTCGCGGCGGTGCCGTCGACCAAGGGCACGCTGACCGGTACGCTCAAGAGCTGATCCGATGCGACTCTATGCCGTCTATCGCCCGCCCTCCGCTCAAGGCGGCGGAACCGGCGCCGAAGGCCCGCTCGACGCCGCGGTGGCGCGCGATCTTGTGCTGGTGCGTGAGGGCTTCGACTGGCTCGCCTTCTTCTTCGCGCCATTCCATGCCATCGGTTGCGGCGCCTGGACCGCCGCGCTCGGCGCCTTGGCGCTACTCGCCGTGACCATAGGCGTGCCCGAATTGCTGGGCCTCGATCCGTTGTCGCGCGGACTTGCTGTGCTCGGCGGCCAGGTATTATGCGGCGTATCGGCGCATGACATAAGGCGCCTCTCGCTCGAGGCGCGCGGCTACAAACTGATCGACGTGATCGCGGCCGCCGATCGCGCGCACGCGCTGATCCGCCTAGCGGAGCGTCAGAGCGTGGCGTCGCCATCACGGCCCGAGGCGCCGCCCGCTCCGCCGCGGCCGTCGCCCGCCTTCGACCTCGGCCCATCGCCGGGCTTCTGGTCATGACCGTCGCGATCATCGATTACGGTTCGGGCAATCTCAGGTCGGCCGCCAAGGCATTCGAGCGCGCCGCGCGCGAATCCGGCAGCGCCGAAGAGATCCGCGTGACCAGCGAGGCTTCGGCGCTGAAGGACGCGAGCCGCATCGTGCTGCCGGGTGTCGGCGCGTTCGCCGATTGTCGCGCCGGGCTCAAGCACCTGCCGGGCATGTGGGAAGCGCTCGACGAAGCTGTGACGCGCCAAGCCAAGCCATTTCTCGGCATTTGCGTTGGCATGCAATTGATGGCGCGGCGCGGCCGCGAACATGGCGTGCATGAAGGCTTCGGTTGGATCGACGGCGAGGTGATTCATCTCGAGCCTAATGACGCCCAGCTCAAAATCCCCCATATGGGCTGGAACGACCTCGCCATCGCGGCGCCGAATCATCCGGTCCTCAAAGGCATCGCGGACGGCGAACATGCGTATTTCGTGCATAGCTACTATCTTGCGCCGAGCGATTCGGGCGCCGTTCTGGCGAGCGTCGACTATGGCGGAACCATTGCGGCGATCGTCGGACGCGACAACATGGTGGGCACGCAATTTCATCCCGAGAAGAGCCAGGCGCTCGGCCTCAGGCTGATCGCCAATTTTCTCGCGTGGCGGGCATAGGGACGAAGGCGATGGCGGAGCAAGAGACCAAGCCGAAAATCGACGTCGAGCTCGTCACCTCGCTCAATCGCCGCGATCTTGGCGATCTGTGCGATGCCGCGGCCGCGGCGATCCTGGATGGCGCGGGATTTGGCTGGGTACGCGCGCCCGAGCGCGACGTTTTTGAGCGTTATTGGCGCGGCGTGCTCGTCATCCCCGAGCGCAAACTGTATCTGGCCAAGCTCGATGATGTGGTGGCGGGTTCGATCCAATTGGTCAGCCCGCCGCGCCAGAAAGAGGCCTGGGCCCATGCCTGTTTGGTCGATACCCATTTCGTGGCGCCCTGGGCGCGCGGCCATGGCCTGGCGCGCGCGCTGCTCGAGGCCGCGCTCGATGAGGCGCGGGTTCGCGGCTTCGAAGTCATGAACCTTTCGGTGCGCGAAACGCAGAGCGCCGCGATCACGCTCTATGAGGGCAAGGGGTTCGTGCGCTGGGGCCGCCACCCGAAATACGCCAAGGTTGCGGGTACGTTGATCGCCGGTCTCTATTATTCGAAGGATTTATGACCGAACGTCCGGCACAATTGATTGTCCAATGATTCTATTCCCCGCCATCGATTTGAAAGACGGCGCCTGCGTGCGGCTCGTGCGCGGCGACATGGCGCAGGCGACTGTGTTTTCGAACAATCCGGCGGGCCAAGCCAAGGCGTTCGAGGCGCAGGGCTTCGAATGGCTTCATATCGTCGACCTCAATGGCGCCTTCGCCGGCCGGCCGTTGAACGGCCCGGCGGTCGCCGCGGTTCTGAGCAGCGTAAAGATTCCGGTGCAGCTCGGCGGCGGCATTCGCGACCTGGCAACGATCGAGGCCTGGCTCGAGCGTGGCGTCGCGCGAGTCATTCTTGGCACCGTCGCGCTGAAGAGTCCCGACCTTGTTCGCGAAGCGTGCAAGATTTTTCCGGGACAGATCGCGGTCGGCATCGACGCGCGCGCCGGCATGGTCGCGGTCGAGGGCTGGGCCGAAACCTCCAGCGTCACGGCCCTCGATCTTGCCATGGCGTTTGAGGATGCCGGCGTCGCCGCAATCATTCATACCGATATCGAACGCGATGGCGCGCTCGAAGGCATGAATGTCGAGGCAACCGCCGCCCTCGCGCGCGCGATCAAAACACCGGTGATCGCCTCGGGTGGAGTCTCCAGCCATGACGATCTGCGCCGACTCAAAGCGGTCGAGTCCGCGGGCATTATCGGCGTGATCGCGGGTCGAGCGCTTTACGATGGGCGAATCGACCCAGCCGAGGCGCTCGCGATTCTGAAATCACCGTCCCTGAGTGGGGGCAAGGCTTAGGCGCGCCGTCATGTTGAAGATGCGCGTCATTCCGTGCTTGGACGTTCATGCCGGCCGCGTGGTCAAGGGCGTGCGCTTCGTTGATCTGAAAGACGCGGGCGATCCGGTCGAGCAGGCGACCCTCTATGACGCGCAGGGTGCTGACGAACTGTGCTTTCTCGATATTACGGCGAGTCACGAGGCGCGCGACATTCTTTATGACGTCGTTTCGCGTACCGCCGAGGCCTGTTTCATGCCGCTCACGGTCGGCGGCGGTGTCCGCGCGATCGAGGATGTGCGAAAACTTCTGCTCGCCGGCGCTGATAAAGTTTCGATCAACACCGAGGCGGTCAAGCGCCCAAGCTTCGTTCAAGAGGCCGCGGAGAAGTTTGGCAGCCAATGTATCGTTGTCGCGATCGATGCCAAGCGCGTTGGCGCGCGGTTCGAAATCTTCACCCATGGCGGGCGCAATGCCACCGGCATCGACGCCATCGACTGGGCGCGCCGCATGGTCACGGCCGGGGCCGGCGAATTGCTGGTCACGTCGATGGATCGTGACGGCACCAAGGCGGGCTATGACATTCCGCTCACGCGCGGGATCGCCGATGCCGTAACCGTGCCGGTGATCGCGTCTGGCGGCGTCGGCACGTTGAATCATATGGTCGAGGGTATTCGCGACGGCCATGCCACCGCCGTGCTTGCCGCCTCGATCTTTCATTTTGGGACCTATTCGATCCAGCAAGCAAAACAAGGCATGAGGCATGCCGGTATTCCGGTACGCTGATCCCGGTTTGACGACAGGGAGACGAGCCCCATGGCCATGACCGACGCGCGCGGCGAACCGACCAGCGCCAAGAATCGAGCCTCGCTCGACGGTTTCGAGAAGGCGCTCGGCGAGCTCAACGCCTATGTCGGCGATCCGCTCGCGACCATCAATGGCGTGATCGAAGGCGATCCTTCCTTTGTGTTCGGGCACATTCTGAAGGCGCATCTACTTTCGCTTTCGACCGACCGCGCGGCGGAGGCGGAGCTGAAGCGCACGGTCGAGGCGGCCGAGGCGCTCGGCAACACGGCCAATGACCGCGAACGCGGCCACATCAAGGCGGCGCGGGCGTGGCTCGAGGGCCACTATCAGGGCGTGCCCGATGTGCTCGAACGCGTCTTGATCGATCACCCGCGCGATCTCCTGGCGCTGCAGATCGGGCATATCGGCGATTTTTTTGTTGGCGATGCACTGAATTTACGCGACCGCGTCGCGCGCGTGCTGCCGGCGTGGGACAGTCAGACGCCGGGCTATGGCTATGCCCTCAGCATGCATGCCTTTGGTCTCGAAGAGATGGGCGATTATGGCGGCGCCGAATCGGCCGCCAAACGCGCCATCGCGCTCAACCCGAAGGATGCGTGGGGCATCCATGCCCTCGCGCATGTTTGCGAGATGCAGGCACGCCACGCCGATGGCATTCAATGGCTCGAAAGCCGCGAAGCGGATTGGGCGCCCGGCAATTTTTTCGCCGTGCACAATTGGTGGCACCTCGCGCTCTATTATCTTGACCGGGGCGACGTGCGGAAGGTGCTCACGCTCTATGACGGGCCGATCCGCGCCAGCCGTTCCAAGGTCGCGCTCGACATGCTCGATGCCTCGGCGCTGCTCTGGCGGCTCCATCTGCTCGATATCGATTGCGGCGCACGCTGGCGCGAGCTTGCCGAGATTTATGCCGGCCTAGCCGAGGACACCTATTATGCGTTCAACGACATGCACGCCATGATGTGCTTCGCCGCGACCGGGCGCGAAGCCGAGGCCACCAGACTGCTCGCCGCGCAGGAGCGCCTCGCGCGCACGGGGACGGGCAGTAACGCCATGATGACGCGCGAGGTCGGCTTGCCGGTTTGCCGCGCGCTCCTTGCGTTCGGCAGAGGGGACTATGCGGCGACCGTGGAGCACTTGTTGAACCTTCGCGCCATGGCCAATCGCTTCGGTGGCAGCCACGCCCAGCGCGACGCGCTGACCCAAACGCTCACCATCGCCGCGTCGAAGTGTGGCCAGCACCGGCTTGCCCGGGCGCTCGCTTATGAGCGAATCGCGCTAAAGCCGAACAGCGCGAGCGGGCATGCATACCTGGCGCGCGCCATGGCGGGCCTCGGCGACCATGCAGCCGCGGCGAGCGCCGAGAAAACCGCCGCCTCCTTGCGCGGCCCGGTTAGACACTAGAACGGAAGGGCGTTTGATGGCTGGCGAGAAGGCGAGCGCGGCGGTGCTGGATGATTTGTTCGCGGTGATCGAGAGCCGCAAGGGTGGAGATCCAACGACCTCCTATACGGCGAAGCTGTTCACCAAAGGCCGCGCCCATATCGCCAAGAAGTTCGGCGAGGAGGCGGTCGAGGCGGTGATTGCGATGACCAGCCAGCAGAAAGCCGATTTGATCGCCGAGAGCGCCGACGTGCTCTACCATCTGCTCGTGATGTGGGCCGAGCGCGGCGTCAAACCGACCGATGTCTATGCGGAAATCGAGAAACGGAAGGGGACATCCGGACTCGACGAGAAGAAAAAACGCGCGGAGTAAAAAAGGCGGGGGGCGCACATGGTCTACGATTCGAACAATATCTTCGCCCGCATCCTGCGCGGCGAGCTGCCGGCGAAGAAAGTCTATGAAGACGACGCCGTGCTCGCCTTCAACGACATCGCGCCCAAGGCGCCCGTGCATGTGCTGGTGATCCCGAAAAAGCCCTATGTCTCGATGGATGATTTCGCGCGCGAGTCCGGGCCCGAGGAGGTCGGGGTGTTTTTCAAAACCGTTGGCGAGATCGCGCGAAAGCTAGGCCTCGCTGACAACGGCTATCGCCTGATCCTCAATATCGGCGGCCATGGCGGACAAGAGGTGCCGCACATCCACGTGCACATTCTCGGCGGCCGCCCGATCGGCCCGATGGTGGTGGAGCGGTAATCCGATTTGACGAACGCGCCGGGGGCGCTCAAACAAGGCGAAGCAAAAAGGGGAGCGCGCCATGCCCGTCGCCTTGCCATCGTCCAAAGAGATCGAAGAGATCGCCGCGCAATGTGGCTTTATCCTGAATGCGGATGAGATCGAGGCCTATCGCGGCCTGATGCCGACCTATATCGCGAGCTATAATTATGTCGATGGCCTCGTCGAGGACGCACCACGCCCCAAATACCCGCGTGAATTTGGGGTGCGGCCAAGCGCTGCCGAGAACAAATACGGCGCCTGGGCTTGGAAGGTGCGCGTCGATGGGGCGCCCTCAGGCCCATTGAAGGGCAAAACAGTCGCGCTGAAGGACAGCGTCATGCTGGCCGGCGTGCCGATGATGAACGGGGCCAAGCCGCTCGAGGGCTATGTGCCCGAGCTCGACGCCACCGTGGTCGAGCGCTTGCTCGATGCCGGCGCGACCATTCTCGGCAAGGCCGAGTGCGAGGCGTTTGGCCTTTCGGGCGCAAGCCACACCAGCCCCTATGCCCCGGTGCACAACCCGCGCAAATTCGGCTATTCGGCGGGCGGCTCGTCCTCGGGCTGCGCGACACTGGTCGGGCTGGGCGAGGTTGATCTCGCGCTCGGCGGCGATCAGGGCGGCTCGATCCGCATGCCGGCGGCTTATTCCGGCGTTTGCGGCATGAAACCAACCTATGGCCTGGTGCCCTATACCGGCATCATGCCGATGGAGATCACGGTCGATCATGCCGGGCCGATCACGGCGAGCGTGCGAGACAATGCCCTGATGCTCGAAGCGATCGCCGGGCCCGATGACATCGACCCGCGCCAGCGCGATGTCATCGTGCATCCCTATGCGTCAATGCTAGGGGGTGGCGCCACGGGGCTTCGCATCGCTGTGGTGAACGAGGGCTTTGGCTGGCCGAGCTCGGAGCCCGATGTCGACGTCAAGGTTCGTGCCGCCGCCGCGTTCTTCAAGAAACTCGGCGCGACGGTCCATGACATTTCGATTCCCTTGCATCGCAACGGCATCGACATTTGGCAGCCGGTCGCGCTCGACGGCATCATGAACACCGCGATGTGGGGCGAGGGCCAAGGCGCG
The DNA here is from genome assembly GCA_945892755.1 of Rhizobium sp. Q54. Taxonomy (GTDB): domain Bacteria; phylum Pseudomonadota; class Alphaproteobacteria; order UBA828; family UBA828; genus SHWC01. The sequence goes on along the minus strand of CAMDDO010000007.1, from coordinate 15,237 downwards.
AGCCGTATGGATCGCTATGCGATCGGTCTTATGGCGCGGATGCGCGATTGGCCGAAGCGCGGCGACGAGCTGCCGCACACGGTCAAAATGATGACCGTGCTCGGCACCTACATCAAACAGCGCCATGGCCTGCATTATTACGCCAAGGCGATGAACCAATGGCGGCGCCTGCGCGGTGCCTATGATGCGGCGCTGAAGGACTGTGATTTGCTTCTGATGCCGACGCTGCCGTTGAAGGCAACCAAATTGCCCGCAGCCGATGCCGGGCCGGCCGAGATCGTGCGCCGCGCGCATGAGATGCTCTTGAACGTCGCGCCGTTCGACGCCACGCACCATCCCGCCATGTCCGTGCCGTGCGGGTTGAGCGAGGGTCTGCCCATCGGCGTCATGCTCATCGCCAAGCATTTCGACGAGCCGACCATCTACCGCGCGGCCTATGCGTTCGAACAGGCCGAGGATTGGACGCGACTGTGAGCACGTCCTCGTCCGTGCTGATCCGTCCCGCGACGCGGGCGGACGACGACGCGGTCTGGCGCGTGATCGAGCCGACGATCCGCGAGGGCGAGACCTATCCCCTGCCGCGCGACATGACCCGCGAGGCCGCGCTCGCGCATTTCCACCGGCCGGTTCACGAGATGTTCGTCGCCGAAGCCAATGGTACGGTGCTTGGCACTTACTATCTCCGCGCCAATACCGGCGGCGGCGGCGCGCATGTGGCGAATTGCGGCTATGTCACCGCCACCGAGGCGCGCGGCCAAGGCATCGCGCGCGCCATGTGCCTGCATTCGCTTGAGCGTGCGCGGGCCCGCGGTTTCCGCGCGATGCAGTTCAACTTCGTGATCAGCAAGAATGACGCGGCGGTGCACCTCTGGCAGTCATGCGGCTTCGATATCGTTGGCCGCTTGCCTGACGCTTTCCTCTCGCCGCGCCACGGGTATGTCGATGCGCTGGTGCTGTATCGGGCGCTGTAAGTCTGGAGCGGACCATGAAAACCATCAGGATCGATCGGGCCAAGCATCTCTGCGATGAGCCCGAGACCGGCCACAATCGCTGGCATCCCGATCTCGAGCCGATTCTTGAGGTGGCCGAGGGCGAGGAGCTCCTGATCGAGACGCGCGATTCGAGCGACGGCTATTTGCCGGCCGGCGCGATGGCGGCCGACATAACCAAGTTCTCGCCACGCGTGGTCCACCCGCTGACCGGACCGGTCGCGATCAAGGGCGCCAAGCCCGGCGATCTCTTGGAGGTCGAGTTCCTCGACATCATCCCAGAGGCGCGTGGCATCTCGCTCATCGTGCCGGGCCTGGGCTTCTTGCATGATCTCTTCACCGAGCACTTCCTGGTGCACTGGGCGCTCAAAGATGGCTGGGCGACCGCGCACGAGATTCCGGGCGTTCGGATTCCGGGCGCGCCGTTCATGGGCATTTCGGGCGTCGCGCCCTCGCATGCGCAGCTCGATGCCTGGACCAGGCGCGAGGCCGCGCTCTTGGCGCGCGGCGGGCGTGTCTTTCCGCCCGACCCCGACGCCGCGGTACCGGCGGCCGCGCCGATCTCGACTTGCGGCCTCCGCACCGTGCCGCCGCGCGAGAACGGCGGCAATTTCGACGTCAAGCAGCTGACCAAGGGCGCCAAATTGTTTCTCCCCGTCGCGGTCGAGGGCGCGCTGTTCTCGACCGGCGATGGCCATTTCGCGCAGGGCGATGGCGAGGTGTGCCTGACCGCGGTCGAGATGCAGGCAAGCTGCGTGGTGCGCTTCAAGCTCCACCAAGGCGAAGCCGCGCGGCGCAGAATCGCGGGGCCGATGTTCGCGCGCACCAGCTATTTCGCCGACCCGCGCCTCGCCATGCCCGAGCGCTTCACCGCGACCATGGGCATGCCGATCAATGCCGAGGGCGTCAATCACGATGGCGATCTCAACCTGGCGACGCGCAACGCTGTCCTTGCCATGATCCGGCTCCTGGAGGAGCGCGGCTTCACCAAGGAGCAGGCCTATGTGATCTGCTCGGTCGCGGTCGATTTGAGGATCAGCAATGTGGTCGACGTGCCGAATTTCGTGGTCTGTGCCTTCCTGCCCGAAGCGATCTTCGAGCGTTGAGCCTACCCCCTACCGCTTTGTCTTCTTCCCGCCTGCACCGCCGCTACCGCGATTCGACCACAGCAGCACCGGATAGGGCACAATCCACGAGGCGCGGATCAAATAGGAGCCGAGAATCTCCCTCGGCTCGAGCGCATGTAGGTTTGGATAGAGGCCCGACTTGCCGAGCTCGAGCGTCATATTGCCGCTCCAGGTCTCGTGCAGTTTGAAATCGGTCGATGGAATCTCCAAGAGCTCCTTGATCGGCTTGCCGCCGCGCTCGGGTGCCGGGAGCTTTCTAACCTGCAGCCAGGTGCCGCCCGAAAGCTTCGCGATCTCGTCCTCAAGCGGCTTCACGCGACCCTTGGGTGGTAGGCTCGTCACGTTCAGGCTCATGCGCATCAGCATCTCGCCATAGCGCGTGCAATCGCCAAACACCTGGCTGCCATGGAAGCGCAGCGCCGTGGTCTCGCATAGATTCGCCGGCCAGCCATAGATCTCGCGCTCGAAGGTGAGCGCCATGTCGTGATCGACCCAGATGTAATTGATGTACCAGCCGACGCGATCGCCGTAGCGCACTTTGATGGCGGTCAGGCACTCATGGTATAGTTCGACCGAGTGCGAAGGTTGGCGCATGTCGCCGATCCACGCGAACATCGTGCCGTCGCCGAACGGCTTCAACGGTTCCGGCACCTCCCAAGCGACCGCTTTCTTATCGGCGCGGTAGACCATCAGGAGGATCTTGCCTTGCTCCATAGCCTCGAACGGCGGCTGCGTATAGCTCGGCGCCGCGAGCGGCATCGAATAGCCTTCCTCATGTTCCTTCATGACTGCGTCCCTCTTGTCGCCTTGTCGCATCCGCCTGCGACCGTCGAAGTTTAGCGCGGTTCTCGATTCGTGCCACGCAGCAGGCGCGGCGGGTTCGATCCGGTCTAGGCCCGTATCCAGGTTTCCGAGAACGCCAGCATCGCCGTGGTGATGACATGCCCGGCAATCTCGCGCGGCACCGGCTTGCCTGCGAGCGCGCGGCCATTCACGGAAATGGTGGCATCCTGGCAACCGATGAACAGGCTCGGCATGTAATGTTTGCCGGTGGCCGATTTGTCCGGCGGCATGGCGAAACAGAAGGGCTTGCCCAGACCGCTCCAATTGAGGCGTATCGTAAGGTCGCCGGATTTCACCGTTTCGCTATAGCTCGAGGCCGGATCGCCCGACGCGGCGGCGCTATCGAGCGGCCTGTAGCCGAGACGCCCAAGCGCCGCCAATCCCTTGAAGGCGCCGAAATTCGCGACATAGTCGGTGACCAAATAGCGCGCCAGCTTCTCATTGTCCGTGAAACAGAAATTTCCCCGCTCCGCCGGCGGATTGGCGTCGTGGGGCGATTGCATGAGCACCAAGGCGTGGCCGCGCCCGAAAGGCGACAGCACGACGCGAAAGAAGCTGGCCAGCGCGACGAACGGGCCGTCAGGCTTTTCCTTCAAGTAGATGCCCGGATTCTCGCCTGACCAGTCGACGGTACCCGCGAAGACGATCGTATCGGCCATGATATCCTCCCTTTCGAACCATCGCCGATCATGTTAGCCGAAGTGGGGCGCGAGCCAACTGAACTGTCGCGCCGATAGGGGGGCCGGTCCGTGGTCAGTTTCGGCTTGTTCTGCCTGATGGGCTATCGCGACCATGGCGCCTCGGTCGCCAAGGTGCTGGGCGACACCGTCGAGCTCGTTCGCCGCGCCGAGGCCGCGGGCTTCGAGGCCGCCTGGTTCGCCGAGCATCATTTCTCGAACTATTGCGTCTGCCCGTCGCCACTGCTGATGGTGAATTACTGCGCGGCCGCGACCTCGCGCATCAAGCTAGGCCCGGCCGTGATCGTCGTGCCGCTCTACCACCCGATCCGTCTGCTCGCCGAGATCGGCATGACCGCGGCGCTCTGTGGCGATCGGCTGCTGCTCGGCATTGGCAGTGGTTATCAGCCTTTCGAGTTCGAGCGCTTCAATGTCGATCTCGGCCAGTCGAAGGAACAGCTCGACGAATTCCTCGCGCTCATGGATCGCGCCTTCGCTGAGGAAACCTTCGCGTTCGACGGGCGCTTCACGTCGATTCCGCAGTCCAGCATCAGCACGCGGCCGGTCACGCGGCCGGAAATTTGGATCGCGGGCGATTCCGAGGCGACGCACCGGCTCGCCGCGCGGCGCGGCTTCGTGCCCATCATCACCGGACGTTCGGCGGGGCCCGATTATTTGGCGAATCAGCGGGCGCGCATCGATGCCTCCTTCGCCAAGGAGGGGCGGGGCGACGCGCCGCATCCGCTCGGCATTTTGCGCTTTCTTTGCGTGACGGAGAGCGAAGCTGAAACGCGCGATTATCTGACCACCGCACGCCACCAACTGCGCCTCGCTGCCGCGTTGCGCAATCGCCGGCAAATGGTCGATGGCGGCATGTTGGTTGAAACACCGGTCGAGAACGAGGCCTCGCTCGACGAGATGGCGGCAAACCTCGCGGTCGGCGACGTGGAGACCGTCACGGCCCGTCTCGTCGCTGATATCCAAGCATCGCGCGCCTCGCACCTGATGCTCAACATCCAGACCTTGGGCTCGACCATGACGCAGGCGCGGCGCACCATCGAGTTGTTCGGCCGTGAGGTTCGACCGCGCATCGAGCGCGCGCTCGGCTAAACGCTAACGCTTGAGCAGCGCGCGGATCGAATTGCCGAGAAACTCGTTGCAGGCAGGGTCGATGCCGGCCTCCGAGAGATGCCCCCACGGCCCCGGGATCGGACGGAGCTCGGCGTTCGGCAGGTGCTGGGCCTCCCATGCCATGTCGGCGGGCGGGAAATAGAGGTCGGTCTCGCCCGGGCTCAGCACCGCCTTGGCGCGGATCGAGCGCAGCGCGCGCTCGAGATCGCCGTTGAACCCCGGCGTCTTGGCAATGTCGGCGGTCTGCCAGGTATGGATCTGGCTCAGCAGATTGTTGGCGTCGAGCCTGAGCCAGAACGCCTCCCAGAAATCGACCAGAAAGCTGTCGACGTCGGCAAAGCCCATGCGCTTGTAGAGCGCCTCGCGATAGAACGCTTGCGAGAGCGCCCAGCCGGCCCAGACGCGACCCATCGCGCGCATGCCGGCTTCGGGCGGCTTCCGATAATCGCCGCCCGCATAGGCCGGATCGGCCAAGAGCGCCGCCTTGGCGCCGGCCAGGAACACATAACAATGCGGGCTTACCCGCGCCGAACCGCAGCAAGGCGCGATGCGCATCACCAGGTCTGGATGGCTAAGCCCCCACTGATAGGCCTGAAACGCGCCCATCGAGCCGCCGATCGCGAGCTGGATGCGCGTGACGCCAAACCGTTCGACCAGAAGCCGATATTGCGCGCGCACATTGTCCTGGATCGTGATGGCCGGAAAGCGGCCGCGATCGAACGGCGCTGGGGTATTCGACGGCGAGGAAGAGAGGCCGTTGCCGAACAGACTCGGCACGACGACGAAATACTCGCGCGTATCGAGCGGCCGGCCATCGCCGATCAACCATTCAAGGTCGTTATGCGTGCCGGTGAACCAGGTCGGGAAGACAACCACGTTGTCGCGCGGCGCGTTGAGCGTGCCATAGGTGGCGTAGGCGAGGCGCGCCTTCGGCAGGGTGACGCCGCTATCGAGCGCGAAGTCGCCGAGCTCGAACAGCGCGTGCGGCGTGACGGCACTCAAAGTGCCGCCATCCCGCCATCGACCATATAATTGCCGGCGGCAACGAAGCTCGCTTCGTCGGAGGCGAGGAACGCGATCATCGGCGCGATTTCATGCGGTTCGGCGCGGCGCCCAAGCGGCGTGAATTTGATCAGCATCTGGGCCTCATCCGGCGTCACGCCGCGCGACATCGGCGTATCGACATAACCGGGCAGCAGGCAATTCACGCGGATATTGTACGGCGCATAGGTCACGCCCGCGTTTTTCGAGAGCATCACGGCGGCGCCTTTGGAGGTTTGGTAGGCGACATTGTTGGCGACGCCCGACCAGCCCCAGACCGAGGAAACATTGACGATCGCGCCGCCGCCGCCCTCGATCATGCCGGGGATCACGGTCTTCATGCCGAGGAACATGCCGAGCACATTGCTCTCGAACGCCGCGAGCATGGCGTCGGTCGACTCTTCGTGCACCGGCTTGCCGCTGCCGAGCGCGCCAGCATTGTTGACCAGCACATTGGGTGGTCCGAATGCCTTGAGGCACGCCGTCAAGCCGGCGGCCCAGGCGGGTTCGCTCCGAATATCCAGAATGGCGAAACGCATCGCGTCCGAATGTTGGGCGAGCAGCGCGGCGAGCTCTGCGCCGGGTTCCTTGATATCGGCCGCGAGCACTTTGGCGCCTTCGGCGACAAACAGGCGGGCCGTGGCCGCACCGATGCCGGTCGACGCGCCGGTGATGATCGCGATCTTGCCCGCAAGCCGTCCTGCCATGCCCGTCATCCTGTGATTTCTTGAGGCCCTAACCGCCAGCCCCTGCCATGCGTCGAGACCGGCCGCGCTGGGCACGGCCGCCCGCCTTGCGCGGCGCGAGTCGCCCGGCAAGGAATTCGATTCCGATCACGGTCAAAAGCAACGCGCCTGTCACCAGCTGCACGAGCGAGGCGGAGGTACCGCGTGCGGCCAAACCGGCGACCACGACCGAAAGGATCGCGACGCCGAACGCGACGTTCAAGACCGTGCCGCGCCCGCCATAGAGGCTGATGCCCCCCAAGAGGCAGGCGGCCGCGCCGGTCAACAGAAGATCATCGTAATTCTGCGGCGCGGCACTGCCGCCGCGCGTCGCGGCCAGCGCGCCGGCGAGGCTCGCGCAGCCCGACGACATCGCGAAGCTGATGGTCAGTGTGCGCACGCGCGGCACGCCGGCGGCAATGGCTTCGTTGCGCGCGCCGCCGATCGCGTAGATCTCGCGCCCCCAGCGCGTGTAGGTCAGGAACAGCCAACCCGTGATGAACACGAAAAGCGCGATGATGCTGCTAACCGAAAAGATCGCGTAGCGCTCGAGGAGCGGATCGGTGATCTCGAAATTCTCGATGATGATCGGCTCGTGCCCGCTGAAGATATAGGTAAGGCCGCGCAGCATGATCAGCGTGCCGATGGTGAACACGAGCGAGCTTATCCCGAGGCGCCCGATCACGATGCCTTGCAGCGCGCCAAAGACGACGCCGCAGGCGGTCGCGATCGCGATGCAGCCGATCAGCCCGGTGGATGAGGTGAGAACGGTGATGACGGCCGCCAGCGCCGCCATCGAGCCGACCGAGAGGTCGAACTCGCCGGCGATCAGCGTCACCGCCAAGCCAAGCGCGACCAGGCCGACCAGCGAGAATCCCTCGAGCACCGAATAGACGCTGGCCTCGCCGCGAAAGGTCGGCGTCAGGATGGAAATCACGATCCAGGTGACGACCAGCGCGGCCAGCGGCAGCGCATAGGGCCGCGACCAGGAGAGGAATGCCTTGATCATCGACGCACGCCGCGCCGGCGGAACAGATCGAGCAGCACCACGGCCGCCGCAACCACGGCGCCTTGGATCGCGAGCCGGCCGCCTGGGCTGAAATCGTTGAGCACCATCATGTTGGAGATCACCGAAATCAGCAGCGCGCCGGCCGCCGAGCGGAGCGGCGAGCCTTGTCCTCCGCCGATCGCCGTGCCGCCAACCAGCAACGCGGCGATCGCGTTGATGGTCAGATTCGGAAATGATTTGGCGGTCGCCTCGCCGAACGCGGCGCCTTCCAGAATCCCGGCAATGGCGAGACCAATCGAGAAGATCGCGAACGCCACGATGGTGACCCGCGCGAGGGAAATGCCGCTGATCTCGGCGGTCGCGCGATTGGCGCCGACCAGAATCGTCTCGCGACCGGTGACGGTGCGCGACATCATGAGGGTGAGCAGCGCCGTGAAGACGACAAACACCAAGATCACGATCGGAATGCCGATGACATCGCCGCCGCCCCACGTCGCCGGATAGTCGCGGACGCTCACGATGCGCCCTTCGGTCGCCTCGGAGACCACGCCGAAAATGATCGCGCCGGCGGCAAGCGTCGTGATCACCGGGTTCATCCCGGCCGCGACCACGACGCCTTGCAGCATGCCGATCGCGACCAAGCCGAACAGCACGACCAAAATCGTCGCCAGCTGATTCCAGCCCTCGCCAAGCAGCGCGACGAACGCGACCATCGCCGCCATGGCCGATTGGGAAATGCCGAGCGAGACGAAATTGCCCGATAGCGTGAGTGGCGTCATGGCCACCGCGACAATGCCGATGAGCGAGGCGTTGCGCAGGATCGAAAGAATATTGTCGGGGTTCAGGAAGGTTGGCGTGATGATGGCCGCAATGATGATGCCGGCGACCGCCGGGCCAAGCGTAAGCGCCGGCAACAGCCAATCCGGCCGATGGCGCGCCGGCGCTACCGAAAGCTCGGCGCTCACGCTGCCTCCTGGTGCATGACCTCGCGCACGAGCGCGTCCACGGTCCATTCGGCGTGCGGCCTGATCGCCGTCAGGCGGCCGCGATAGAACGTCGCGATCGTGTCCGACAGGCCGAGCACCTCGGCGGTGTCGGAACTGGCGACGACGATGCCAAGGCCCGCGGCGCAGAGATCGCGTAAATGCTGATAGATCTCGGCGCGGGCGCCGACGTCGACGCCGCGCGTCGGTTCCTCGAGCAGCATCACGCGTGGCTCGGCCCCCAACCATTTGCCGACCGCTACTTTTTGCTGATTGCCGCCACTGAGCGCGCCGACCGCCGTGGCGAGGCGCTTGACGTCGATCGCGAAACGGCTGGCAATATCGCCCGAGCGCTCGCGCTCGCCGCGCGCCGAGATCCAGCCGCGGCGCGCGACCGAACGCACCCAAGGCGAAGACAGGTTCTCGCGAATGGAGCGGACCGCGAAGGTACCGTCTCGCTTGCGGTCGGCCGAGCAATAGGCGATGCCGCGTTTGAGCGTGGCCGCGCGGCTTCTGAGGGAAAGCTCCTTGTCATCGAGCAGCACCCGCCCCGAAACCGGCGACACCATACCGGCCAGGGCTTCGACCACCGCGCTCGCGCCGCTGCCCAATTGGCCGGTCAGGCCGACGATTTCGCCCGGTCGAATCACGAAGCTGACCGGCTCCACAAGGCCCGGCGCCTTGAGCGCCTCGACCTGCAGCAAGGCCTGTGCGCCAAGCGTTCCGCGTTTGGGAAACATGGTCTGAAGCTCGCGACCGAGCATCATGGTGATCACCGCATCGACGTTCAATTCGCTGGTTGGCCGCGCCGGCAGGCTGCGGCCATTGCGGAATACCGTTACTCGATCGGCGATGCGAAAGACCTCGGGCAATCGATGGGTCACGTAGATGACGCTGCGACCCTCGGCGGCGAGGCGCTTGATGACGGCCAACACGCGCTCGATCTCGCGGTCGGCCAGTGCCGCGGTGGGTTCATCGAAAATCAAGATGCGCGCATCGCGCACCAGAAGCCGCGCGATCTCGAGCAATTGCATTTCGGCGACGCTGAGACGCTCGACCAGGGTGCCAGGGTCGATATGGTCGAGGCCGACGGCCGATAGTAGATCGCGTGCCCGCGCCCTCAGCCGACCCGGCAGCCAGAGCGAGGGGACCCCGGCCTGACCGAGGACGAGATTTTCGGCCACGCTGAGTGTCGGCACCGAGCTGTATTCCTGGTGGACGACCGCGACGCCGGCGGTCTGTGAGCGGGCGCTCGGGTAGAGCGTGACGGCAGCACCGTCGATTTCGATCGTGCCGGTATCGGGCTGCACGAGGCCGGAGAGCACCTTGACCAACGTGCTCTTGCCCGCGCCGTTTTCGCCGAGCAGCGCCATGACTTCGCCGGGGCGCAACTCGAAATCGACTTCGGCCAAGGCCTGGACATTGCCATAGCGTTTGGACAGGCGACGCACAAGGAGGCGCGGCTTTTCAGCCGCGCCTCCCGTGCCGGAATTCACGTGACCCGGCGTCACGCGCGATGTCCGTCAGCTGGCGCAGATCTCGTCGGCGTTGTAGCCCCAGATCTTCGTCGCCGCCACGCCGTCGGCCCCGATCGCGGGTGCGTGCGGCATGTAGTTCAACTTCGCGGGCGGCGCATTCGTGATCGCCGGGGCCCCGGCCTCGACTTCCATCTGAATGACGTCGCCTTCGATCTTGCCATTGGCGATGAACTTGGCGGCGGTCCGCACGGCCAACGCGCCTTCGACCGCCGCCGGCTGAATGCCGGTGCCGAAGGTCTCGCCGTTCTTGACCGCTTCGAGACTGCCCGAGCAATCGCCCGAGACGATGTAGACGTCCTTGCCCGGCGCGATGCCGTTGTCCTTCAGCGCGCGGATGATGCCATTGGCCGCCTGCTGATTGGAGACGAACAAGAAGTCGAACTGGCCCTTGAACTTCGGAATCACCTGGCTGCCGATCTCATAGCCGGACTCGGGGCTGTTCGCGCCGAACTCGGTATGGATGATATCGAACGGCGCATCCTTGGTCACCGCCATAAAGCCTTTCATGCGCTCCGTCCCGGTCTTCTCGCCGGCCGGATGCTGGAAGACCAGCAGCTTGCCGTTGTCGCTCTTGAACTTCATGCCGGCCGCCTTTGCCGCTTCGCGCGCCTTCAGCATCGTCCGTCCAAGCGTCTCGCCGATCAGAATCTGATTGGCGCCCGAATAGGCCTGGACGAACGGCCAGGACTTTTCGTTCGGTTCCTGGGTCAACTGAATCACCGGCGCGAGCTTGGCGAGCAAGCGCGCGTCATTGATCGCGGCGTCCGCAACCCACGGCCAGAAGATGATCGCGGCCGGCTTGATGCCGCTCGCGATGAGCTGCTGGACCTGCTGGTCCTGCTCGGGCTGCGAGAAATTGTTCTGATAGACGGTGAGCTTGTAACCGAGCTTCTTGGCCTCGGCTTCGGCGCCCTTGATCTGGTTGGCGCCGTAGACATTGGAAGCGGTGATCGTGAACATCACGAGATCCTTGCCGTCGCCCTCGACCTTGCCGGTTCCCTCGGCAAAGCTTGCGACACTAAGACTCAAGGACAAGGCGGTCGCGCAAAAGACCGCGGCAATTTTCTTGAACGGCGTCATTCTTGATTCCTCCCAGTGCTATTGTTGTGCGGGTCACTTGTCACGCGGGCAATAACCAGAAAGCCTGATTTTTGTAGAGCGTGGGGCTAGGGCTGTCAATCGACGGCCACAGCGGTCCGCCCTCGGGTCCGCGGCCTCGCGCAAATCAACCCGGCCGGGCATACTGAGCCGAGCGACGCTGACCGGGGTTTGCGTAGCCCGCGTTGTTACGGCGGCCCGGCGGTCGCCACGACCAAAAGGAGATTAGGCATGGCCATACGCTCGATCGCCAAAATGGGACACCCGGTGCTGCGCAAGGTTGCGACGCCGGTCGAGGATCCGAGCGATCCCGAGATCACTCGCTTGGCGCAGGACATGCAAGACACCATCGAGGACGTCGGCGCGGCCGGCATCGCGGCACCTCAAGTTTATGTCAGCAAGCGCGTCGTCGTGTTCCGCGTGCTGGCGAGCCGCATTCCGCCCGGCGTCAAGCTCGACCCCATCCCGTGGACGACGATGATCAATCCGGTGGTCACGCCGCTCACCGAAACGAAGGCCTTGATCTGGGAGCGCTGCCTGTCGCTGCCGGGATTGCACGGCAAAGTGCCGCGCTACACCCATGTCAAGGTCAGCTACACCACGCCCGAGCGGAAAGACCAAGTGATCGACTGCAAGGATTGGCTCGCCATGCTCCTGCAGCACGAAGTCGATCACCTCGACGGCTATCTCTATCCGATGCGCATGACCGATTTATCGCTGCTTGCGTTCAACAGCGATCCAGGCGCGCTCGCCGAGGAAGCCCGGCGCACGCCCGACCTCGACCCCGCGTTGCGCAATCTGGTCAACGCCTGGCCGACCCGCGAGAAATGGGTGGGGTGAGCGGCCGCCGCCCACCCACCCATGCCGGGTCAGCTCTTTTTGGTGATGACCGCTTCAAGATATTCGCTTGGGACGACCAGTGTGCCGTCTTGCGCCACGTTGAATTTTCCGAGCAACGCATAGAGGTCTGATTCGAGCGCCGTGCGTGCCTCGGGGTCAATCGCTGCAAACGCCTTCAGGGTTGGGCCGTAATAGTTGCGGAAAATTTCCAACCAATGCTGGGGCGATTTGTAGCGGAAGACGAAGGTTTGGCTCTCGGCCGCGATGGTCGCCCGCGACCCAAACAACGAGTCGAGATGTGCTCTGGTTCCCCACAGCGCCGGCGACTTCAGACCGGGAGCGGGCGGCACATATTTGCCGATGGTCTTGAACAACTGGCCGATGAAACTTTCCGGCGTCCAATTGGCGAGCCCGATCTTGCCGCCCGGGCGGCAAACGCGGGCGAGCTCATTGGCGGCCTGTTGCTGGTTGGGCGTGAACATCACGCCGAAGGTCGAAAGAACGAGATCGAAACTGGCGTCGGCGAAAGGCAGGGCCTCGGCATCGGCCTCCTGAAAGGTGACCGCCAAGCCGTCGGCCGCGGCGCGCTTTCGTCCGCGCTCAAGCAATGCGCCAACATAGTCGGTCGATACAACGTCGGCGAACCGGCGGGCCGCGGCGAGCGTGGCATTGCCATTGCCGGCCGCAACGTCGAGGACACGTTGATTGCTGCGAAGATCGACGGCCTCGCATAGCCTTTCGCCGACGATCTGCAACGTCGTGCCGACGATGGCGTAATCACCGGAACCCCAGGCGGCTTGCTGGCGGCTCTTGATCGCGGCGAAATCGATGGTGGTAGGTGTGGCGGTAGACGTGTTCATGGTCCAAATCCCTCCCATTTTTACGCGCGGTGTTGCCGTGCGATGGACCATAACCTAGAGCATATACCAACCAAGTTGAATCAGTTGCGCCGTCGCGCGCCCTGCGCGCGCCAAAGCGCGCGACGCGGGCGCCCGCGTGGTTGCGCCGCTCGAGTCGAGGTCCATCGCGGTGGTTCGTGTCTATCTGGATTCTTTACCGCCCGAGCAGGCGGGTTGGTCGGCGCGCCGCCCTCCGCTTGGCGCCACCGCCTGGAACGAGTCTAGTGGTCCGATTCAGCTAACGGATGGGTAGCATCCGTTAGCTGAATCGCACCACTAGCGCCGCTTCGTCTTGGCTCTTGCCTTCGCCTTCTTCTTCGCTGCGGGCTTCGCCTTGGCCGCGGCTTTCTTCTTGCCTTGGCCGATGATGCGCTCTTTTTCCCAGCCCTTCTCGTAAGGCGCCCAGGCATGCGACATCAACTTGACGTGCTTGAACTTCCATTCGCCATCGACGCGCCGGTACTCGTCTTCGTATTTGGCCATGCCCCAGACCGGTTGGTGCTTCTTGCCGACCGGAAAACTGCACGGCTCGAACAACAACCATCGGCCGCGCGCGCGGTCGCCGTCGACATCGATGATCGGATTCGCCACATAGTGCACCGCGAAGGGTAGATGCTGCAGCGCGCGAATGGTCTCGCGCCCCTTGTAGACGCCGAACACGTCGGTCTCGAACACGCCGTCCTCGGTGAACAGATTCGCCCAATTGTCGCAATCCTTGAGATCGGCGTAATAGCAATAAAGGCTGCGCAGGCGAACGATCGCCTCGATGTCCTGAAGGCGCTTGAGTTCGCGTTCCATCTCGTTCGGCGTCACGATCAGTCCTCCCTGTTTCCGTGTTATGGTCGGCGCGGCGTTCGGCGCGCCTCGCCATGCGGCGCCCAAGTGTTCCTCGAATTTCGCGGTATTTGAGCCCGAGCGGCGCGCCGGCGCAACTGGGCGGAGCTAAGCACTCACCTCGGCAGCTCGATGCGGCGGTATGACAGCGCCTCGGCGATGTGGAGGCGCCTGACGCCGTCCGCGCCTTCCAGATCGGCCAGCGTGCGCGCGACCCGCATCACCCGGTGATAGCCCCTCGCCGAGAGCTTGAGCCGATCGACCGCCTCGCCCAACAGCGCGCGCCCGGTCTGGTCCGGCGCCGCGACCGACTCGAGGAGCTCGCCCTCGGCCTCGGCGTTGGTGCGCACCTTGGGGTGTACGCCGAGTTTCCGATAGCGCTCGGCTTGGACCGCGCGGACGCGCGCGACGCGCGCGGCAATCTCGCGCGAACCCTCGGAGGGCGGCGGCAGCGCGAGGTCATTGGCCGAAAGCTCGCCGACCTCGACGTGCAGATCGATGCGATCATAGAGCGGGCCCGAGATGCGCGATTGGTATTCGATGGCGCACTTCGGCGCGCGCGAACAAGCCCTTGAGGCGTCTGCCAGATAGCCGCAGCGACACGGGTTGAGAGCGCAAACCAATGAAAATCGCGAGAAATAGCTGACATGCGCGTTGACGCGGGCGACCGTGACGCGCCCGGTCTCGATCGGCTGGCGCAGCGCGTCGAGCACCTGACGCGGAAACTCCGGCAGCTCGTCCAAGAACAACACGCCCTGATGCGCGAGAGAAACCTCTCCGGGTTTCGCGCGCAAGCCGCCGCCGACCATGGCCGGCATCGAGATCGAATGGTGCGGATCGCGGAAGGGGCGCCGGCGCGTCAGCCGGCCATTGATGAGTTGCCCGGCGACCGAGGCGATCAGGCTGACTTCGAGGGCCTCTTCCGGCTCGAGCGGCGGCAGAATGCCGGGCAGGCGCGCGGCGAGCATCGATTTGCCGGCGCCGGGCGGGCCGATCATCAGCAAATGGTGGCCGCCGGCGGCTGCGATCTCGATCGCGCGCTTGGCGCTCTCCTGTCCCTTCACATCGCGGAGATCGGGATAGTCCCGGCTATCGTCGACGAACACGGGCTCGGGCTTGCCAAGCAATTGCGTGCCCTTGAAGTGGTTGATCAGCGCGAGAAGGCTCTTCGGCGCGAGCACCTCCTTGCCGCCGCCCCACGCCGCCTCGCTGCCATTGGCCGCAGGGCAGATCAGGCCGAGACCCAAGGCGTTCGCCGCGATCGCCGCGGGCAGCACGCCGGCGATCGGGATCAGCGCGCCGTCGAGCCCGAGCTCGCCGAGCGCGGCATAGCCCATCAGCTCTTCGGCCGGCAGCACGTCCATCGCGACCAGCAGGCCAAGCGCGATCGGCAAGTCGTAATGGCTGCCCTCTTTCAGAATATCGGCGGGCGCAAGATTGACCGTGATGCGCTTCGGCGGCAGCGACAGGCCAAGCGAATTCAGCGCCGCGCGCACGCGTTCA
>CAMDDO010000006.1 GCA_945892755.1 Rhizobium sp. Q54 | reverse complement strand
CAAATCGAAAAATCCCGGCTGGCCCATGATGCAAAACCCCGCGCTGTGTCAGCATCCTTGAATCGGATTTTGATCGCGCTGGAAAGAGGCTATTTTTCGAGGTAGCCAAAAGGATAACGCCCGCGGGTTTGCCCAGCGCTCGGCCCGGACGCCTCAGCCAAGCACCAAGCGCATGTTCTCGCGCGCCACGAAGGCGCCGCGCCACATCGCGCGCGCGTCCTCCTCGACCTGCTCCATGAAGCGATCTTCGTGATCGGGGTCGTGGTGAAAGATCGCCAGGGATTGGACGTTCGCCGCCTGGGACAGCCTGACGCCTTCCTGCCAGGTCGAATGGCCCCAACCGACCTTGGCGGGGAACTCGGCGTCGGTGTAGGTCGAATCGTAGATCACGAGGTCGGCGCCCTCGATCAGACCGAGGATGTTCTGATCGGGCTTGCCGGGCAGGTGCTCGGTGTCCGTCACATAGCAGACCGATTTGCCGGCGTGCTCGATGCGGTACCCGGTTGCGCCGTTGGGATGATTGAGCGGCGCGGTGCGGATCACCACGCCTTGCGCCGGCGACCAGCTGTCGCCGGCTCTGAAGTCGCCGAAATCGAGCCGCGCCCGCATGGCTTCGAGCGGCACCGGAAAGGTCGGGTTCGACATCTGACCCGAGATCACTCTTTGCAGGCCGCCCTGGTCGTTCAGATGGCCGGCCAGCATGGTGAACTGGTACTTGGCATGGAACGCCGGCGCAAAGAACGGGAAGCCGGTGATGTGGTCCCAGTGGGTATGGGAGAACAGGAAGGTCGCGTGGTCGGGGCCCTTGCGGAAGATCCAGTGCCCGAGATTGCGAACGCCGGTGCCGGCATCGAGAATGAAACGATTGCCGCCGGCCGAGACTTCGATGCAACTCGTATTGCCGCCGAACGAGATGTGATTGGGCGAGGGGCAAGCGATCGAGCCGCGCACCCCCCAGAATTTCACTTTCAGGCTCATCGTCCAACCGCCCGCGGCCTAACCGCGACGCCCTTCATGGCGCGCGGACCTACGCGCTCGCTTATGGCGTAGGGCGCGGCATCACTAATGTGACCTCCGTCACGCGCTACGTCCCGTGTCGTCGACCGATCAGGGCGGGTTCTATGGTCTCGACCCAGGGACACTGGTTTCCAACCTCAGATTGTGAACTCGATTTCGCCAAGACGCGTGGTCAGCTTGCGGTTCTCGGCGTAGTCGATCGGCACGCCGATCACGGCCGGGCCCTTCTGCTTGAACGCCTCTTTCAGAGTCGGCACCAGCTCGTCGACCTTTCTCAGCGTGCGCCCCCAGGCGCCGTAGGACTTTGCCCATAGCTCGATGTCGGGATTGCCGAAGGCCAGGTCGCTGTGTTTGCCATTGAAGCTGTTTTGTTGTTTCCACTTGATTAATCCGTACTCGCCGTCGAGCCAGATCATGGCGACCACATTGAGCTTGAGGCGCACCGCGGTTTCGATGTCCTGTGCGTTCATGAAGAAGCCGGCGTCGCCGCTGATCGAGAGGACCTGCCTTTTGGGGAACGCCAGCTTGGCGCCGATCGAGCCCGGGAAAGCAAAGCCCATCGTGCAAAAGCCGTTCGAGATCAGGCAGGTGTTCGGCGTGTCGCACTGGTAGTAGCGCGAAATCCACATCTTGTGGGCGCCGACGTCGGAAAGAAGGATGTCTTCCGGTCCCAAGACTTGGCGCACGTCGCAAAGCACCCGCTGCGGCTTCATCGGAAAAGCCGTGTCGTCCTTCTCGCGCTCGAGATCGTTCTTGATGGTCTGACGCAGC
This sequence comes from Rhizobium sp. Q54, assembly GCA_945892755.1. Classification (GTDB taxonomy): domain Bacteria; phylum Pseudomonadota; class Alphaproteobacteria; order UBA828; family UBA828; genus SHWC01. The sequence continues at coordinate 72,151 of CAMDDO010000006.1, read as the reverse complement.
TTGGCGCGTCGATTGATGTCGAACAGCGGCAGCTTGTTCTTGAAGCGGCTCTCGAGCTGCTGGTTGATCTGCCAGAGTGCGTCCGCCACATCGCCCGCGATATCGACCGTGGCCAGATAGTGGTCGTCGATCTCGGCGGGCCAGAAATCGATGTGCACGATCTTCTTCGGCGTGCCCTTGTACCAAAAGGACGGGCTCCACTCGACCAGGTCATAGCCGACGGAGATCACGACATCGGCCTCGCGCAGCGCGACCAGAATGTGATCCTTGCCTTGGAGCCCGACCGTGAAGAGGCAATGCGGATCACCGCGCGGCACGGCGCCCTTGCCCATGAAGGTGTTGACCACGCCGATGCCGCTGTTGCGCGCCAGACGGTGCAGCTGCGTCGCGGCGCGCTTTCTGATCGCGCCGTTGCCGGCAAGGATCAGCGGGCTCTTGGCCTTGGCGATGAGCTCGACCGCCTGCGTCACCGCCTTGTGGTCGGCGCCGGGCCGCCGCGTCTTGTGCACCGGGATCGGCGCCGCCTTCGTCTCGTGCTCCATCAGATCTTCGGGCAGCTCGATCACCACGGCGCCCGGCTTCTCGGCCTCCGCGAGCTTGAAGGCCTTGCGCACGATCTCGGGAATGTTGTCGGGATGATGGAGCGTCTGCGCCCATTTGGTGATCGGCCGGTACATGGCGATCGAATCCATGTTCTGATGGCTCTCCTTATGGAGCCGCTTGGTGTCGGCCTGACCCAGGATGCAGACGAGCGGCGCGCGATCCATGTTGGCGTCGGCGACGCCGGTGACCAAATTGGTCGCGCCCGGGCCGAGCGTGCCGAGGCAGACGCCGGCCTTGCCCGTGAGGCGGCCATAGGCATCGGCCATGAAGGCGGCGGCCTGCTCGTGACGGCACAACACGAATTTGATCGGGCTCGCCATCAGCGAGATCATGACGTCGGCGTTTTCTTCACCGGGAATGCCGAAAATGTGGCTGACGCCCTCGGCCTCGAGGCATTTGACGAACAAATCCGAGGCCTTCATCTCATTCCCCCGATCGACGCGACTCGGCCGCGAATCGAATGCCGCGGCGAGTATCCGGGCCGCGATTCGCGGCGTCAACTCGCGCCCGGGCCTTTGCGGCCGCGATCCGTGCGCCGACATATTTCGTTAACGCCGCCGCGGCACACTTGGCCGACACCATGACCAGACCAATGCCCGCGAGCGCCCCCGATCCGCAAGGCGAAGCCGCGCTCGATCGAACCATCGAAGCGCTGGGCGGCGCGCTCGAACGCGAGCCGACGCGCCCGGAGCTCGCGGTCGCCTTGGCCGGGGCGTTGCGCGCCAAGGGTCTGCTGACCGAGGCCGGCGAGCTGCTCGCGCTGGCGCTCGCGCTCAGGCCCGACTTCGCCGCGACGCATCTCGAGCTCGGCAATCTGGCTCGCGCCAAGGGCGATTCGCTGGGCGCGCTCGGTGCCTATGAGCGGGCAGCCACGCACGCGCCCGAGGCGATCGAGCCGCTCGGCAATCGCGCGCTCGTGCTCAAGGATTTGGGGAAACTCGACGAGGCGGCGAGCACGCTCGAGGCGGCGCTCGCCCGCGCGCCTGGCAATGTCGAGCTGATCTACAATCTCGGCAATTGCCGCTATGCCGCGGACGATTTCGACGGCGCGGCGACGAGCTTCGAGGCGGTGCTCGCGCAAGCCCCCGATCATTGCAACGCGCTGATCAATCTCGGCTTGGTTCGGCGCGATCAGGGGCGCACGGACGATGCTGTTTCTTGTTTTGACCGGATCATCGCGCTGCGGCCCGAACATCCGGTCGCGCACTGGAATCGCGCGCTCGCCCTCCTTCTAGCCGGCGACTTCGAGCGTGGTTGGCCCGACTATGAGTGGCGTTGGCGCGCCACCGGCATGCGCCCGCGGGATTTCGCGGCGCCACTTTGGGATGGCAAGACGCTCGACGGGCGCACCATCTTGCTTCATGCCGAGCAGGGCCTCGGCGACAGCATCCAGTTCGTGCGCTATGCGCCTAAGGTGGCCGCTCTCGGCGGGCGCGTCGTGCTCGAGGTGCAGCCGACACTCGCGCGCCTGCTTGAGGCCATGCCAGGCGTCGATCACGTGATCCGACAAGGCGAGGTCCTACCGGCCTTTGATTGCCACGCGCCGCTGATGAGCCTGCCCGCTTTGTTCGGCACGACAACGGACAGCGTGCCGGCCAACGTGCCCTATCTCGCCGCGCCCGACCGCACCAAGTCCGCGCTCGCGGACGCGCTCGCCGCCCCGGCCGGCGTCAAACGCATCGGCGTGGTCTGGGGTGGCAATCCGGCACGCCAGGGCGACGCCGCCAGAAGCTGCCGTGCGCGCGATCTGCGACCGTTGACGACACTGCGCGATGTACGCCTGTTCAGCTTGCAGAAGGGCGGCCCGCATCAGGAGCAAATCGGCGATCTGCCGGACGCCATCGAGCTCGGCCCGTTGCTCGACGACATGGCCGATACCGCCTTCGCGATCAGTCGGCTCGATCTCGTCATCTCGGTCGATACCGCGACCGCGCATCTGGCGGGCGCGCTGGGTAAGCCGGTCTGGACCATGCTCGCCTTCGCCGCCGATTGGCGCTATTTGCTGCGCCGCTCGGACAGCCCGTGGTACCCGACTATGACGCTCTACCGCCAAGAGCGATCCGGCGATTGGGCCGGCGTGGTCGAGCGCGTCCGAGCCGCGCTCGCATCCGGCTTGCTCTGACGCCCCGTCTTCGCCACCCTTGGCTAACGCTGCCGAAGCAGCGCGCTGGAAAGGGAGAGACATGGCCGGCACCGCACGCTTCAACGCCCTCGTCGCCAACCAGTCGGGGGGCATCACGGTTACCAGCATCCAGGAGCAAAGCGACGCCGATTTGCCGCCCGGCAATGTCACGGTGCGGGTCGCCTATTCGAGCCTCAATTACAAGGATGGCCTGGCCTTGACCGGGCGCGCGCCGATTCTGCGCGCCAATCCGATGGTGCCCGGCATCGACTTCGCGGGCACGGTCGAGGCATCGGACGATGCGCGCTTCAAGCCGGGCGATCAGGTCGTGCTGACCGGCTGGGGCGTTGGCGAGCGGCACCCGGGCGGCTTCACACAGAAGACGCGGCTCAAGGCCGAATGGCTGGTGCAACTGCCGAAGGGCATGAGCCCGAAGCACGCCATGGCGATCGGCACGGCGGGCTTCACCTCGATGCTTTGCGTGCTTGCGCTCGAGCACGCGAGCGTGACTCCGGGCGCGGGACCGGTCGTGGTGACCGGCGCGGCCGGGGGCGTCGGAAGTATCGCGGTCGCGCTTCTGGCCAAGCGCGGTTTCGAGGTCCATGCCGTGACCGGCCGGCCCGCGCTCGACGGATTCTTGAAGAGCCTGGGAGCGACGCAGATCATTCCACGCTTGGAACTTGCGGCGAAACCCGACAAGCCCATGCTCAAAGAGCGCTGGGCCGGCGCGGTCGATACGGTGGGCGGCGACATGCTCGCGCATGTCATTGCGGAAATGCGCTATGACGGTGCGGTCGCGGCGTGCGGCCTGGCGGGCGGCACCGCGCTCGCCACGACCGTGCTACCGTTCATTCTGCGCGGCGTGAGCCTCCTCGGGATTGATTCGGTCATGTGCCCGGAACTGCCGCGCGTTAAAGCCTGGGAGCAGCTGGCCAAGGAACTACAGGCCGCGACGCTCGATGAATTGACCGAGGTCATCACCCTGGCCGCTCTGCCCGATTATGGCGCGAAGATATTGAAAGGCGAGGTCAAGGGGCGCGTGGTGGTGGACGTCAACGCCTGAGGTCGCGCCGCCCTCAGACTGGTATGCCGGAGCGCTCGAGCTGGGCAACAAAGTGTTCGAGGACCGCCTGATCGCGATAGGGCAGACGCTCACGGCCCCAGGACAAACGGGCCGCGCGCGGATTGAGCGCGGTCGCCGCGGCCACCTCGGCGTTCGCTTGTTCGGTCATGCCGGCCTCGGCGTAGAGCGCGGCCAGAAACATGTGAGGCGGGAAAAAATTCGGGTTCGCCGCGATCGAGCGCTCGAATAGCGGGCGCGCCTCGTCATAGCGGCCCCGCACATAATGCGCATGACCCAGCGCCCAGAGCGCCGCCGAGGGCCATTTGGGGTCGAGGCGCAAAGCGAGTTCCGCTTCGGGCAGCGCCTCGTCGGGGCGGCCGGAGAATGACAGCACGAGCGAATAGAACATGCGCGCGTTGCTGTCATTGGGGCCGAACGCGATACCCTTCGCCGTCTCGACCAGCGCTGGCTCGAACTGCCTCATCCAAAGCAGCGTGAAGCCGAGCGCGCCATGGGCCTCGGCCTGATCGGCGTCGAGCGCCAGTGCTTGGCGGGCGACGTCGTGCGCGCGCCGAAGCGACTCCTCCGGCGAATCGCTCCAGCCGAGCGTCCAGTCGCGCACATGGCATGTGGCCATGGCCGCCTTCGCCTCGGCGTAGCTCGGGTCGAGCGCGAGGACCCGCTCGAAGACGCGGAGCGCCTCGGCATTGTCCTCTTTGGTGAAGCGATTGGCGAGTTCTTGCCCCTTGAGGCGAAGGTCATAGGCCTCCAGGCTTCTGGTGTGCTGGCCGGCCAGGCGCTCTTCTTCGCCGGCGCTGAGCCTCACCTTGAGCGCGGCGACGATGCTGCGCGTCACGTCGTCCTGCACGGCGAAAATATCGTCGAGCTGGCGGTCGTAGCGGTCGGCCCAGAGGTGTCCACCGCTCGTGCCGTCGATCAGCTGCGCGGTGATGCGCACCCGGTTGCCGGCGCGACGCACGCTGCCTTCGAGCGCGGTCTTGACGCCGAGGTCGCGGCACACCTCGTCGACGCGCACGGCGCGGCCCTTGTAGACAAACGCCGAGTTGCGCGCGATGACGAGCAGGCCGGCGATCTTGGAGAGATCGGTGATGATGTCCTCGGTGATGCCATCGGCGAAATATTCCTGCTCGGCGTCGGTGCTCATATTGGCGAAGGGCAGCACCACGATCGAGGGTTGCTCGGCTCTCGCCGGAGCCGGGCCGGTCGGCGCCGTGGCTGGCGGCAACTTGGCGCCTGTGCCGCGCCAGCGCCATATGTGCACTGGAGCAGCGATATTCTTCAGCGCCTGCATGCCGCAATCCTCGAGCGGCACGTCGAGCCGGCCGCCGACATAACGCTGCACGTCGCTCGAAACGTAGATGGTGCCGGGCTCGGCGAGCGCCTGGAGCCGCGCCGCGACGTTGACGCCGTCGCCGAAGATATCGTCGCCCTCGACGATCACGTCGCCGACATTGATGCCGATGCGCAGCTCGATGCGCCGGTCGGCGGGAACCGGCGCGTTGCGCTCGGCCATGCCGCGCTGGATCGCGACCGCGCAGGCGAGCGCATCGACCGCGCTCGAAAACTCGACCAGCATGCCATCGCCCATCAGCTTGACGACGCGGCCATTGCGTGCCGTGACCGCGGGTTCGACAAGCTCGGTGCGGTGCGCCTTGAGGCGCGCGAACGTGCCGGCCTCGTCCGCCCCCATCAGGCGGCTATAGCCCGCGACGTCGAGGCTCACGATCGCCGCGAGCCGCCGTTCATTGCTTCGGCTCGACATGGCCCCGGCTCAGCCGTAACGGACCTTGGTGACCTCGTAATTGCGCGGGCCGCTCGGCGTATTGATCTCGACCGATTGACCGACCGTCTTGCCCATCAAGGCACGGGCCAGCGGCGAGGAATAGGACAGCCGGCCGCCCTGGATATCGCCCTCGTCGGCGCCGACGATCAAATAGGTGGCTTCTTTCTCGGTCTCCTCGTCGAGCACCGTGACTTCGGCGCCGAACTGTATGCGATCGCCCGAGACGCGCTTCGGATCGATCACCTCGGCGCGGCTGATCTTCGCCTCGAGCTCCTTGATGCGCGCCTCGATCATGCCCTGTTGATCCTTGGCGGCGTGGTATTCGGCGTTCTCGGAAATGTCGCCATGCTCGCGCGCCGTCGCGATAGCGACGATCACGCGCGGGCGCTCCTCCTGCTTCAGCCGCCTTAGCTCGTCGCGCAGTCGGTCATAGCCCTGCGGCGTCATCGGGTGCTTTTCCATGGCGCACTCCCAAATCTCCAATCCCTCCCCGATACCCAAAGGCGCTCCGCCGCCGAGCTTGCCCGGCGATTGCGTTTGGCCTGTCGGATGGATCGGACGGACCCGAACGGAGTATCAGGCCGAAGAATAGGATTGTAGGGACGCAACATCAAGGCTGCCGGCCCTAAGCGCCCGGATCGCCTGGACCATGGCGCGGCTGGCCGAGACGGTGGTCGAATATGGCACCTTGTATTCGAGCGCGGCACGGCGGAGCGCGAAGGAATCCGCGGCGGAATGGGCGCCCTCGGTGGTGTTCACCACGAGCTGGATTTCGCCGTTCTTGATCGCGTCGACGATGTGCGGGCGGCCCTCGCGCACCTTGTTGACACGCTTGACCTCAAGCCCATCGGCTTCGATCGCGGTCGCGGTGCCGCCAGTCGCGACCACGCCGAAGCCGCACGCGATCAACGCGCGCGCGATCACGACGATCGCCGGTTTGTCGGAGTCGCGCACCGAGAGGAAGACCGTGCCGGCGAGCGGCAGCGGGTTGCCCGCGCCGAGCTGTGCCTTGGCGAAGGCGCGGCCGAAATCGCGATCGATGCCCATGACCTCGCCGGTCGATTTCATCTCGGGCCCCAGAATCAAATCGACGCCCGGGAAACGCGCGAACGGAAACACCGCCTCCTTGACCGCGATATGGCCGAGCGGCCTTTCGCTGAAGTTGAAATTGGCGAGCGGCTCGCCGGTCATCAGCCGCGCCGCGATCTTGGCGATCGGCCGGCCGATGCACTTGGCGACGAAGGGAACAGTGCGGCTCGCGCGCGGATTGACCTCGAGCACATAGAGATCATCGCCCTTGATCGCGAACTGCACATTCATCAGGCCTTTGACCTTGAGCGCGCGCGCAAGCGCAGTGGTCTGCTCCTTGATCCGCGCGATCATCGCCTGATCGAGCGAATAGGGCGGCAGCGAACACGCCGAATCGCCTGAATGGATGCCGGCTTCCTCGATATGTTCCATCACGCCGGCGACGAATACGTTCGTGCCGTCGGCCAGTGCGTCGACATCGACCTCGACCGCGCTTTGCAGGAAGCTGTCGATCAGAACCGGATTGTCGCCCGAGACCTTGACCGCCTCGACCATATAACGATCGAGCGATTTCGGGTCGTGAATGATTTCCATCGCCCGCCCGCCCAGCACATAGGACGGCCGCACCATGACCGGATAGCCGATCTCGCCGGCGAGACGGTGCGCTTCGTCGAGCGAGCGGCTGGTCGCGTTCCTCGGCTGTTTGAGGCCGAGCTGATTCAAGAGCGTGCGGAAGCGGTCACGGTCCTCGGCGGTGTCGATCGCGTCCGGTTGTGTGCCGAGGATCGGCACGCCGGCGGCTTCGAGCGCGTTGGCCAGTCTCAAGGGTGTCTGGCCGCCGAACTGGATGTTGAGGCCGACAAGCTCGCCCTTGCTGCGTTCGACGCGCACGATGTCGAGCACGGTCTCGATCGTGAGCGGCTCGAAATAGAGCCGGTCCGAGGTGTCGTAATCGGTCGAGACCGTCTCCGGGTTGCAATTGATCATGATGGTCTCGAAGCCGGCCTCGCGCAGGGCATAGGACGCGTGCACGCAGCAATAGTCGAACTCGATGCCTTGGCCGATGCGATTGGGCCCGCCGCCCAGGATGATCACCTTGCGCCGCGCGCTCGGGTCGGCCTCGCACTCCGGCTCGCCGTCCGCCTCGGCCTCGTAGCAGGAATACATATAGGGCGTGCGCGATTCGAACTCGGCGGCACAAGTGTCGATGCGCTTGAACACGGGATAGACATTGAGTGCGGCGCGCTTGGCCGCGACCGCCGCGGCGCTTCGCCCGGTCAGCTCGGCCAACCGCGCGTCGCCGAAGCCTTCTTGCTTGAGTGCAAGTAGCGCCGCGCGTTCAGCAGGCAGGCCATGCGCCTTCAATTGCGTCTCGCTCGCCACCAACTCGGCAATCTGGCGCAGGAACCACGGATCGAAGCGCGACAGGCGCGCGATCTCCTCAACGCCAAGGCCCGCGCGAAACGCTTCGGCGATCACCAACAGGCGGTCAGGGCGGGGCTGGCCGAGCGCCTCTTTCAGCGGCTGTACGTCGCCGCCCTCGGCATAGCCCTTGACCAAGGGCGCGTTGAGCCCGGTCAACCCGGTCTCCATCGAGCGCAGCGCTTTTTGCAGCGATTCCTTGAAGGTGCGGCCAACCGCCATGGCCTCGCCGACCGATTTCATCGAAGTCGTCAACAAGGCTTCGGTGCCAGGAAACTTTTCGAAGGTGAAGCGCGGGATTTTGGTGACGACGTAATCGATGGTCGGCTCGAACGAGGCCGGGGTCACGCCGGTGATGTCGTTGGCGATCTCGTCCAGCGTGTAGCCGATGGCGAGCTTGGCCGCGACTTTGGCGATTGGAAATCCGGTCGCCTTCGAGGCCAAAGCGGAAGAGCGCGAGACGCGCGGGTTCATCTCGATGACCACCATGCGCCCGCTGGCCGGATCGATGGCGAATTGCACGTTCGAGCCGCCGGTCTCGACGCCCACTTTGCGCAACACCGCGAGCGAGGCATTGCGCATGATCTGATATTCTTTATCGGTCAAGGTCAGCGCCGGCGCGACCGTGATCGAATCGCCGGTGTGGATGCCCATCGGGTCGATGTTCTCGATCGAGCAGATGATGATGGCGTTGTCGGCGCGGTCGCGCACCACCTCCATCTCGAACTCCTTCCAGCCCAGCACCGATTCTTCGATCAGCACCGAATGGACCGGCGAGGCATCGAGCCCACCGCGCACGATCGCGTCGAACTCCTCGCGGTTATAGGCAATGCCGCCGCCCAGGCCGCCGAGCGTGAAAGACGGGCGAATGATCACCGGCAGGCCGACATGGTCGAGCGCGGCGCGCGCCTCGTCGATCGTGGTCGCGAGTTTGCTCTTGGGCGATTCAAGGCCGATTTCGGTCATCGCGTCCTTGAAGAGCAGGCGGTCTTCGGCAATCGCGATGGCATCGCGCGAGGCACCGATCAGTTTCACGCCATGACGTGCGAGCGCGCCTGAATCGGCCAGCGCCATGGCGGTGTTGAGCGCGGTCTGTCCGCCCATGGTGGGAAGCAGCGCGTCGGGCTTCTCGCGCGCGATGATGCGCTCGACGATGTCAGGCGTGATCGGCTCGACATAGGTGGCATCGGCGAACTCGGGGTCGGTCATGATCGTCGCCGGGTTCGAATTCACCAGGATCACCCGGTAGCCCTCGGCGCGCAGCGCCTTGCAGGCTTGCGTGCCCGAATAATCGAACTCGCAGGCCTGGCCGATCACGATCGGCCCGGCGCCGATCACCAGGATCGATTGGATGTCGGCGCGCTTAGGCATGCGCGGTCATCATCGCGACGAAGCGCTGGAACAAATGCTGCGCGTCTTGCGGCCCGGGCGAGGCTTCGGGGTGATATTGCACCGAGAAAACCGGCTTGCCCTCGACGCTAAGCCCTTCAAGCGAGCCATCGAAGAGCGAGACATGAGTCGCGCGAACCCCACTCGGCAGGCTGTCCGCGCGTACTTCGAAGCCGTGATTCTGGCTGGTCACTTCGACGCGGCCGGTGGCCAATTCCTTGACTGGGTGATTGGCGCCGCGATGGCCGAACAACATCTTGCGCGTGACGGCGCCGAGCGTGAGCCCGAGCAATTGATGGCCCAAACAAATACCAAAGATCGGCGTGCCGCTCGCGATCAGCGCGCGCAACACGGGGATGGCGTAAACGCCGGTCGCCGCCGGATCGGCCGGGCCGTTCGAGAGAAAGACGCCGTCTGGCTTATGGCCCAGAATATCGGCCGCGCTGGCGCCCGCCGGCACCACGGTGACGCGGCAGCCGGCGGCCGCGAGCGAGCGCAGAATGTTGCGCTTCGCGCCGTAATCGACCGCGACGACGTGAAAACGCGCTTGATCTTGGACCGCGTAGCCTTTGCCCAAAGTCCAAGCCGCCTCGCGCCATTCATAGCTCTGGGTGCAACTCACTTCCTTGGCGAGGTCCATACCCTCAAGGCCGGGCCAGGCGCGCGCCTTGGCGAGCAGCGCCGGTGCGTCGATCCGCCCGTTTGGGGCATGGCAGAGCGCGACGTTTTGCGCGCCCTTGGTGCGCAACAGGCGCGTCAGCCGGCGCGTATCGACGCCCGCGATGCCGACCAGCCCCATGCGCTTCAACCAATGATCGAGATGCGCCGTGGCGCGCCAATTGGACGGTTCGGTGATCGAGGCGCGCAGCACCAACCCGCGTGCTCGCGCGGTCATCGCCTCGATGTCTTCCTCATTGGTGCCGACATTGCCGATGTGCGGGAAGGTGAAGGTAATGATCTGGCCAGCATAGGAAGGGTCGGTCAGGATTTCCTGATAGCCGGTGATCGAGGTGTTGAAGCAAAGCTCGCCCTCGACCATGCCGGCGCGTCCGATGCCGCGGCCGTAAAGCAGCGTGCCATCTTCCAGCGCGAGCGCAGCATTGGCCGTGCCGGCGGAGGCGACATCATCCGGGGCGACTGCCGACATGGAATTGGCCCTAAAGCGTGGGGCGCGACTCGCTCGCGCGGGCGGCGGCGCAATCGGCGAAAGCGCGCGGAACCTACGCAGATTAACCACGGTCGTCAAGCCGCCCAGCGGCGCGCTCTATCCATTACTATCAATAGTTTAGCCCAGCAGAGCCGAGGCGAGGTTGAACCGCCGCCCAATCGGCCTATAGTGCGGCGCCCATCGGACCAGGGGTATCCAAGTTATGCTTCGGCTAGAGTTGAACGACGCGCTAAAGACGGCGATGAAAGCGCGCGAAGCCCGCGCGGTCAGCACGATTCGGCTGATCCTCGCGGCGCTCAAGGATCGCGACATCGCGGTGCGTTCGAGCGGCAATATGGAGGGCCTGAGCGACCCCGATATTCTTGAGCTTTTGAAAACCATGATCCGCCAGCGCCGCGAGAGCATCCAGACCTTTGAAGCCGGCGGGCGGGTCGACTTGGCGCAGCAGGAGGCCGAGGAAATCGCGGTGATCGAGCGTTTCCTGCCCGAGCAGCTGGGCGACGGGGCGACCGAAGCGGCAATCAAGGAAATCGTCGCCGAGCTTGGCGCGAAGACGATCAAGGACATGGGCAAGACCATCCAGGCGCTCAAGGCGAAATATGCCGGCCGAATGGATTTCTCCAAGGCCAGCGCGATCGTCAAGCAGATGCTCACGGGTGGATGAGGGCGAGCGGCGCCAAGCCGCGCCCGCGCTATTCAGCGCGGCCGTTTCGCGTCCGAGGCTGCCGGGCGATCCACCTCCTGCAGCGCGATATCGACCATCATATCGTTCGCCAACGCCTCCAGGGCACGACGCAGCTGTTCTAGCGTCGTTTCCGGCGCAAGGCGAATATCGGCGCTCGCCTTGAACATCGTCTCGCCCGACATCGCGCCGCTGACCGTCGCGGTGTGGAGCTCTTCGATATTGGCCGCGTGCTCTTTGAACACTCGAGAGACATCGCGCACGATGCCCGGCCGATCCTGCCCGATCAGCTCGAGCCTGAGCATGCGCGCTTTGACGGGTGGCTCTGCGCCGGAGGCTGTCTCGACCAGCACCTTGAGGCCGGCCGCTTGAAGCTCGGTCAGGGCGAGTCGCAGCGCCGCGGCATTTGCGTCGGGTACGCGCGCCAGAACGATCCCGGCGAATTGCCCCGAGAGCGAGCACAGGCGGCTGTCGAGCCAATTGCCGCCGTGCTCGGCGACTGTCCGCGATATCAGCTCGACCAGACCGGGCTTGTCGGGCCCAACGAAGGTCATGACCAGCGAAGTCGCCATCGATGGAGTCCCCCTTCCGCTCGGGTCAAATCGGAGTGGCTCGGTTCGGCCATGGCGCAATGCATGGCGCCCGGACAGCCTATTGCAGCGGCGCAGCTGGTGCAATTTGAGCGGATCATGGGCTAGATTGCCCGCGCGGTGCATTAAGGCACAGCCAGGCGCACCATGAAATTCTCGCCGCGCTTCTTGGATGAGATCCGCGCCCGTGCCTCGCTCGAGGCCGTGGTCGGGCGACGCGTGCGTCTGCTCCGGCGCGGCCGGGAGCTGACCGGGCTTTGCCCGTTCCACAATGAGAAGACCCCATCCTTCACGGTCAGCGACCAGAAGGGCTTCTTCCATTGCTTTGGCTGCGGCGCGCATGGCGACGTGATCGGCTTCGTCATGCGCGCGGAAGGTTTGAGTTTCCCTGAGGCGGTCGAACGCCTGGCCGCCGAAGCGGGGCTCGAATTGCCGCGCGAGACGCCGGCGGAGCGCGAACGCCACCAGCAAGCGGTCACGCTCGGCGGGGTGATGGAAGCGGCGGCGGTATTCTTCGAGGCCACGCTGAAAAGTGAAGCGGGTCGCGCGGCGCGCGAATATTTGAACGGTCGCGCCCTGACGGGCGAAACCATCTCGCGGTTTCGTTTGGGCTATGCACCCGCTTCGCGCGGCGCGTTGAAGAGCGCGCTGGCCAGCCAAGGCATCGACGAAGCGATGATGATGGCGGCGGGCTTGGTCATCGAGCCCGAAGGCGGCGGCGAACGCTATGATCGCTTCCGCGGCCGGATCATGTTCCCGATCCGCGACGCGCGTGGCCGCGTGGTTGCCTTCGGCGGGCGCATCCTCGGGCCCGGTGAGCCCAAATACCTCAATTCGCCCGAGACCGAGCTGTTTCACAAAGGGGCGATGCTCTACGGGCTCGATCTCGCCGGCGGCGCCGCGCGGAAAGTGAATCGCCTGATCGTGGTCGAAGGCTATATGGACGTGATCGCGCTGAGCCAGGCCGGACTCGCCGAAACCGTCGCGCCGCTCGGCACCGCGCTGACCGAGATGCAATTGGAATTGCTCTGGCGCTATGCGGCGCAGCCGACCCTTTGTTTCGATGGCGATGCCGCCGGCCAGCGTGCCGCCTCACGCGTGGTCGAGCGTGCGCTGCCACGCCTCAAGGCCGGCTTTTCGCTCCGCTTCGCGACGCTACCGCAAGGCGACGACCCCGATTCGTTGGTTGGCAAGGACGGACGCGGCGCGATCGAGCGCGTGCTCGACGCGGCCGTGCCGTTCTCGACCGCGCTTTGGAAGCTCGCGGCCGGCGAGCTCGCGCTCGATACGCCCGAGGCGCGCGCCGAGGTCGGCCGGCGGCTCGATGCGCTGGTCGAGCAGATTCCCGATCGCGATCTCCGTTTCCATTATCAGCGCCATTTCCGCCAGCAATTGAACGATAGCGCCTTCGCCGCGCGTCGCATCAAGGGTCCAGGCGGCGCAAAGTCGGCGGCGCGTGCCGATCGGGCGCGCGAGCCCAAGGCGCCGCCGCCCGCGACCGCCGATGCCGCGCGCCAGCGCGAGCGCACGATCCTGCAGACCTTACTCAATTACCCCGACCTGTTGACCGAGTTCGGCGATGAGATCGCGCTGCTCGAGCTGAAGACATTGCGCTACCAGTCGTTTCGCGACGCGTTGGTTGGCTTGACGCACGAGCTTTGCCAGGATCGGACGGCCTTGCTTGCGGCGCTTGGCGAGCGCGGACTCGACTCGGTGGCGGAAGACCTGTTCGGCGACGGTGCGCGCTATCTCGATTGGGCCGCCTCGCCGCATGGCGCCGGCGATCTCGACACGGCGCGCGTGCAGCTGCGCCAAGCGCTCGATTTGCACCATCGGGTGACCGATCTCGAGCGCGTCCGGCATGACGCCGAGCGGGCGCTCGGCCAGGATCTTTCGGAGGAAAACATGAACCGCCTGGTCGGCGTGCTACACGCCATCGAGGAGGCCCCGGGACTCGAGGACGCGGTGTCTGGATACCGCATTCCGCCTATCCGACGGCGCCCTTGAGGGCGGCCGCGAGGGCTCTTTTTCCACCCAACCCGTGGCCAAAGGGCAACGGTCTTGTCGTTTCCCGGTCGAACGCTTGACTCCGTTCCGTCACATCATTAGAAACCGCCGGATTGTCAGGCGCGTGAGAAGACCCTTGAATGGCGGAGGTTTAGGCGCCATTTCAAGGGTCAGGCTCGAGCCGGAAGCGCTGATTGGCGTGCCGGTCGGCCGTATCCTATTGCGAGACGGCTGTGTTGCACTGGCGGCGCAGCGCCGTGTGGGGACACCGGGACGCGGCCTTGATCGAATCGTTTTGATGTCGGTTGTCTCTGGCTTCGGCCGAGGAGCACCTGTTTGATGGCTACCAAACCTGCAAAAGCCGCCGAAACGCCCGAGGCCGGCGAAGAAAGCTCGGACAGTCCGGTCCTCGACTCGCTGACCGCTTCCGTCCGCAAGCTGATCGTGCGCGGCAAGGAGCGCGGCTACGTCACCTATGACGAGTTGAACGCCGCGCTGCCGCCTGAGGAATTCAGCTCGGAGCAGATCGAAGACACGATGACGACGCTCTCCGAGCTCGGCATCAATTTGGTCGAGAACGAGGAGACCGAGGAAGCGCCCGCGGTCGAGAAGGAAGCGGCCGAGGCAGCGGGACCGCCCGCGGAGGAAGAGGAGCTCGGCCGCACCGATGATCCGGTGCGCATGTATTTGCGCGAGATGGGCAGCGTCGAGCTGCTCTCCCGCGAGGGCGAAATCGCCATCGCGAAGCGCATCGAGGCCGGGCGCCACGCGATGATCCGCGGCATTTGCGAGAGCCCGCTGACGATGGCGATCGTGGCGAGCTGGCGCGAGCCGATCGAATCCGGGCGGATGTTGCTGCGCGAGATCATCGATCTCGACGCGACGTATGGTGGGGCGCCGGTCGGGCCGGATGGGGTGGCGCCAATGGCGGCGCCGGTCGCCGTGGCGCCGACACCGGTCGCCGTGGCTGCGCCACCGCCGGTCGCCGTGGCTGCGCCACGGCCAGTCGCGGTGGCTGGCGATGCGTCGCTTGGTGTGGTCAATGGCGAGGCGCGCTCCGAGGGCGAGGACGGCGACGACGATTTCGACGAGGGCAATGTTTCGCTGGCCGTGATGGAAGCGGCGGTCCGCCCGCGCCTGATCGAGGCGATGATCAAGATCGCCAGCCTGCAGAAAAAATATCAGCGCTCGCTCGAGGCTCGTCTGCAAGCGGTGCTTGGCGGCGAGGAGATCGCGGCGCCGCAAGCCAAGCGCCACGAAAAGATGAAGCGCGAGTTGGTCGAGCTCCTCGAGCAGGTCAACCTCAACAACGGCAAGATCGAGGCGATCGTCGAGGAGCTCTACGAATACAGCAAGCTGATCCAGGGGCTCGAGGGCGAACTCTTGCGCACCGCGCTGCATAGCGGCGTCAGCCGCGAACAATTCCTGAAGGAATATATCGGCCACGAGCTCGACCCGAAATGGCTGTCCCGCATCTCCCACTTGTCGGATAAGGGTTGGAAGAAATTCGCCCAGACCGAGAAGAACCGTATCACCGAGATCCGCCGCTCGTTGGCCGAAGTCGCGTCCAAGACCGGGCTCGAGACCGGCGAATACAAACGCCTGGTTCAGACGGTGCAGAAGGGCGAGCGCGAGGCGAGCCAGGCCAAGCGCGAGATGGTCGAGGCCAATCTCCGGCTCGTCATCTCGATCGCCAAGAAATACACCAACCGCGGCCTGCAATTCCTCGACCTGATTCAGGAAGGCAATATCGGCCTGATGAAGGCGGTCGATAAGTTCGAATACCGCCGCGGCTACAAGTTCTCGACCTATGCGACATGGTGGATCAGGCAGGCGATCACCCGCTCGATCGCCGATCAGGCGCGCACCATTCGCATTCCCGTGCACATGATCGAGACGATCAACAAGCTGGTGCGTACCTCGCGCCAGATGCTGCACGAGATCGGCCGCGAACCGACGCCCGAAGAGCTCGCCGAGCGGCTCGGCATGCCGCTCGACAAGGTGCGGAAGGTGTTGAAGATCGCCAAGGAGCCGATCAGCCTCGAAACCCCGATCGGCGACGAGGAGGACAGCCATCTCGGCGATTTCATCGAGGACAAGAACGCGGTGCTTCCGGTCGATGCCGCGATCCAATCCAATCTGCGCGAGACCACCACGCGCGTTCTTGCCTCGCTCACGCCGCGCGAGGAGCGCGTGCTCCGCATGCGCTTTGGCATCGGCATGAACACCGACCACACGCTCGAAGAGGTCGGCCAGCAGTTCTCGGTCACCCGCGAGCGCATCCGCCAGATCGAGGCCAAGGCGCTCCGTAAGCTCAAACATCCGAGCCGCTCGCGCAAGCTCAGGAGCTTCCTCGACACCTGAACATTGGCGGCGCTTGGCCGTCGTCTTCTTGGGCGGGCATCGATTGGGGCGGCGCGTCCATACAGACAAATAGCCGCCATGTTCCGTTTCGGACTCCCGATCTTCGGCCAGGCCGCCGCGCTCAAGAATGACCGCGCCGCGTTTCGGCTCGGCTTTATCGAGGCGGTTGGGTTGCCCGCGCTCATGCTGATGGTCAGCATGATCGGCTTTGGCTCGCTCTGTCACGAGATCGGCTTTTCGCTTTGGAAGGCTCTGGCGACCACCGCTTCCGTGTGGGCGCTGCCCGGCCAAATCGCCTATGTCGAAACTCTAACCGCCGGCAGCCCGGCCTTCGCGATTCTGCTCGCGGTCGCGCTGGCGAATGCGCGCTTCCTGCCGATGGTCGCGATCTTCATGCCCTATATCCGGCCGGGCGTGAGGAACCGCTTCGCCGAATTCTGGCTCGCGCATTTCGTCACCGCGAATTCCTGGATATTCGTGATCCGCCGCTCGCCCGACCTCGATCCGACGCGGCGCCGGGCCTATTTCTTGGGCTTTGCCGGTGCGTGCCTGATTATGGGTTTCGTCGGCACGGCGCTGGGTTATGTGTTGGCGGGCGTTGTGTCGAAGACCGTGACTCAGGCGCTGGTGTTCCTGAATCCGATTTATTTTCTGCTCTTGTTTCTCGATGTGCCTGGGCGCTCGGCCTTTCTATCGGTTCTGCTCGGCGCGATTGGCGGGCCGCTTCTGATGCGCCTCTCGCCCGATTGGGGTCTCCTTGGCGCGGGGCTTCTTTGCGGCACCGTCGGTTTCATGGTCGATCGTGGCCTGAAAGGCGCGCGCCGTGGCTGACCTCAACCCGTGGGCCATGATGGCGGGCGCCGCGCTCGTGACCTATCTCATGCGCGCGCTCGGCGTGGTTGCCTCGGGCCGGCTCAATGTGCACGGCCCCTTGTTCGATTGGATTCGCTGCGTCGCCTACGCCATGCTCGCGGCGTTGATTTCGCGCATGGTGTTTTTTCCGTCGGGCAATTTGGCCGAGACGCCGCTCTGGGCGCGGCTGGTCGCGGTCGCGATCACGCTCGCGGTGTTTTATGCGACGCGCCGCAATCTCTTCCTCGGCACGGCCTCCGGCTTCGCCGCCATCATCGCGCTGCTTTACGTGATCAAGGGCTGAGCACGCCTCGGCCTAGCTCTCGATTAGCGTCAACCATTCCGCTTCGCTCAAAACCGTGACGCCGAGCTTCTCGGCCTCCTTCAGCTTCGAGCCGGCCTCGGTACCGGCGACCACGTAGTCGGTCTTCTTCGAAACCGAGCTCGCGACCTTGGCACCAAGCGCCTCGGCGCGCGCCTTGGCCTCGGCGCGGGTCATTTGGACCAGCGTGCCGGTGAAGACGACGGTCTTGCCCGAAACCGGCGAGGCGCTGGTCACCGCGCGGGCGTCTTCGATCTCCAGTTGGCGCGCGAGCTGGTCGAGCACGTCGAGATTGTGCGGCTCGGCGAAGAAACCGACGAGCGCCTGCGCCAGAACGGGGCCGATGCCGGCGATCGCTTCGAGCTCTTGATAGGCCTCGCTCGAATCATCGCGCGCCGCCGCCATGGCGCGACGCCAGTTATCGAAACTCCCATAGCGCCGCGCGATCTGCTTCGCCGTCACTTGGCCGACATGGGGAATGCCAAGCGCGTAGATAAAGCGATCGAGCAGAATCTTTTTTCGTGCCCGGATCGCGGCAAATAGGTTCGAGACCGAGAGCTCGTCCCAGCCCTCGCGCTCGGCGAGCGCGGGGAAATCGCGCCCATTGCGCGCTTCGAGCGAGAAGATGTCGGCCGGACTTTCGATCAGCTTCTCGTTGAAGAATAATTCGATGCGTCTCTCGCCCAGACCCTCGATGTCGAAGGCATCGCGCGAGACGAAATGGCGCAAGCGTTCCTTCATTTGCGCCGGGCAGACCAAACCGCCCGTGCAACGGCGGGCCGCTTCGCCTTCCTCGCGTTCGGCATGGCTGCCGCATTCCGGGCAGCGTTTGGGGAACTCATAGGGCTTGGAAACCCTTGGCCGCTTCGACAGGACAACGCCGACCACTTGCGGGATGACATCGCCGGCGCGCTGCACGATCACGGTGTCGCCGACTCTGATGTCCTTTCGCGCGATCTCGTCTTCGTTGTGCAGCGTCGCGCGCGACACCGTGACGCCGCCGACGCGGATCGGCTCAAGCTCGGCGACCGGCGTCAACGCTCCGGTGCGGCCGACCTGGATGCTGATCGCGTTGAGCGTGGTGGTCGCCTGCTCGGCCGGGAATTTGTAGGCGATGGCCCAGCGCGGCGCGCGCCCGACGAAGCCGAGCCGCTCTTGCCAATCGATGCGGTCGACCTTGAAGACCACGCCGTCGATCTCATAGGGCAGGGTGGCGCGCCGCGTTTCGATGCGCCGATAGAGCGCGAGCGCGTCGTCGAGCGTGGCGCACCGTTCGGCCAGTGGATTGACGTGGAAACCGTACGCTTCGAGCCGCTTGAGCCAATCGGCGTAATGGCCGCCGATCTTCTCGCTCGCTTCGCCCCAGGCATAGGCGAAGAAGCGCAAGCGTCGCTTCTCGGTCAACGCCGGGTCGAGCTGGCGGAGCCCGCCCGAGGCCGTGTTGCGCGGATTGACGAACGGCGCTTCGCCGGCGTGCGCGCGTTCCGCATTGAGCGCATCGAAATCAGCGCGCGTCATATACACTTCGCCGCGTACCTCCAGCACATCGGGCACATCGCGGCCCTTGAGCGCGTGAGGCACGTCCTTGACCACTTTCAAATTTTCGGTGACGTCCTCGCCGACCTCGCCATCGCCGCGCGTCGCGCCTTGGACGAGCTGGCCGCCTTCATAGCGCAGCGTCGCGGACAGGCCGTCGATCTTGGGCTCGCCCATCAGCGCGATCGGCTCATCCACGCCGAGACCGAGAAAGCGCCGAATGCGAGCCAGGAATTCCGTCAAGTCGTCATCGTCGAAGGCGTTGTCGAGCGAGAGCATCGGCTTTTTGTGCGGCACCTTGGCGAAGCCGGCGGCAGGTGGCGCGCCGACGCGCAGGCTCGGGCTGTCGGCGCGGATCAACTCCGGGAAGCGGGCTTCGAGCGCCCGATTGCGCAAGCGGAGCGCATCGTATGCCGCGTCGCTAATCTCAGGTGCCGAATGCTGGTAATAGAGCCGGTCGTGCTTGGCGATCTCCTTGGCAAGCCGTGAGAGCTCGCGTTTCGCTGCGGCTTCGCTCAGCGCCTCGGCCTCGACCGCCTTCTTTGCGCTCATGCGCGACGTCCGGCGATCAGGCTCTCGGCGGCGGCGCGCGCCTCGTCGGTGACTCGCGCGCCCGAGAGCATGCGCGCGATCTCCTCGCGCCGTTTCGTGGGCTCGAGTGTCTCGACACTGGCCGAAGCGCGGCCCTTGGCTTCGCGCCGGCGCACGCAAAGGTGCAGATCGCCGCGCGCCGCGACCTGCGGCGAGTGCGTCACCGCGAGAACCTGAACATGGCGGGCGAGGCGCGCCAAGCGTTCGCCGACGGCATCGGCCACCGCGCCGCCAACGCCGGAATCGACCTCGTCGAAAATCACCGTGCCGACGCCGCTCGCGCGCGCCAGCGCGAGCTTGAGCGCGAGCGTGAAGCGCGACCGCTCGCCGCCGGAGGCGATGCGCTGCAGGGCGCCCGGTGCCACGCCCGGCAGCGTCGCGACCTGAAAGCGCACGCGATCGAGACCGTGCGCGGCGGCATCTTTCTCGTCGAGCGCTTCGATCGCGGTCTCGAAGCGCGCCGTGCCGAGCTTGAGGGGCTTAAGTTCGGCCGCGACCGCCTCGTCGAGCGCGCGCGCGGCGCCGCGTCGCGCCTCGTTCAAATCGCGCGCTGCATCGAGAAAGGCGCGCCATGCCGCATCCCGCACCCGACGCAGCGCCCCCAGGCGCGATTCATCGCCATCGAGCGTCGCCAGCGTCTCGTCGAGCCTAGCGCGCACGAGGGGCAGCGCGTCGGGGTCGACCTGGTGCTTGCGGGCCGCGGCGCGCAACGCGAATAGTCGTTCTTCGGTGCTCTCGAGCCGGCGCG
Organism: Rhizobium sp. Q54; assembly: GCA_945892755.1. Taxonomy (GTDB): domain Bacteria; phylum Pseudomonadota; class Alphaproteobacteria; order UBA828; family UBA828; genus SHWC01. The sequence goes on along the minus strand of CAMDDO010000006.1, from coordinate 51,859 downwards.
GATCGAGATCGAGCGTGCGAATCGCGGCGTGAATGGCCTCTGCCGCCTCATCGGCCTCGACCGCGGCGCGCTCGAGCGCCGCGAGCGCCGCGTCAAGATGACCGCCGGCCTGCGCCGCGACCCGCTCCAAGAGCCGCTGCGCCGCCCGCACTTTGAGCGCGACGCCGCCCGCGCCAAGCTCGGTCTCGGCCGCCGCCATCGCCTCGGCGATGCGTTGGCCGTGCTGGAGCCGCGTGCGGGTTTCGGCCAGCGCCGCCGCCTCGCCGGGTTTCGGATCGAGCGCGCCGAGCTCGGCGACGGCGTGCCGCAAATATTCTTCGTCGCGCCGTGCCTTTTCGAGCGCGGCCTCAGCCTCGGCCACCGCCTCCGTGGTTTGGCGCGTCGCCTCAAAGGCGCGAGCAACCGCCCCGAGCCGCGCGCCGTGATTGCCAAAGGCATCAAGCATCGCGCGGTGGGTCGAGGGGTCGAGCAGACGATCTGAATCGTCCTGCCCGACGATTTCGACCAGCGCGCCGCCGACGGCTTTGAGCGTCGCGACGTTGACCGGCGCGTCGTTGATGAAGGCGCGCGAACGACCATCTGCGCCGATGGTTCGGCGCAGCAGCAGCTCCTCGCCGCCTTCTATGCCGAGCTCGTCGAGCAGAGCGCGCAGGAACTCGACCGCGTCGGTCGAGAAAACGGCGGCGACGCTGGCCTGGCTTTCGCCCAAACGAAGCAGCTTGGCATCGGCGCGGCCGCCGAGTACGAGGCCCAGCGAATCGATCAGGATGGATTTGCCGGCGCCGGTCTCGCCGGTCAGCACGCACAGCCCGGCGTCGAAGCCAAGTTCGAGCCGCTCGATCAAGAGAAGGTTATGGATCGACAGGCTGCGCAGCATGCGCGGCCGGTCAGAACACGGAATTGAACGCGCGCGAGATCCAGGACTCCTTGTCGCCCTCGGGGCTCAAATCGACGCCTTCAAGGAGCGCATAGCTGTCGCGATACCACGCACTGTTTGGGAAATTGTGGCCGAGCACCGCGGCCGCGGTCTGCGCCTCCTGGCGCAAGCCGACCGAGACATAGGCTTCGGCAAGGCGATGGAGTGCCTCGGGCGCGTGACTGGTCGTCTGATAGCGCTCGATGACGCGGCGGAAGCGGCCGATCGCCGCAATATACTCGCCGCGCTTCAGATAGAAGCGGCCGACCTCCATGTCCTTACCGGCCAAATGGTCACGCGCCAAATCGAGCTTGAGCTTGGCGTCCTTGGCGTAGGGCGTGCTCGGATAGCGCCGCGTTACTTCCTCAAGGGATTCGAGGGCCAGCAGGGTGGCGTTTTGGTCGCGTCCGATGTCGGAGATCTGTTCGTAATAGGAGACCGCGATCAAATAATAGGCATAGGGCGCATCCGGGTGACCGGGGTGCAGCTCGGCAAAGCGCAGCGCGGCGATGATCGCCTGGTCATAGTCGTTGTCCTGATAATAGCAAAATGCGGCCATGATCTGCGCGCGCGTCGCCCAGGTCGAATAGGGGTGTTGCCGTTCGACCTCGTCGAAGCCCTTGGCGGCGGTTGTGAACTCGCCGTCAAGCATGGCGTCATGGGCGGATGTGTAGAGCTCCTCGACCGGTTGCTCGACATAAGCGTCTTCGCCGTCCGATTCGCAAGCCGCGACCGTCAACGCGAGCGCGAACGCAACGACCAGCGCGCGCCAGGGGCGCGCAACGCGGTCGAACCGCGCGAGACGCCGTTTCAAATGAGAAAGCAGGAAGATGCGCACCAATCAGCCTCGCCCAGGACGGCTGACTATAGCATGACCAGGCCGCGAATGAAGCTCAGGCGATGGCGGCGCGCGAGCGCTCAAGCTCCAACTCGACCGGGCCGTGCGAGTCACCATCGAGGATCACGTCGCACCAGGCGGTCGTATCGCCAAGCAGCGCCGCGAGCAAACGATGGTTGAGCGCATGGCCGGCCCGCTCGCTTTCGATCGCGCCAAGAATGGGCGCGCCGGCCAAATAGAGATCGCCCAGGCAATCGAGCGCCTTGTGGCGGACGCACTCATCCTTGTAGCGGAACCCGCCGTCGTTGAGCACGCGGTTCTTGCCGATCACCACGGCGTTGTCGAGGCTGCCGCCCTTGGCGAGGCCCGCGGCGCGCATGCGGGCCACGTCTTCCTCAAGGCAAAACGTCCGCGCGCGGGCAAGCTCGGCCCTGAAGGCGCCCGGATTAGGATGGAAAACCACGCGCTGCTCACCCAGCATGGGATGGGCATAGGCGATCCGGCAATCGAGCGAGAACTCGGCGGCTGGCCGCACCGATACGCGCCGGTCACCGTCTGCGATCACCACCGGTTTCAAAACCTTGATGGCGCGCCGGGGTGCCGCCTGGGCCATGATGCCTGCGCACTCAACCAGGAACACAAAGGGCGCGGCGCTACCGTCCATCACCGGCACTTCGTCGCCATCGATGTCGATGATCGCGTTATCGATGCCGAGGCCCGCGAACGCCGCCATCAAATGCTCGATCGTGCCGATACGGGCCCGTGGGCCCGCGCCGATCACGGTGCAGAGTCGCGAATCGACCACATTGGCGTGGACCGCCTTGATCTCCGGCGCGCGCGCGCCTAGATCGATGCGCCGAAACACGATCCCCGTATTCGGTGCGGCGGGCTTGAGCGTCATGGCCACACGCTGATTGGTGTGGACCCCGACGCCGGTGCATTGAATCGACGATTTCAGCGTGCGCTGCCAGAGCATGTCGTTCGACTTGTCCTTGGGAGCGTGCTCCGCCTTGAGGGGCGAAAATCCGGCTGGGCCGCACCGAGAGGGAGGCGCCTCGAGCGCAAAGCGACCCCGTTAACCAGAAAAACCTGTGCGCTCCAGGGGCTTGTACCAATTGCCCCTGGAGCGCACAAATCACGGTTTGTTACGAATTGTAACGTCCCGGTAGCGGTCTCGGTGCCGGCATGGCCTCAATTGGCTTGCCGGCGCAGGAAGGCCGGAATTTCCAGCGGATCCTCGGCCGCCTGGCCCTGCTTTGCGGCCTCGCCCGAGGAGCGCGGCGCGGCGCTCCGGCCGGGAGAGGCGAGCTGCGGCTCGGCAGGGCGCGCGGCCGCCGGGTTGGCAGGCGCGGCGGTCGCGGTCTCCTCGGCCTCGCGCCGATCTCGAGTCGCCCCCGTGATACGCTGGAACAAGCCGACGCTGCGCCGGGCATTGCCGCGTCCGGCGTGAACAAGGTCGGCGGCGGCGGCCGGATCGGGCCGATCCAGGACCGATTCGCGGGCCGAGCGGGTCGCGGGTTCGACCGGCGGCGGTGGCACGAAATTGCTGCTCGCCGACGGCCGTGGCGCGGTCGAGCTCGCTTCGGCACGACGCGGCTGTGCCAACGGACTCGCCGCGACCTGAGGCGTCTGCGCAACCGTCTCGGGCGCGCGTGCCGGTGTCTCGAGCGGCAGCCGGGCTTCGATGGCCGCTCGGGCCATGGGCGCCGGCTCGGGTTCGGCCTGCGCCACAGGCGCGGCCGTGGGCTCCGCAGCCGGCTGCATGGCCGGTGCCATGCTCGCGGTTGCGGCTCCGGAATAGCCCGCCGAGGCGCCGGCGGCGCTCAGCAAAGCAGGCGCTTCGGCGAAGACTTGGGTCGCCGGCTCGCGTTGGGCGACCGGCGCGAGCGAGGCGGATGACGACGCCTGCCGCCGCGGCGCGTTGCCGAGCACATAGATCTTTTCGGTCGGCACCGGCTCGCGCTCCTTGAGTGCATCGATCCCCGTCGCGATCACCGCGACGCGGATCGTGCCTTCGAGCGAGGGGTCGAGACGGGCGCCAAAAATGACGTTGGCGTTCTCGTCGACCTCTTTGCAGATCCGGCTCGCCGCCATGTCGACCTCGTGGAGCGTCATGTCGGCCGCGCCGGTGATGTTGATCAGCACGCCGCGCGCGCCCTCGATCGAGGCATTGTCGAGCAAGGGGTTGTTGATCGCGGCTTCGGCGGCCTCGATGGCGCGATTGTCGCCGGCGGCCTCGCCGGTGCCCATCATCGCCTTGCCCATCTCCTCCATCACCGTGCGAACGTCGGCGAAATCGAGGTTGATCAGGCCGGGATTGACCATCAGGTCGGTTACGCCGCGCACGCCGGCGTGCAGCACGTCGTCCGCGAGCTTGAAGGCATCCGCGAAGGTGGTGCGCTCGTTCGCGATGCGGAACAGATTCTGGTTCGGAATCACGATCAGCGTATCGACGTATTTCTGCAATTCCAGAATGCCCTGCTCGGCGAGCTTCATCCGATGGATGCCCTCGAACTGGAACGGCTTGGTGACCACGCCGACGGTCAGAATGCCTTGCTCCTGCGCCGTTCGGGCAATCACGGGCGCGGCGCCCGTGCCGGTGCCGCCGCCCATCCCGGCGGCGATGAACACCATGTTGTTGCCTTCGAGGTAGCGCTGAATCTCATTGACCGCCTCTTCGGCGGCAACCTTCCCGATATCAGGCCGGGCGCCGGCGCCGAGCCCATGGGTGATGCTCGTGCCGAGCTGAATGCGATGTTCCGCGAGCGACTGCTCGATCGCTTGGGCGTCGGTGTTCGCGATCACGAACTCGACGCCGTCGAGCTTGCCCGCGATCATGTTGTTGACCGCGTTGCCGCCGGCGCCGCCGACGCCGATGACGGTGATGCGGGGCTTCCCCTCGCGGGGCTCCGGCTTGAATTCAATGGGCATGGTCACCTCCAGTCGTGATCCGTTTCGATTGCGCTCTCGTCTCCCAAGAGCGGTGCAGGGGATTGTTTGTGGCCCCGGTCTTCGACCGTGTTCTTTGCATCAGAAATTCTCCTTCAGCCAGTGGCTGATGCGTCCAATTCGGCCTTCCGGACGTCGTTTCAGTTCGCGCCGCACGCGACGCGGATGAAGACTCGTCTGGTTGCGGCCTGCATAAATCAGGAGGCCGGATACCGTGGCGTATTCCGGTCCTGTCGTCGAGTGGGCAAGTCCTGGCAAGGGCAAAGGCCGCGCCAGTCGAATCTGTTTTTCAAGAACCTGGCCCGCGAGCTCGCGGATTCCTTCGATTTGACTCGCGCCGCCGGTGATCACGACGCGTCGCCCCGCCGCGTCGGCGAAGCCCGATGACTCGAGTCGGTCGCGAATCAGTTCGAAAATCTCTTCGAGTCGCGGTCGCACGATGCCGACCAAGAGGGCGCGCGGCACTTGCATTCCGGTCGCCGGCATGTTCTCGCCGAGCTGCGGGACCTCGATCAGCTCGCGCGCGTCGCGCGGGCCGCCGATCGCACTGGCAAAGAGCCGTTTGACCTGCTCCGCGCTTGCGATCGGCGTCGAGAGGCCGCGCGCGATGTCGTTGGTGACGTGCCAGCCGCCAATCGGGAATGACTCGGCATGGACCAGAGCGCCGGCCGAAAACACCGCGAGGCTGGTCGTGCCACCACCCATGTCGATCACCGTGACGCCGAGGTCAAGCTCGTCCTCGACCAGACAGGCCAGGCCGGAGGCATAACCGGCGACCACCGGGGCCGCCACCTCGAGCTCGAGCCGGCGCAGGCAGGTGATCAGATTGCGTAAGGCGCCATGAGTGACCGACACCAGATGGAGCCTGACGCCGAGGCGCCGCCCGCTCATGCCGCGCGGGTTCCTGATGCCGCGCGCGCCGTCGATCTCATACTGCATCGGAATGGCGTGGATCACGTCCCGATCGCCGGTGCGTATCTGCGGGGCAAGCCCATCAAAGGCACGCTGGATCACCACGTCGTCGATCTCTTGTCCGCCGAGAGAAATTACGCTCTCGGTATAGCGCGATTCGGGCGCGCCGCCAGAGAGACTCACATAAACTTCGTGCGCGCGGGTCTCCGCCATGCGTTCGGCGCGCTCGACGGCGCGCCTGATCGCCTGTTCGGCGGCATTCATGTCGGTCACGATCCCGGCTTTCATGCCGCGCGCCAATTCGTGGCCGATCCCAATGATGCGGATGTCCTCGGCCGCGTCGCGGCGGGCGATGAAACAGGTCACCTTGGTCGTTCCAACGTCGATCGCGGTAATCACCATGGCTGGTCGAGCTCTGCCTGTCGGTTCACGTCGTCCCCTGTTCATTGTCATTGGTTGGGGCGCTTGGTTCGCCCTGCATACGGATCAATGTGCGGTCGCCAAGCCGAAGGTCGACGCCGGCAACCGGGTGGTCCAAGAGGTTCCGAGAGGCCACCAACGTGCTGAGACGCGCCCAGGCGGCCTCGATGTCGCCTTCGGGCAGTCGAGCCTCGAGCCCGCTATCGAAGCGGACGTTCCAGCGCCGCTCGCCAACCCAGATGGCCGCCACCACGCGTTTGAATAGAGCGGGCTCGGCCGCCATGGCATCGAACAGCCGGGGTGCCGCCATCGGTGCGCCGTCGCCGACGATGAGCGGAAGATGGGCGAAGCGCGTCACGTCGCGACTGCCGAACACGACGCCCTCGCGGTCGATCAGCGCGAGTTTGCCCTCGTGCTGCCAGAGCGCGAGCGGCTGGCGCTCAATAAGGTGTATCGCGATCGTATCGGGCAAGCGCCGCTCGACCGTTGCGGATCGAACCCAATCAATCGACTCAAGGCGTTTGCGTGCGTCATTGAGATCATAGGCAAGGATTGGTGCACCGCGCCTCAGGGCCAGCGCGTCGAGCACGCGCTTGGTCGGCACGACGCGCCGCCCTTGGGCATAGACATTCTGCACCGTATAGCCGGCATCGGCCGCGATATGGGCGATCCCTGAGCCGATCGACTGACCGAGGGTCGTCGCACCGCCAGCCGACAAATAAATCGCGAACGCGGCCGCGAGGACGCCGCCGCCGACAACAAGCTGAGTGCGACGCCGTAGGCCGCGCACGAAGCCGAGTGCCTCGGAAAACAGGGCGAGGGCTCGCATCCATCGACGCGCCTCCGGCTTGGCACCGCCTTTGCCCGCGCGCCGCGCCTTCTGTCTGCGCCGCTTGGGCCGCTTCGGCCGGCTCGCCTCGTCATCGGGAATCAGACGATCGTCGAAACTCAGCTGTCGCATCGGGCGTTCTCTACAAGCCAGCGCACAAGCGCACCGAAGCCGATGCCGACATTGGCGGCGATTTCGGGCACGAGAGAGAGCGGCGTCATGCCGGGCTGGGTGTTGATCTCCAAAAGATAGAAGTCACCGGGCTCACCGGCCGTGTCGTCGTAGCGCAAATCGGCGCGGCTCACGCCCCGGCAGCCGACGGTCTGGTGTGCGGTGAGCGCGATATCGAGCGCGCGCTCGTAGGAATCGGGATGGATCGGGGCCGGCATCAGATGGACCGCGCGGCCAGCAGTATATTTGGCCTCATAATCGTAGAAGCGGCCTTGCGGGCGAATTTCGATCGCGCCGAGCGCGCGGTCTCCCATCACGGCGACCTGGATTTCGCGCCCTGGGATGTAACGCTCGACCAGCACCTCTTCGCCAAACGGCCAATTGTCGCCTTCGAGCGGCACGAGATTGTCGCCATCGAAGATGATGCGCACGCCGACGCTCGAGCCCTCGTTGAGCGGCTTGATCACGAAGGGCGGCTTGAGTTCGCCCTTGAGCACCCGATGGCGCGGCAGGACCTCGCCCTCGGGGCAGGGCAGGCCAGCGCTGGCGAAGAGGCGCTTGGCGGTCGGTTTGTGCATGGCGACGGCCGAGGCGAGCACGCCCGAGTGGGTATAGGGCACTTGCAGGAATTCGAGCACGCCCTGGATGCAGCCGTCTTCGCCGAAGCGGCCATGCAGCGCGTTGAACACGATGTCCGGCTTGAGTCCGCCCAAAACCGCGGCGATGTCGTGTCCGACGTCGACCACGCTGACGCGATAGCCCTCTTCCTTGAGCGCCTTGCCGACCGCTTCGCCGCTGACTAGCGAGACCTCGCGCTCGGCCGAAAAGCCGCCCATCAGCACCGCGACATGCTTGGTCATGGCGCGGTCCCCCGGGGCGCGGGCCGAACGCCAGGCGGGAGCGCCAAGCCGATGCGGCGGATTTCCCACTCGAGCGTGACGCCAAACGCCTCGAAGACCCGTCGGCGCACGTCTTCGCCGAGGCCTTCGATATCGGCCGCGCTGGCATTGCCCGTGTTGATCAGGAAATTGCAGTGCTTCTCGGAGACCATGGCGCCACCGCGCCTGAGACCTCGGCAGCCGGCACCGTCGATCAGCTCCCAGGCGCGCTTGCCGCCGGCCTTCGGGTCGGTCGGATTGGTGAAGGTGCTGCCGCCGGTGCGGGCACGCACGGGCTGGCTCGCCGCGCGCTCGCCGGCGATCTCGGCCATGCGCGCCTTGATGGTCGCGCGGTCGCCGACCTGACCTTCGAGGCTTGCTGCGATGAAGATGAAGTCGTCGGGCACCGACGAATGACGATAGGTAAAGCCAAGCTCGGCCGGGATCAGGTGATGACGACGGCCCTTGGCGTCGAGCGCCACCGCCGAGCGCGTGACCGCCGCCATCTCGGAGCCGAACGCGCCGCCGTTCATGCGTAGCGCGCCGCCGATCGTTCCCGGTATGCCGCTCAGGAATTCGAGCCCGGCGATACCGGCCTGCTCGGCGGTCAGCGCGACATTGAGGTCGAGCGCGCCGGCGCCGGCCTCGACCAGCTTGCGGTCGCCCTGGTCCTTGATTTCGACCAGGGCGAACGGCCCGCCGAGCCGGATCACGACGCCCGGCACGCCGCCATCGCGCACCAGAAGGTTGGAACCGACGCCGATCACCGTGACCGGCACGTCGTCCGGCTTGGCGGCGAGAAAAGCCGCGAGATCGTCGGCATCGGCCGGACGAAACATGACCTCGGCCGGACCGCCGACACGAAACCAGGTGACGCGGTCGAGCGCGACGTTCGGGCTAAGCCGGCCGCGCACCGCGGGCAGCCGCTCGATCAGCGGCTGGGTCTGGCGCTGTGCCGCCATCATGACGACCCCCGCGCCGAGCTGGCGCCACGGCGCAACGCCGCGATCTCATCGGGCAACGCGTTGGCCCACTGGGTGATGTTGCCGGCGCCGAGACAGACGATGAGATCGCCCGGCGCGACCAAAGGCTCGACCAGGCCGGCAAGCCCGGCGGGGACGCCGAGCGGAATGACGTGGCGATGACCGCGCGCCCTGATGCCATCGATCAGCGCGTCGCGGTCGATACCTGGAATCGGTTCCTCGCCGGCCGGGTAGACGTCGGCCACGATCACCGTGTCGGCGTCGTTGAAGCACTGGCAGAATTCCTCGAACAGGTCCTTGAGGCGACTGAAGCGATGCGGTTGCACCACCGCGACGATGCGGCCCTCATAGGCGGCGCGCGCCGAACGCAGCACCGCGCCGATCTCGACCGGGTGATGGCCGTAATCGTCGATCACCGTGACGCCGTCGACCACGCCGGTCTTGGTAAAGCGGCGCTTGACGCCCTTGAACGAGGCCAGGCCGCTCCGGATCGTCGCCTCGTCGAAGTTCATCTCGCGCGCGATCGCGATCGCGGCGAGCGAATTCTGCACGTTGTGCTCGCCGAGCATGGGGAGACGAATATCGCTCAGCGTGTCGGTATTGCCGCTCGGACGATCGAAGATGGTCACATCGTAGACGCTGCCGAAGGTGTCCTTGCGGATATTGACCGCGCGCACCTCGGCCTGAGGGCTCAGACCATAGGTGATGATCCGCCGGTCGGTGATGCGTCCGATCAGCGCCTGGACCTCGGGATGATCGATGCAGAGCGCCGCCATGCCGTAGAACGGGATGTTCTCGACGAAGGTCTGATAGGCGCGGCGCACCGTATCGAACGTGCCGTAATACTCCATGTGCTCGGGGTCGATGTTGGTGACGACCGCGACGGTGGCCGGTAGCTTCATGAAGCTGCCGTCGGATTCGTCGGATTCCACCACCATCCACTCGCCCGCGCCGAGCCGCGCATTGGTGCCATAGGCGTTGATGATGCCGCCGTTGATCACGGTCGGGTCGAGCTTCGCGGCATCGAGCATGGCGGCGACCAGCGAGGTGGTCGTCGTCTTGCCGTGCGTGCCGGCGATCGCGATCGACCATTTGAGCCGCATCAGCTCGGCCAGCATCTCAGCCCGCCGCACCACCGGAATGAGACGCGCGCGCGCCGCCTGAACCTCGACATTGTCGGGCTTGACGGCGGAGGAGATCACGATGACTTGAGCGCCGTCGATGTTCTCGGCGCGATGCCCGATGCCAATTCGAATGCCGAGCGAGCGAAGGCGCTTGACGTTGGCGTTCTCGGCGATGTCGCTACCTTGAATGGCGTAGCCGAGATTGTGCATGACTTCGGCGATGCCGCTCATGCCGATGCCGCCAATCCCGACGAAGTGGATGATGCCGATCGAGAGCGGCAGCGCTTTCATGGTGTTGCCCTCCGCGCCGAAGATGGCAGCAGGCTTTCAACCAGATCGGCGAGCGCGTGCGCCGCGTCGCGCCGGCCAAAATTGCGCGCGGCGGCGGCGGCCTTGCCGAGCCGGTCCGGCGCATCAAACAAACCGCCGATCGTCGCCGCGAGGGTCTCGACGCTCAAGCTCGCCTGCGGCATGAGCCAGGCCGCGCCGGCTTCCGCAAGCGCTTGCGCGTTGGCGCTCTGATGATCGTCGAGCGCGTGCGGGTAGGGAATCAGGATGGCCGGCCGCCCGGATACCGCGAGCTCGGCGACCGTCGAGGCACCCGAGCGCGCGATCACCAGATGCGCCGCCTCGAGCCGCGCCGCCATATCGTCGAAAAAGCGCGCGCACTCGGCCGCGATCCCCGCCGCGCGATAGGCGCCGGCGACCTCGTCGAGGTCCTCGGGCCGGCATTGTTGTGCGACCGCGAGACGCGTGCGCGCGTGATCCGGCAGCCGGGCCAGCGCGGCCGGCACCAGGCGCGACAGCGCCTGGGCGCCCTGACTGCCGCCGAAGACGAGGAGCCTGAGCGTTTCGCCGGCACTTGGCGCGCGATAGATCGTGTCGGCGAGCGCCGCGATCGGCGGGCGCACCGGATTGCCGGTGCAGACGATGCGCGCCGCGGCGCTCGCCGGAACACGCTTGGTCGCGGGGAATGATGTCGCGATGCGGTCGACACGGCGCGCGAGCAAGCGATTGGCGCGGCCGAGCACCGCGTTCTGTTCGTGCAGCATGGTCGGGATCCCAAGGCGGCGCGCGGCTAACATGGGCGGCACCGAGGCATAGCCGCCAAAGCCGATCACCGCGCCCGGCTTCAGGCGGGCGAGCAGACGGCGCGCCTCGCGCGTACCCAACGCCAGGCGCAGCAGGGCACCGAGCTTGGCGATCAGGCCCGGCGCCGAGGGCGAGGCCGAGCGAATCGCATGGCTCTCGATGCGCGCGAGCACGCCGCCAAAGCGATCGCCCCGTGTATCGGTAAGCAGCGCCAAGCGATGGCCGCGCGCTTCGAGCATGGCGGCGAGCGCCTGCGCCGGAAAGACGTGACCACCCGTGCCGCCGGCGGCGAGCGCGATCAAAGTCGGTTCGCGCGTCTTGGTCATGGCATTGGCCGCCAGTCTTGCGGTCGCTCGCGGGTCAGCGCGAGCACCATGCCGATCGCGAGCGCAGTCGCGATCAGCGACGAGCCGCCATAGGAGATGAAGGGCAACGTCATGCCCTTGGCCGGCAAGAGCTGCAGCGTGACACCCATATTGACGAGGGCCTGCAGGCCGAATTGCGTCAGCAGCCCGGAGACCGCGAGGACCACGAACAGGCTGCTGTCCTTGAAGGCGCGCGAGAAGCCGCGCAGCACGACGAAGCCGAACAGCGCGACGATGCCCAGGCAAACGAGCAGGCCGAGCTCCTCGCCCGCCACCGCAAAGACGAAGTCGGTGTGCGAATCGGGCAGCAGATTCTTGACCGAGCCCTCGCCGGGACCACGACCGAGCAGGCCGCCGCTCTGGAGTGCGCGAAGCGAGACATCGACTTGATAGGTGTCGCCCGTGCTCGGATCGAGGTAGCGGTCGATGCGCTCGGCGACATGAGGCAACAATGTATAGGCGCCGAACGCGACGCCGAGCAGCAACGCGATGGCGAGCAGCACCAGGATCAAGGGCAGGCCGGCCAGGAAGAACTGCACGAACCCGATGACCGCGGCGACCATGGTCATGCCGAAATCGGGCTGCAGCACCAAGAGGCCGCATACCCCGACATAAAGGAGTGCGGCGATCAGCCGGCCGGGCACTTCGGGCTTCTCGCGCGCGAGAGAAAGCATCCAGGCCGCGGTCACGGCCAGGCATGGCTTGACGAATTCGGAAGGCTGAATGGTGATTCCGGCCAGCGTGATCCAGCGGGTGGCGCCCTTGACGTCGCTGCCGAGCAAGACCGTGCTGACCAGCAGGACGAAGCCGATCGCGAAGCCCAGCACGCCGAGACGCCGCACGTTCTTCGGACTCAGCAGCGAGACCCCGAACAACACGGCGAGGGCCGGCACCAGGAACAGGAACTGATGTTGGACGAAGTGCATGGGCGCGAGCCCGATGCGCTGCGCCGCGCTCGGCCCGGCCGCCATGGTCAGGATCGCGCCGACCGCGGCCAGCAGCATGACCGCGATCAACGTCCAGCGGTCGATGCTCCACCACCAACGGCCGAGCAGGCTACGGTCACCGGCGCGCGTGGCAAGCATCATGGCGCGGCCCGCCGCGATGGCGCCGTCAGTGCATCGGCGCCGTCGCCATCGAGCGTTGCGACCAGCGCGCGGAACGCCTCGCCGCGCGCCTCGAAATTGGCGAACTGGTCGTAGGAGGCGCAGGCCGGTGAAAGCAGAATCACCGGATTCGGCCGACCATCGCGGCGCGCGTCGTCGCGTGCGGCCTCGAGCGCGGCACGCAGATTGCCGCACCGGCGACAGGCGACGCGGCCTTCGAGCGTCGCGGCGAATTCACCCTCGGCCTCGCCGATCAAATAGGCCCGCGCGATGCGCGGGAAGAACGCCGCCAAGGCCGCGATGCCGCCGGCCTTCGGCTTGCCGCCGGCGATCCAGTAGATCGTCTCGAAACAGGCGAGCGCGCGCGCCGCGGCGTCGGCGTTGGTGGCCTTCGAGTCATTGACGTAGCGCACGCCTTCGCGCGTCGCGATGAGCTCGATGCGGTGCGCGAGGCCCGGGAAGTCGAGCGTGGCCGCTTCGATCCTCGTGGGCTCGATGCCGAGGGCGCGCGCCGCGGCGTAGGCCGCCGCCGCGTTCTGCCAATTGTGGGCACCCGGCAAGGCCCGCGCGCCGCGCAGATCGAAAATCGGGCGACCGAGCTCGTGCAGCAGGCCGTCGATCACGGTGACGCCATTGTCGCAGGCGTGGCCGACCGCGATTGGCACGACGCTGAGGCCGTCCTTGACCAGCCTGGCGGCGATGGCTCGGCTCGGCTCGTCGTCGATACCGATGATCGCGTGCTTGAGCCGATCGGCGCGGAAGATCTTGCGCTTGGCGGCGATGTAACCGTCCATCCCGCCATGACGGTCGAGATGATCGGGCGTGATATTGAGCAGCACGGCGACATCGAATGAGAGCGCGTTGCCGAGATCGAGTTGGAAGGACGAGAGTTCGAGCACGTAGATGCCGTCGGCGCCAAGCGGCGCGAGGGCGAGTGCCGGGGTGCCGAGATTGCCGCCGGCGTCGACCCTGAGGCCGGCGTGGCGTGCGATATGGGCGATCAACGCGGTGGTGGTTGATTTGCCGTTGGTGCCGGTGACGCCGAGATAACGTGCGGCCGGAAGAGCCCGCTGCAATAGCTCGATATCGCCGACGATCTCAACACCGGCCGCGCGCGCGCAAGCGAACAGCTTATGACTGGTCGGCACGCCGGGGCTTGGCACCAGGGCCGCAAGTCGGGCCCAGGGCCAGTGTTCTGGCGCGGTCACCATGAACCCGTCCGCCGCGCACGCGGTGCGCGCCGCCTCGCCGTCGTCCCAGCCCAGCGTCGTCGCGCCGCCGGCCTTGAGCGCGGCGAGCGCGGCGCGACCGGAGCGCGCGAGGCCAAGCACCGCGACGGGTTTATCTCGGAACATGTCGAGCGCGATCTTCATCTCAGTTTCAGCGAGGCGAGGCCGAGCAGGCCGAGGATCACCGCGACGATCCAGAAACGAATCACGATGGTCGGCTCGGCCAGGCCCTTCTTTTCGAAGTGATGATGCAACGGCGCCATCCGGAAGACGCGGCGCCCGGTCAGCTTGAACGAGGCGACCTGCACGATGACCGAAACGGTCTCGAGCACGAACAGGCCGCCGATGATGATCAGCACCAGCTCATGTTTGGTGGCGACCGCGATGGTGCCGAGCGCGCCGCCAGCGGCAAGCGAGCCGGTATCGCCCATGAACACCATGGCGGGCGGGGCGTTGAACCATAGAAAGCCGAGGCACGCGCCGACCATCGCGCCGCAAAAGACCGTCAGCTCACCGGTGCCCGGCACATGGTGGATCTGCAGGTAATTGGCGAAGATCGCATTGCCGACCAGATAGGCGATGATCGCGAAGCACGCGGTCGCCACCATGATCGGGAAGATCGCGAGGCCATCGAGCCCGTCGGTCAGATTGACCGCGTTCGAGGCGCCGACCATGACGAAGGCCGCGAACGGCACGAAGAACCAACCCAAATCGAGCATCACTGACTTGACGAAAGGCAGAGCGAGGCTCTTGTCCATCGGCGCGTCCGCGATGGCGACCAGCCAGACTGCGGCGCCCACGCCGATCGCGATTTCGAGCGCGAGCTTGAGCTTGCCGGACAGGCCGCGCGAGTGCCGACGCATGATCTTCATCAGGTCGTCAAGGAAGCCGACCAAGCCGAAGCCGACCGTGACCAGCAGAATCACCCAAACATATTGATTGGTCAGGTCGGCCCACAGCAGCGTGCCGATGAGCAGGCCGAGCAGGATCAGGAACCCGCCCATGGTCGGCGTGCCTTGCTTGGTCAGCAAATGGCGCTCCGGCCCATCGGCACGGATCGGCTGACCCTTGCCTTGGCGGCGGCGCAGCACGCGGATCAGCCCGGGGCCGAAGACGAAACTCACGATCAACGCCGTGATGGTCGCCGCGCCGGTGCGGAAGGTCAGGTATTGGAAAATGTTGAAGATGCCGATGTCCTCGGCGAGCGGGTACAGGAGGTTATAGAGCATGGCTCGCCTCCTTCCCTTCGGGCTCGGAGGCGGCGAGCAGCGCGCTGACGATCGGGGCCATGCGGCTGCCGGCCGAGCCCTTGACCAGAACGACGTCGCCGGGGCGAAGCGCGTCGCGCACCACCGGCAGCAGCGCGGCCGAATCCGGCGCATGCCCACCGCGCCGACTGGACGGCAGCGCCTCGAACAAGTGCGCCATCAGCGGCCCGGCGAGGAAAACCAGATCGATGCCGGCGCGCTCGACCGCGCCGACCAGTTCGGCGTGAAACCGCGCGGCGTCGGTCCCGAGCTCAAGCATGTCGCCGAGCACCGCGATGCGTCGCCCGCCCGAGCCGATCTGCCGCGTGCCGAGGGTCGCGAGCGCCGCCGCGACCGCGACGGGGCTGGCGTTGTAGCTCTCGTCGATCAATTCAGCGCTGCCGCCGGTGAGCGCGATTCTGTGGCGTGCACCCCGACCCTTGAGCGGGGCAAGCGCAGCCAGCGCGCGCGCGCCGCGCACCAAGTCGGCGCCTGCGGCACGGGCGGAAGCGAGCGCGGCGACGCTGTTGAGCGCCCAGTGCTTTCCGCTCAGGCTCAGCCGATAGCACAACGCCGTGCCGTCGATTTCAGCTTCGACCGTGCCGCCGTCATCGTCAGGGTGCCAGTGGATCAGCCGCGCCTCGGCATCGCGATGCGTGCCGAATCCCATGATGCGCGCGACGCCGGCGCGCCGTGCCGCCGCGTCAAGCCGATCGAAGGTGGCGTCGTCGCGATTGATCACCGCCGTGCCATCGGGTCCAAGACCCTCGAAGATTTCTGCCTTGGCATCGGCGATCGCCTCGATCCCGCTGAAGAATTCCAGGTGGACTGGCTGCACCGTGGTGATCAGCGCGACGTGCGGCGAAACCAGGCGGCTGAGCGGCCGGATTTCGCCGGCGTGGTTCATGCCGAGCTCGAACACGCCATAGCGGCAGCTTGGCGCGAAGCGGGCGAGCGAGAGCGGCACGCCGATCTGGTTGTTGAGATTGCCACCCGAAGCGGCGGTCGGCCCCTGTGCCTCGAGCACGCGCGCGATCATCTCCTTGGTGCCGGTCTTGCCGACGCTGCCGGTCACCGCGACCAGGCGCGCGGTGCTGCGGGCGCGGGCACAGCGAGCAAGCGCCCAGAGCGCTTCGAAGCTGTCGGGCACGATCAGGAGCGGCGCATCGGAGCGAAGCTTGGCCGGATGCCTGCTGACGATGGCGGCGGCGGCCTGCGCGTTGAACGCCGCCTCGAGAAAATCGTGCCCGTCATGGTTGTCGCCCTTGAGCGCGACGAAGAGATCGCCCGCCGCCAGCGTGCGACTATCGATCGCAACTCCGCTCGCCTCGAAGGGCGCGGTGAGGCGCCCGCCCGCCGCTCTCAGAGCGTCGGCGCTGCTCCACAAGACGTCGTGCGATTTGGCGATCGGAGTCATGACGGGAGCTCGCCGCCGAGCGCTTTGAGCACCTCGCGCGCCACGCCGGCATCGTCGAACGGAACGACGGTCGAACCGACGATCTGGCCCTCTTCATGGCCCTTGCCGGCGATGACCAGCACATCACCCGCTTCGAGCGCGGCGATCGCCGCTTCGATGGCGCGGCGCCGGTCGCCGATCTCGCACGCACCGGGGTAGGCCGCGAGGATGGCGCGGCGAATCGCGGCGGCGTCCTCGGTACGCGGATTGTCGTCGGTGACGATGGCATGGTCGGCGAGCGTGGCTGCGATCTGGCCCATCAGGGGTCGCTTGCCCTTGTCGCGGTCGCCGCCGCAGCCGAACACCACGATGAGCCGGCGCGAGGCATAGGGGCGGAGCGCGTGCAGCACGGTCCGCAGTCCATCGGGGGTATGCGCGTAGTCGACATAGACCGGCGCGCCCAAAGGGTGGCGGCCCACAAGTTCAAGCCGGCCGCGTACGCTCTTCAGCGTCTCGAGCGTGGCGAGCGCGGCATCGGCCGGCTCACCGGCGCCGAGCACAAGGCCGAGCGCGGCCAAGGCGTTGCTCGCCTGGAACGCGCCGGGTAGCGGGAGGACGATGTCGCGTTGAAGGCCGAGCACCTCGAGCACCAGCGCCTGGCCGCCGTCAGTGTCGCGGCGCTCGATCAATTTGATCTCCGGCCCATGGGCGCCATGGCGGAGCAACCGATGACCGCGCTTCCGCGCGATCGCCTCGAGGGCTTCGGCCTCCGGCGCATCGGCGTTGATGACCGCGGCGCCGCCCGCTGGCAGGAGCGTGTCGAACAGGCGGGCCTTGGCCTTGAAATAGGCCTCGACGCTCGCATGGTAATCGAAATGGTCGCGCGTCAAATTGGTGAACGCGGCCGCGGCGATGACGACACCGTCGAGCCGGCACTGGTCGAGGCCGTGGCTCGAGGCCTCCAGCGCAAGGTGGTCAATACCGGCATCGGCGAGCGCGGCGAGCGCCCGGTGCAGCGATACTGGATCGGGCGTGGTGTGGTGCAGATCGGTCGAGACACCGTCTGCGATCACGCCCAGTGTGCCGATGCTCGCGGCGCGACGGCCGAGCTGGGTCCAGATCTGGCGTGTGAAGGCGGCGACCGAGGTCTTGCCGTTGGTGCCGGTGACGGCCGCGACGGTCTTGGGTTGGTGGCCGAAGAACTGCGCCGCCATCAGCGCGAGCCGGCGGCGCGGATTGGCGTCGGCGACGAGCGCGACATGAAATGCTTCGGCGGCGGGCGCGGCCTCGGGTTCGGCGAGCACCGCGACCGCGCCATGGCGCACCGCGTCGGCGATGAAATCGCTGCCCCGATGACGCGTGCCGGAAAGAGCAGCGAACAAGAAGCCGGGTTTGACCGCGCGTGAATCCGCCGAGAGCCCGATGATCTCGGGGTCGTGCGGTAGCGGCGCGGGCGCCGGCCCGCTCGCGATCAACTCAGAAAGACGCAAGCTTCGCTCCCGAAGAGAGTTCGTTCACCATCATCTCGTGGCGTACCGGCGCCGCGTCCTCATCGAGCGGCCCGACGCCCAGCAGCGGCGCGGTGCGCGTAACCACGCGGCTGACCAGCGGCGCCGCGGTCCAGCCCGCGGTCGCGAATCCGTGTGTGGCTTCATTGCCTTTCGGCTCGTCGATCATGGCGAGCACGACATAGCGCGGCCGGTTCATTGGGAATGCGCCGACGAAGGTCGAGATCAACGACTTCTTACGGTAGCCCGTGGCGCTCGATTTCTCGGCGGTGCCGGTCTTGCCGCCGACCAGATAGCCGGGCGCCGATGCTTTCTTGCCGGTGCCATCGGTCACCACCAGGCGGAGCAGCCGACGCATGATCTCCGAGGTCTCGGCCTTGAGCACCCTTGTCCCAGGTGCCGGCACGCCGGCGGGCCGCTTGAGCAGCGTCGGCTCCCGCAGAAAGCCGCCATTGACCAGCGTCGCGATGCCGGAGGCCAGATGCAGGGGCGTCACCGCCACGCCGTGCCCGAAGGCGATCGTCATGGTGCTGATGTCGCGCCATTCCTTCGCGGTCGGCGACTGCGGTTGGCCGACCTCCGGCATTTCGAGTTTGATCGAGTCGAGCAGCCCGATCTTCTTGAGGAAGGCGCGCTGACGCGTGGCACCGACGTCGAGCGCCATTTTGGCGGCGCCGATGTTGGACGAGTGCATGAAAATTTCCGGCACCGAGAGCCAGCGGTTCTCGGGGTGATCGTCATTGATCGTGAAGCGCGCGATGCGGATCGGCATGGAGGCGTCATAGCCGTCATCGAGGTCGACCACGCCGTAATCGAGCGCCATGGCGAGCGTGAAGGCCTTGAAGGTCGAGCCGAGCTCGTAGACGCCCTTGGTCACGCGATTGAACTGGTTGGGATCGTCCTGCTGCTTCTTTCCGTTCGGATCGAAACTCGGCAGGCTGACCATGGCGATGATCTCGCCGCTATCGACGTCGAGCACGACACCCGCGCCGCCGACGCCCTTGAAGTCGACGATCGCACGCGAGAGCTCCTCGGCCAGGATGTGCTGGACACGGAGATCGAGCGAGAGCATGACCGGCGTCTTCCGGTCGCTCGCCGCGAGCGAGCGATCGAGACCGCGCTCGACACCCGAGAGCCCGCGATTGTCGATCCCGGTATAGCCGAGCACGTGCGCGAACAAGGGCCCCTGCGGATAGACGCGGCGCTCCTCGCGCTCGAAGGAGAAGCCGGGCAGGCCGAGCCGGTTGATCTGGTACTCCTGCTCGGGCGTCAGGCTGCGCTTGATCCAGACATAGCGCGCGTCGCCGGCGATCCGCTTGATCAAGGTATCGCGGGAATATTCCGGCAGCACGGCATGCAGCTTGTCGGCGGCGTCCTCGGGGTCGATCACTTTGGTCTGATCGACGTAGAGCGAGACGGTCGGCAGGTTGGTCGCGAGCAGCATGCCGTTGCGATCGACGACATCGGCGCGTGCCAGTCCGAGCGTGCCGGCCTCGCGCCCGGTGGTCGAGCGGGCGATCTCGGCTTCATCGTTGACCGCGAGGTCGACAATGCGAACGCCCAGGACCGCGAAGCAGAGCGCGAATATCGTGCCCGCAACCAGCAGGCGGGTGCGCGCGATCTCGATCGGACGCTTGGCGCGGCTTTCCGAAAGCGGCTGGTTGGATTCCACCCCGAGCGGCGGTTCGACCATCAGCGAGTCTTTCCAGTTCTCGGTGGCGAGGTCGGTCATGGCTCGGTCTCACCCACCACGCGTTTCAGCAAATCCTGTAGGCGCTCGTCGCCCTGCGCCGCCAGTTTGGGCACCGGCAGCGAGTCGAGATGCTGCGCGGCGATCAGCTGCCCCGGCGCGACCGATTGCAAAGCCAAATGGCGCTCGGCCAACGACGAGAGGCGCTCGGGCCGATTGAGATAGCTCCATTCCGCGCGCAGCACATGAATGGCTTCTTCCTGCGCGATGGCTTCGCGATTGAGCGCCGCGACTTCTTTCTCGACGCTCTGCACCTCGTACGTGATGAAGAAGAGGGTGATCGCCATCAGCACGATCGCCCCGATCCAAACCAGCACACCGGGCCGGATCATGCCGCCCTCCGCTCGGGCCAGACCGGCGCCTCGGTGCGTTCCGCCGCGCGCAGGCGCGCCGATCGGGCTCTTGAGTTGGCTGCGCATTCTTGGCCGGTGGGCCGCAGGGCTTGACGGTGCAGCAGTCTGAACGAGGCCTGCGGCGCTTTTGTGGCGCGCGGCGGCAAATGTCGCGATGGCGCGGGCGCTGGCGTGGCGCGCGTCTTGAAAAAGCGCTTCGCGCAACGGTCCTCGAGCGAATGGAAGGCGACGACGACGAGCCGGCCCATCGGCCGGAGCAAACGTTCCGCCGCTTCGAGGCCGCGCTCAAGCTCGCTTAGTTCATCATTCACGGCGATGCGCAGCGCCTGAAAGGTCCGGGTGGCGGGATCGACGCCGTGCTCGCTGCGGCGGACCACCTTGCGCACGATCTCGGCGAGTTCGCCGGTGCGCGTAATCGGCGCCTCGGCGCGCCGCTCGACGATCGCGCGGGCGACGGCGCGGGCGCGCCGCTCCTCGCCAAACTCGCCGATCAGGCGCGCGAGCTCGGCTTCGCTCGTCTGATTGACCAAGTCCGCCGCGCTCGGCCCGGCCTGGTCCATACGCATATCGAGCGGGCCGTCGAGCCGAAACGAGAAGCCGCGCTCCGGTTCGTCGATCTGCTGCGACGAAACACCGAGATCGAGCGCCACGCCATCGACCGCCTCGACGCCGCGTGCCTGCAACAGCGTATCCATGTCGCCGAAGCGGCCGAGCACCATTTCGAGCCGGCCAGACATCGCTTCGGCGAGCGCGCGCCCGCGGCCGATCGCCTCGGGGTCGCGGTCAAGCGCAATCACGCGGCACGAAGCGGCGCCGAGGATCGCGCGCGAATAGCCGCCGGCGCCGAACGTGCCGTCGACATAGAGCCCGTCGGCACGCGGCGCCAGCGCCTCGATCATCTCGGCCAGCATGACAGGCACGTGACCGCGTTCGTGGGAGGCTTCGAACGCGGCCATCAGCGCCCCCCGCCGCCGGGCAAAGGCGGCAGGCTGAGGGTGGCGAGAATGCCAGGCGCGCGCGCGCGCGCCTCGCGGCGCACGGTGTCGAGCGTGTCCGGGTTCCACACCTGAAAGCGGCGCCCCAGTCCGACGAACGCGGCGCGTCCTTGCAGGCCGGCGTGCTCGACCAAGAGGTCGGGCAGAACGATGCGTCCCTCGGGATCGAACGGCAATTGCTGGGTCTCGCCGAGCGTGACCAGCGCGGCCATTTCGATGTCCGGCTGATATATGTTAGCGGAAGCGAAGCGCTCACTCAGTTGGTCGAGCCAGTCGAGCCCGCAACAATCAAGCGACGGGCTGCCGCTCGGGGAGGGGAAGACGGCGAGGCCGACCAACGCCTGCCCGGCCAATACCGCGCGGAACGGCGCGGGCACCGAGACCCGACCCTTGCGGTCTACCGCATTGATGTAACGTCCGGAAAATACCGCCACGTCCGGCGCTCCCCCAGAGATCGGCGCGTCCCATCCGTGGCTTGTTGCTCCGGCCGAGCCGCGCCTTGCCGGCCGCCATGGCATGGGATGTCATGGGATAACATGGGAAAATCTGAATTACAATGCGCAAAGTCTTGGTTCCAGGCGGTTTTTGGGGCTTCACGCGGTCCTGGGGAGGCTCTCGTCTCTATTCAAGTATACGAGTCCTTGTAGGAACATAAACAAAACATTACTAGGGCTAGAGCGGGAACTTTTTGTTCTTGGTATATTCCAGAACAATAAAAGAACATGCCAGACGGCCTATAAGCCGGGTTCTGTACGCGATCCGGTAAAGGACCGCGCGACGACCATTCATCTGGGACGCCCGTTACCGAGCGCCTCACGCGACCGACCCGGACGGCTGGCGCGGGAACGCGCCTTGCTGGCCTTGCGACCAACATACCGCCCCTACTTGGTCTTGCTCCCGAAGGGGTTTGCCGTGCCGCCGCCGTTACCGGAAGCGCGGTGCGCTCTTACCGCACCGTTTCACCCTTGCCGGCGTAACGAACCGAAGCGCGCAACGCCGGCGGTCTGTTCTCTGTGGCACTGTCCCTGGGGTCGCCCCCGCCGGGCGTTACCCGGCTTCGTGTTCCCGTGGAGCCCGGACTTTCCTCCCCCGCCCGAAGGCGAAGGCGGCCGCCCGGCCGTCTGGCGCCTGATAGCTAAGCGCTTAGGCCTTTGGAATCAATCCTCGATCGGCTCGCCGGCCCGACCGAGCAGTGATTTGAGCTGCAGATGGCAGGCGCCGTCCCATACGTCTTCGATGCGTGTCGGACGAAAATGCCGTTGGAACGCGCGCGCCACCGAGGCGGTCTCGGCGTCGAAACGATCATCCGCCGTGAGGCCATAGCCATAGCGGGCGAGCGCAAGGCGAAGCGCGGTCACGCGCGGCCCACGATCCCCCATGCGCAATGAGGCGAAGGCAGCGGCCGCCATGTCGTCCGTCGGAGCGGGCCAAAGGCCGACGCCCTCGGCCGCGAGCGCGCGCCAGTCGAACAGCTCGCCGGGGTCGAGCTTGCGCTCCGGCGCGATGTCGGAGTGGCCGAGCACATGGCGCGGCGGGATCGAATGACGCGCGACGATATCGCGTGCGAGGGCCGTTAGCGCCGCCATTTGCGCGTGAGGAAAGGTACGATAACCGTGGCTGTGCCCGGGATTGGCGAGTTCGATCCCGAGCGAGACCGCGTTCAAACCATCGATCCCGCGCCAATGGCTCTTGCCGGCATGCCAAGCGCGGCGCGCCTCGGGTACCAGGCGATGGATCGTGCCGTCCTCGGTGATCAGATAATGCGCACTGACCTTGGCGAGCGGGTCGCAGAGGCGCTGCAGGGCGGCCTCCGCGCTATGCATGTCGGTGTAGTGCAGCACCAGCATGGAGACGACCGCGTCATTCGGCCGTGCGTCGTGATTGGGCGAGGGCCGCTCGATAATCATCAAGCTCATGGCGGCGTTCCCTGGTTCGGACTGGTCGCGCCATCACGCACGAAGGCGCGCGGGCGCACGATGATCAGCCCAACGCCCAGCAGCATGGCTGCGCCGCCGAGCGCGGAATACCAACTCAGCTCATCGCCCATCAGCCCGACACCCGCGATTGCGCCGGTCAGCGGCACCAGCAATACGATAGTGCTGACCCAACCGACCGGATAACGCCGCATCAGATAATAGAATCCGCCGAAGCCGACCAGAGTCGAGACGATGGCGAGAAAGGCGATGCCGGCGGGCGTTTGCCAGCTCGCTGCCGCGAGGCTCTCGAACTGCCCGGTCTCGAAAATGAGCGAGAGCACAACCATGACCGGCGCGGCGACAAGCGCCATAACGGCGTTGATCGCGAACGGATTCAGGTGGCTTAACCGCTTGGCCTGGATGTTGGCGAAGGCATTGAACACAACCGCGAGGAACTGTAGCCCGATGCCGAGCCAGTTCGCCTGGTGCGCCGGCTCGCCAAAGAAGATGCCGACTCCGGCCAGCGCCACGCCGAGACCCGCGATCTCACGCCAGCCAAACCGCTCGTCGAGCGCGACATAGGCGATCAGAACGGTGAGCGGCACCTGCATCTGCCAAATCAAGGCAGCAGTGGTGGAATCGACGCCGAGGCGAAGTCCCATATAGGCCGGCGCGAAATGTCCGACGCCCATCAGCGCGGAGAAGATCACGAGGCCGCGCCATTCGCGCCGCGGCACGCGCACGAACCAGATCGTGACGAGGGCGACCAGCGCCATGCGCAAGCTGACGACGAAGAAGGGCGGCACTTCGGTCGTGGCGATTTTTGAGGGCACGAAGCCGAAACCCCAGATTGAGGCGACGAGCAAGGCAAGCAACAGATGTTGCGGCTTCACGGATCGGCAGGCGTGACGGTCGCGGCGGTCGGCCGACGGATCACGATCAACGCGACGCCCGCGAGTGTGATCAGGCCGCTGATCGCGGTGCGCCAGGAGAATGGCTCGCCCAGCGTGGCGATGCTCGAGACCACGCCAATGATCGGGACCAATAACAGGAACGGCGCCGTACTGCTGACCGAGTGGCGGCGCAGCAAATAGAACCAGATGCCATAGCCGGCGATCGAGGAGAGCACCGCCATGTAAACCAGCGAGGCGTGCAGCCGCCAGTCCGGCACCAGAAATTCGTCGTATTGATCGGTCTCTAGGATCAGTGAGAGCACCACCAGGACCGGTAACGAGATCAGCGCCATCCAGGCGTTGAACGCGATCGGGCTGAGCTGGGGCAGACGCTTGGCCTGGATCGCCGCGACCGCCCATAGCACGGCGGACAGGACGACGAGCGTAATCGCGACCGGTTCGCCAGCGATGCGCGGCTCGGCGATCAGCGAGACCGAACCGGCGAGCGCGATCGCCATGCCGATGCTCGTGCGCAAACTGGGCCGATCGCCGAGCACGAAGAACGCCAATAACGTCGTGAGCGGCACTTGAGACAGCCAGATGAGCGAGGCCGTGGTGGCTTCAACACCGAGCCGCAAGCCGACATAGAGCAAGGCGAAATGACCGATGCCGAGCGCGAGCGAGTAGGAAATCAGCGGGCGCCAATGGCCACGCGGCAGCGGCGTGAACCAAATCGTCAAGCCGGCGATCAGCGCGAAACGCAGCGCCAGAAAAAGCAGAGGCGGCATGTGCGCCGCGCCATATTTGCTCGGCACGAAGCCAAAGCCCCAGAGCGCTGCGCACAGGAGCGCGAGCAGAAAATGGGAGAGCTTCACGGCTGGACCGGCCTTCCTTCAGTCGTCATGGCCGGCCTTGAGCCGGCCATCCAGCTTCCGAAAGAAACTGCGGTGTTGCCGCCCCTGGATTGCCGGATCAAGCCCGGCAAGGTTGACAACGAAGGAGCCAGCCGGCGCATTCTCGACCGAGCGGCCGTACGAAAGCTTCATTTGAAGCCGCGTTTGCGCGCGATCTGGTCGTAAGCCGCGTTGATGGTCTGGGTCTCTTTGGTGGCAAGCTCGATCATTTCGGCCGGCATGCCTTGGGCGATCAGCTTGTCGGGGTGATGCTCGCGCATCAACGCGCGATAGGCGGCTTTGATTTCGGTTTCGCTCGCCTCGGGCTTGACGCCGAGCACCTCATAGGGATCGGGGCCGGTTTCGGGCGCGACCACGGCAAGGATTCGCGCGACAATTTCAGGGCCGAAGCCGAACAGGCGGGCAACCTCGTCGAGATAGCGGCGTTCGTCGTTATGAATGGTGCCGTCGGCGCGCGCGATCGCGGCGAGCGCGAGCAGAAGCTCTTCGAGAACCGCCGGGGTGGAGCGGAACATGCCGGCGATCTGCCGGGCATAAGGCTCGAAGCCTTCAGCCTCCTGGCGCGCGGCGTTGAAGATGCGGCCGACCTCGGATTCCTCCTCGGGTGGGATACGAAAGACGCGCCGGAAGGCGAGAACTTCGTCGCGTGTCACGACGCCATCGGCCTTGGCCATCTTGGCGGCGAGCACGATCAGCGCGACGGCGAAGGCCGCCCGGCGGGCGTCGATGGTTTGCGGCGCCGGCGGCGTCTCTCCGGTGAAGAAGGCGCGCCGCGCCGCGTGCTCGACCAGATGGCCGGCCAGCACGCCGACCATCAGGCCGATCGGCCCGCCCAGCATGAAACCGGCGGCGCCGCCGATCAGCTTGCCGAAAATGCTCAATGCGCTCTCCTGCCCGCGTCGATCCGCTGACTTGGCCGGCGCGACGTTAAGACTCTGCGCCTTGCCTCGCAATTGGTTGTTGCAATTGCACGACCCGGCTGGTTCGATCCATTGAACGAAGAACAACGACCGGCCAACCCGGCTTCAATGGCGGGGGATATCATGAGCGACAATGTAGGCTCCGGGCCACGGACTGTCGCGCTCGTAGGCCCGTATACCAGCGGCAAGACGACGCTTCTCGAAAGCATGTTGTACGTGACCGGAACCGTGACGCGAAAGGGTCGCGTGCCGGATCGCAACACGGTTGGCGATTCGTCTCAGGAGGCGCGCGAGCGTCAAATGAGCGTCGAGGTCAACGCGGCGACCTTCGCTTACAACGGCACGCGCATCAACGTGATGGATTGTCCGGGCTCGATCGAGTTCGCGCAGGAGACGTTGAACGCGTTGATCGGCGTCGATTTCGCCATCGTCGTGTGCGAACCGCAGACCGAGCGCGTGCTCACGCTGTCACGCCTTTTGCATTTCCTCGAGGAGCAGAATATCCCGCACGCGCTTTTCGCCAATCGGATCGACGAAGCCACCGTGCGCGTCGCCGAGTTGGTCGAGGCGCTCAGGCCGCTTTCCAAGATTCCCTTCATCGCCTGCCAGGTCGCGATCCGCGATGGCGCCAAGGCGACCGGTTATGTCGATTTGATCAGCGGTCAGGCCTATGGCTACAAGCCGCACGCCGCGTCGGACAAAATCGCACCGCCCGATACCATCGCCGAGCGACGCGATTCAGCGCGTACCCAATTGCTTGAGAACCTGGCCGACCACGATGATTCGTTGCTCGAGCGTCTGCTTGAGGACAAGATTCCGAGCGAGGAGGAAATCCAAGGTTATCTGCGCGCCAGCCTGGCCAAGGCCGAGGTCGTGCCGGTCTTCATGGGCTCGGCCGAGATGGACTGGGGCGTGCGCCGGCTGCTCGAAATGATCGTCAAGATCGGCCCTTCCCCGGCGGATTCCGCGGCGCGCAAGAAGATCGACATGGCCAACAAGGCGCCGCTCGTACAAATCCTCAAGACCTACATCACGCAACAGGGCGGCAAGGTCAGTCTGTCGCGGGTCTGGCGCGGCCATCTGGCCGATGGCGCGGCGCTCTCGGGCGGCGAGCGGGTCGGCGGCCTCTATACGCTGGTCGGGGTCCAGCAGAACAAGATAGCCGCGGCCGACGCGGGCGATCTGGTCGGCATCGGCCGGCTCGACAAGGTGGTGACGGGCGACACGTTGAGCGCGGCTGACGCCAAGATCGAGCCGCTGCCGCGCGCACCGGCGCTACCGCCAGTCTATGCCTTCACCGTGCGCGCCGAAAAGCGGGAGGACGAGGTCAAGGTTTCGGGCGCGATGTCGCGCCTGCATCAGGAGGACCCCTCGGTCGCACTCGACCACAACGCCGATACTCACGAGGCCGTTCTATGGGGGCAGGGCGAGATGCACCTCAAGGTCTCGCTCGACCGGCTCAAGCATAAATACGGGCTCTCGCTTGCGACCTCGCGGCCGCGCGTCTCCTACAAGGAGGCGATCAAGAAGCCGATCCAGCAGCACGCCCGCCACAAGAAGCAGAGCGGCGGGCATGGCCAGTTCGGTGACGTCACGGTCGAGATCAAGCCCCTGCCGCGCGGCGCCGGCTTCGAGTTTCACAACGCCGTGGTCGGCGGCTCGGTGCCGAGACAATACGTTCCGGCGGTCGAGCAGGGCGTCCGCGAATTTTTGCCGCACGGCCCGCTCGGCTTTCCGGTGGTGGATGTCGCGGTCACGCTGCTCGACGGCAAGTATCATGCGGTCGACAGCTCGGAAATGGCGTTCAAGACGGCCGGCCGCCTCGCCATGGCGGAGGGCCTGCCGCTTTGCGGCCCCGTGCTGTTGGAGCCGATCTATCAGCTCAAGATTTCGGTGCCGAACAACTTCACCGCGAATGTGCAGCGGTTGGTCACCGGGCGGCGCGGTCAGGTGCTCGGCTATGAACCGAAGTCGGGCTGGGATGGCTGGGACGAAGTCAGCGCCTCGATGCCGCAGTCCGAGATGCACGACATGATCATCGAGTTGCGCTCGATTACCCTCGGCGTCGGCACCTATGAGTTCAAGTTCGATCATCTGCAGGAGCTCACCGGACGCCTCGCCGACGAGGTCGTCAACGCGCACAAGCAGGCGCTCGGCGTGGCGAAATCGGCGTAGCGCGGCGTGCGCTTCAATTGACGCGGGCGGATACCGGGCTCAATAGCTGGTCGAGATAGCGGCCCTGAAAGCGGGTCAGGCCGAGCCGATGGCCGAACTCGATCGAGCGCGCGTCGCTGCAACGGCAGAGCACGGTACGGTGCGGCCCGAACGCGGCGACCGCGCGGGCGAAATCGCTCGACGGTTTGGCCAGCGCCTTGGCGTCGGACGCCGGATTCCAACGGATCTTGATTGCGTCCGCCGCCAGCCCGGCCTCGATCAGATCGGGCAGGTTGGTTTCGTCCGCCCCGTCTAGGCAAAGCGTGACGCCGATGTCGTTGAGATAAGAGCGCGCGAACAAATAACCCTCGTAATTGGCCATCATGTCGACCGCCTCCATCTCGACCGTCAGGCGGCGTCGCTCGGAATCCGACATGAGACGGACCAGGCGGCCAAACTCCGGCGAAAGCACGGTCGAAAGCCTCAAATTCAGCGAGGTCGGCTGGCGGACCAGATTGTCGGGCTCGCGCAAATAGAGCGCCAGGATGCGCTGATCGAGCAAGGTCGTGAGGTGGATGAACAACCAGCAATCGCTGAGTAGATTGACGTCGGGCAGCATGACCTGCTCCAACGCGCTGATGCGGATATAGATCTCGCGCGCGAATTGCGTCGGGACATAGGGCCGGCCGGGGGGGACGCGGCAGATCGCCTGCTGGCGCACGAAGCGGTCGATGTCCGAACTGCCGAGCGCGATCTCGAGCCGCGCCATGGCGGAAGGCGTAACCGGTCGGGCGTTGGCATGGGCGGCGTCCTCCAGGCGCTCCGCGGCGCCGAGCTGATTGGCGCGCCGCTCGACCAGCACGCCATCGCAGAACGTGATGAAAGTATTGAGTTCCGCGCTTAGATCATACCAGACGCAAACCTTGGTCTCGTCGGCTTCCGCGTCCTCGCGCGGCGCATCGTCGAACAATTCCTCCAATTTCTGAGTCAGACTGCGCAGTTCTTCCGAGCGCGCGCCTTTGCACAGAGCAATCAAGTCGCCGGTATTCAGCACATAGGCTGTGGCTTCGCGCGGGCGGATCCAGTCGAGCAGAATTCGGGTCGCGATCTCGCGTTCGACCGCCCAATAGGGTGAATCGCCCAAGGCCGACAGCCGAACGTGGACGGCGGTGCGCCCGATCGCTGAACGCCGCAGGGTCTCGAGCTGCTCGATCAGCTGTTCCTCGACCTCGTCGCCTTTGATCAGCATCTGTTGCTCTCTGTCTCGCCGCCCCGTAAACAGGGCGGCCGCCCGCGAACCTCGGGGGCACCCCCGGTGGAGCCTAATGGGCCGGTGGTTAATGGGGTCTTGACGCGGGAGCCGGGTGTGGCAGGGCAAAGAGATATGGCGGGACGCTGGCAGTTCTGGATCGACCGCGGCGGTACGTTCACCGACATCGTCGCGCGCGCGCCCGATGGCCGATTGCGCACCCATAAATTGCTCTCGGAGGCGCCCGAGCGTTACACAGACGCGCCGCTCCACGGCATCCGCACGCTGATGGGCTTGTCGGGCGATGCCGTGATTCCCGGTGAGCGCATCGAGGCGGTCAAAATGGGCACGACCGTCGCCACCAATGCGCTCTTGGAGCGCAGGGGCGAGCCGACCGTGCTGGTGATCAATGAGGGCTTCGCCGATCAACTTCGCATCGGCTATCAGAACCGGCCGCATATCTTCGCCCGCAATATCGTGCTGCCTGAAATGATGTATTCGCGCGTCGTCGAGGTGCGCGGGCGTTACCGTGCCGATGGCTGCGAGCTCGTGCCGCTCGATGAAGCGGCCGCGCGCGCGCTGCTCGAAGCCGCGTTTCGCGACGGCTTCCGCTCGGTCGCCATCGTCTTCCTGCACGGCTATCGGTTCCCCGAGCACGAGCGGCGCATCGCCAAGCTCGCGCGCGCGATCGGTTTTACCCAGGTCTCGACCTCGCATGAGGTGAGCCCGCTGATGAAAATGGTGAGCCGGGGCGACACCACCGTGGTCGACGCCTATCTCTCGCCGATCCTGCAAAATTATGTCGACCGGGTCGCCGGCGCGCTCGGCAAGGCACGGCTGATGTTCATGCAGTCGAACGGCGGGCTGGTCGATGCGGCCTCGTTCAAGGGCAAGGATTCGGTGCTCTCGGGCCCGGCAGGCGGCGTGGTTGGCGCGGTACGCGCGAGCGAGGCGGCCGGCCTCCACAAGGTAATCGGTTTCGACATGGGCGGCACCTCGACCGATGTGTCGCACTATGCCGGTGCTTTCGAACGCCGCTACGTGACCGAGATCGCCGGCGTGCGCCTGCGCGCGCCGATGATGCACATTCATACGATCGCGGCGGGCGGCGGATCGATCCTGCATTTTGATGGCGCGCGCTATCGTGTCGGGCCCGGTTCAGCGGGTGCCGATCCGGGACCCGCCTGCTATCGGCGCGGCGGCCCGCTCACCGTGACTGATTGCAATGTCATGGTCGGCAAGATCGTGCCGGCGCATTTCCCCAAGCTGTTCGGCCCCGCCGGCGATCAGCCGATTGACGTTGAGATCGTCCGGCAAAAATTCGGTGTGCTCGCTGACGAGATCGCCAAAGCGACCGGCGAGCGCCGCGCGCCGGAATTGATCGCCGAAGGTTTCTTGAAGATCGCGGTCGAGAACATGGCGAACGCGATCAAGAAAATTTCGGTGCAACGGGGCTATGACGTGACGTCCTACGCGCTCTGTAGTTTTGGCGCGGCGGGCGGCCAACACGCTTGTTTGATCGCCGATTCGGTCGGCATGGAGCGCGTGTTCGTTCATCCCTATGCCGGCGTGCTCTCGGCCTATGGCATGGGTCTCGCCGATATGCGGGTGCTCAAAGAACGCGCCGTCGAGGCGGAGTTGAGCGAGGCGTTGGTCGCCGAACTCGAGGCCGGGTTCGCGACGCTGGCCGAAGCCGGGCGGGCGCAGCTGCTTGGCGAGGGCGTGGCGGCAGATCGCATCAGGCTCGAGCGCAACGTGCAAATCCGCTATCGCGGCACCGATTCAGCGTTGCTCGTGCCGTTCGGCACCAAGGCCGCCGTCGCGGCCGCGTTTGAGGAGGCCCATCGGCAACGCTACGGCTTCATCGACCGGACCAAAGTGCTGATCGTCGAATCCGCCGCGGCCGAGATTGTCGGTGAAGCCGAAATCGTGGCCGATCCGCCGGTCGCGCGCCGTCGCGCGGAAGGCGTGCCGCCCTTGGCCATGGATCGGTGCCGTGCCCATTTCGGCGATGCTTGGCGCGAGGCGCCGATTCATGACCGCGCGGCGCTTGAGCCGGGCGACATGATCGACGGTCCGGCCATCGTGATCGAGCCGAATTCGACGACGGTGATAGAGCCCGATTGGCGCGCCACGGTGACGCCGCGCAATGACCTGATCTTGACGCGCACCAAGCCCCGGCCGAAGCGGGTCGCGATCGGCACGGCGGTCGACCCCGTCATGCTCGAGATTTTCAACAATCTCTTCATGTCGATCGCCGAACAAATGGGCTCGACGCTTGAGAACACCGCGCACTCGGTCAACATCAAGGAGCGGCTCGACTTCTCCTGTGCGCTATTCGATGAGGGCGGCGGGCTGATCGCCAACGCGCCGCACATGCCGGTGCATTTGGGCTCGATGGGCGAATCGGTGCGTTCGATCATCCGCAATCGCGGCGCGACGATCCGCTCGGGCGACGTCTATGTGTTGAACGCGCCCTATAATGGCGGCACGCATTTGCCCGACGTTACGGTGATCACGCCGGTGTTCGATGAGGCGGCGCGCAAGATCCTCTTCTTCACCGCCTCGCGCGGCCATCACGCCGATATCGGCGGCATCACGCCGGGCTCGATGCCACCCGATTCCCACACGGTCGAGGAAGAGGGCGTACTGATCGACAATATCGAGCTGGTCTCGGGCGGTCGTTTCCTCGAGGCGGAGATGCGCGCTCTCTTGGCCTCGGGCCGCTATCCGGTGCGCAATGCCGAGCAGAACATCGCCGACCTCAAGGCGCAGATCGCGGCGAACGAAAAAGGCGTGCAGGAATTGCACGCGATGGTCGCGCAGTTCGGCCTCGATACCGTGCAGGCCTATATGCGCCATGTGCAGGACAACGCCGAAGAGTCGGTGCGGCGCGTGATCGGCGTGCTGAAGGACGGCGAATTCGCTTACAAGATGGATTGCGGCGGTGTCATTCGCGTCAAGGTAACGATCGATCGCGCCAGGCGCGGCGCGCGCATCGACTTCACCGGCACGTCGCCCCAGCTCGAAAGCAATTTCAACGCGCCGAGCGCCGTATGCCGCGCGGCGGTGCTTTATGTCTTCCGCACGCTGGTCGACGACGACATTCCGATGAACGAGGGCTGCTTGAAGCCGATCGAGCTGATCATCCCCGAAGGCTCGATGCTGAGCCCGCGCTATCCGGCGGCGGTCGTCGCCGGCAATGTCGAGACCTCGCAGTGCATCACGGACGCGCTCTATGGCGCGCTCGGCGTCATGGCCGGTGCGCAAGGCACCATGAACAACTTCACCTTCGGCAATGCGCGCTACCAGTATTACGAGACGGTGGCGGGCGGCTCGGGCGCCGGCCCCGATTATGACGGCACCAGCGCGGTGCAAACCCACATGACCAATTCGCGGCTGACCGACCCCGAGGTGCTCGAATGGCGCTTTCCGGTTCTGGTCGAGCGCTTTCAGATACGGCGGGGCTCGGGCGGCGCCGGAGCCCATAGGGGCGGCGACGGGGTGATTCGCCGCGTCCGTTTCCTGGAGCCCATGACCGGGGCGATCCTGTCCAACAGCCGCACCGTCGCGCCATTCGGAGTCGCGGGCGGGCAGCCGGGCGCCATGGGCCGCTCCTATGTCGAGCGCGTCGATGGCAGCGTCACGACGCTCAAGGGCTATGACCGGACCGAATTGGCGGCAGGCGATGTCTTTGTTATCGAATCGCCTGGCGGCGGCGGCTACGGGCCGCCCCAAGCGCCGCGTCCGGAATAGGGCAAGGCTGTAGCAGGCCGGCAACAGACGGCCTGGTGCACCAACGGTTAACCATCTATGTGACGGCGCTTTCTGGCACTTTCGAGGGTGCTGTGTTAAGCACGCTTCGATGCAACCGGCCCGTTCGTGACGGCCGCAAGACCTGCCGCAATTCCGTCAAAGCCTTTCTTAAGGATACCAAGGCAGGCTGGAGCATCACATTTTGGGGGATGTCGCACAGTCTTAGGTGCGCGGGGAGTAGTGGCGTGAGGGTCGGAGAAACTTGGCGGCTGCGGAACGGGTTGAAGGCAGGCTGGCGCGCCGTTTTGGTCGTCGCGGTGATCGGCACGCTCTCGGCTTGCGCCTCGACCAAGGAGCAAACGCCTGAAGAGGCGGCGGAAGCCGCTGAAATCAACGACCCGATCGAGGGCGTCAACCGGGTCGTCTTCGAAATCAACCGCACGTTCGACGAGGTTCTGCTCAAGCCGGTCGCGATCATGTACCGCGGCATCGTGCCAGAGTTCGGGCGCGAGCGGATCAGCAACGCGTTGGATAATCTGGGTGAGCCGGTCACCTTCGCCAATGACCTGCTGCAGGGCGAATTCGAGCGGGCCGGCATCTCGCTGGCGCGCTTCGCGCTGAACTCGACGCTCGGCTTTTTCGGGATGTTCGATGTGGCGGCCGAAGGCGTGGGGCTCGAGAAGCACAAAGAAGACTTCGGTCAGACCCTCGCGGTCTGGGGCCTGGGCGAAGGGCCTTATTTGATGTTGCCGGTGTTCGGCCCGTCGAATCCGCGTGACGTGGTTGGACTGGTCGCCGACATTTTTATGGACCCTTTCACCTATATCTTTGATTCAGGTACCAGAAATGTGCGGTTCCTGACGACCGCGGTGAGCGAGCGTTCGAAATATATCGAGGAGCTCGAATCCGTCGAAAAGACTTCAGTTGATTTTTACGCTGCGCTACGCAACCTCTATCGTGAGAATCGGGATGCGAGCATTCGCAACGGCTTGCTGCCTGAGGCCGAGCCAATCCCGAGTATCGAGATCGACGAGGAAGAATAGGGCCGCCGCGCCTCTGGCGTACCCGCCCTTAACACATACCGGAATGGTCAGTGCAGACATGATCGCAAGATTCACGCGGCGGTCGTTGACCGCTTGGTTGGTCGGCACCTTCGTGCTGGTGACAATACCGCTCGGTTTCGGCACGCGCGCCGATGACAGTGGGGCCGGCGCCTTCATCAATACGCTCGGTTCTCGTGCGGTCGAAATCCTCAAGACCAAGGGGACCAGCACGTTCGAGCAGCGCGAAGCCCAGTTCAAGGAACTGCTGGTCGAGGGCTTCCACATCAAGACGATCAGCCGCTTCGTGATCGGCAAATATTGGAAGCAGGCGACCGACGTGCAGAAAAAGGCCTATGACGATATCTTCCTTGCCTTCATCACGCGCGTCTATGCCTCCCGCTTCGATGCCTATAACGGCGAGACCTTCGAGCTGGTCGAGACCATCAAGGATGCGGGTGGCGACGAATGGGTCCGCACCCGCATCAAGCGCCCCGATGGCGGTCAGGCAATCGCGGTCGATTATCGGGTGCGGCCATTCGAGGGCCAGATCAAAGTGATCGACGTGGTCGTCGAGGGGATCTCGATGCTGAACACGCATCGCGTGGAATTCGCCTCGGTCGTGAACAAGCGGGGCTTCGACGGTTTGATCGAGGAGTTGCACGCCAGGCTCGACCAGCCGGTCGGCAAAGCCGCGAGCCAGACCGGCGGCTGATTCGGGTGCCTACCCCATCGCGGGGTGACGATCGAAAGGCCGCCGGCGTGATACCGGCGGCCTTTGCGTTTTGACGGTGCCGCGTCGATCCATAAACCCCGTGCCATGAGCGCGCTCTATCACGCCTCGATCTACGACACCGCGCTGCCGGTGCCGAGCTATTGGCAGGCCAGCGCCGGCGCGTGGAACGCAAGCCGCTTCGCACCGCTCGAGGGCGATATCGAGGCCGAGGTCGCGATCATCGGCGGCGGCTATACCGGGCTTTCGGCCGCCTATCATCTGGCGCGCGATCACGGCGTCTTGGCCTGCGTGCTCGACGCCGGACCGATCGGCTTCGGTGCCTCCGGCCGCAATGGCGGGTTCTGTTGTCTCGGTTCGGCCAAGCTCTCTCATGCCCGCATGGTGGCGCGCTTTGGCCTGGAAGAGACCAGCCGATTTATCGCGGCCCAAGTCGAGGCCGTTGAGCTCGTTAGAGCGCTCGGCGCGGCGGAGGGAATCGCGTTCGATGCACAAGGCTCGGGCACGATCACGGTCGCGCATCGGCCATCACGGTGGGCCGAGCTCGAGGCGGAAGCAGCGATCTTGTCGCGTCATGGCGGCGGCGCGACGTCGTTGTGGTCACGCGCTGAGCTGCGCGCGCATGGCTATGCCTCATCCGAGGCGTTCGGCGCGTTGCATCAAGCGGTCGGCTTCGGCCTGCATCCGCTCAAATACGCACGTGGTCTGGCCGATGCCGCGCACGGGCGTGGCGCGCGCATTCATGCCGATTCTCCGGTCATCGGTTGGCAAAGGGAGGCGGGACGCCATGTCTTGGCGACGCCGCGCGGTCGCGTGCGGGCCGGGCGCGTCATCGTCGCGACCAATGGCTTCACCCGCGATACATTGCATCCCACCCTTGCCGGCACACTGATGCCCGCGCTCTCCAATATCCTGGTCACACGCCCCTTGAGTGCCGCCGAAATCGAGGCGCAAGGCTATAGCACCGAGACGCCGGTCTCGGACACGCGTCATCTGCTCTATTACGTGCGCCTGCTGCCCGATCGGCGCTTCATGTTCGGCGCGCGCGGCGGGCTCGATGCTTCGCCGGGCGCGCTGCCGCGCCAGCGCGCCTGGATGGAGCGACGGCTGGGCCAGATTTATCCGGCGTGGAGGGGCGTCGAGACCAAGCACTTCTGGCGCGGCTTGGTTTGTCTCTCGGCCGCGCTGACGCCCCACATCGCCGCCCTGAATGACGAGCGCACCAGTTTTTGCGCGCTCGCCTATCATGGTTCGGGTGTTGCCATGGCAAGCTGGTCGGGCCGCGCGGTCGCGGCGCTGAGCGTCGGCGCTAAAGGCGCGGCCGAGGCGCTTCCGGCGGTGATCGCGACACCGCCCCGGCGCTACCGCGTGCCGGCGCTGCGCTTGATGCGGCTACGCCTCGCCTATGCCGGCTTTCGGCTCGAGGACGAGGTGCTGTAGCGGGCTACGTGGCCGTTGCCCCGTCGCCCCGCAAACGGCGCTTGAGTCTCGCCCAGACGGTTTCCAACGCGCCGACGATGCCTTGCGGCCAGAGCATCGCGAACAGGGCAATTACGATGCCGAGGCCGATATTGCGCCACTCGACGTAGTCCTTGAGCGCTTCATCGGCGAGCATGAGCGCGGCCGCGCCGAGAATGGGCCCCCACACTCGGCCCATGCCGCCAACGATCATCATGGCGAGCAGGAACAGAAGGAGTGAGAGGTAGAGCACATTGGCGCCGATCACTTTGAAGTGCCCGGCATAGACGCCGCCGGCGATGCCGGTGAAGAAGGCCGACATCGCGAAGACGAAGAGCTGATATTTGAACCGGTCGAGTCCGCGCGCGAGCGCATAGGCCGGGTTGTCGCGGAGCGCTCGGAAGGCAAGGCCCAACGGCCCTCTGATGATCGCGATCGACATGATGGTCGACAGCACGAGCATGACCAGGCCCATATAGTAGTGACCGATCGCCCATTTCGCGCCGAGCAAATCGCGGAAGCCGAAATCGCCATATTTGGCGAGGCCGCGCGTGCCACCGGTGAAGTTCCGGCAGGTCACGCCTTCCATGTAGAAGCAATCGGTATCGGTGATGATGAGCAAATACATCACCTGGGCGATGGCGAGCGTGAGCAGCGCCACATAGGGCCCGCGCAGGCGCAGGCAGGCAAGCCCGACCAGCAGGCTGAACAGCACCGAACCGAAACCGGCAAGCGGCAGCGCGGCCCAGAGCGACCAGCCGAGATAAAGCCCGATGATGCCAGTTACAAAGCCGCCGAAGGCGAACAACGCCATCTGGGCGAGCGAGAAGATACCACCGACGCCAAACACGAGATTCCATTGGGTCACCACCGTGCCCCAAAGGAAAAACAGGATCAGTTGCCCGATCAGATAGTTCGACGGCGCGAAGATCGGAATGATCGCCAAGAACGCAAGTAGCGGCAGGCCGACCGACAGATCGAGGCGAAGCGACGAGGGCCGCCCGAGCTGATTCGACGGGTTGAAGAGGCTCAGCATGCCGGAAATCCTAGCGGCAGAAGGCGACAATCATCCACTGCGCCCTCGGCGAAGGAGCCTTCGGCGAAACGCGAACGGGGCCGACGCGCAAACGCCGGCCCCGATCCTTTTCCTGCGCGCTCAGGCCTTGATCCAAGGCGGCATCTGGAAGGTCGACGTCTCATAGGGCGCCGGCGCGATCAAGGCCGGCTCCTTGGTGAAGTCCTGGATCTGCAGATATTGATGCGGCATGCCGAGCGAGGGATCTTTGGTGGCATCCGGGTAGGGGATCGCCGCTTGCTCGGGCAGGAAATACTTCGTGGTGCCGAGCGTGCCGCGATAGATCATGCGGCGCAGCACGTTGGATACCTTCTTATTTTGATCGATCTCGCCGGGGCCGCCCGAGCCGCCCGAAACCGCCGAGGCGATCGCCCACATGAAGGTCGGATCGTAGGCCTGAGCGCCGGCCAAGGGGCTTGCGCTGGCGCCGAATTTCGCCTTGTAGCGATTGTTGAATTCAGTGCCGATTTCGTCCTGCAGCGAGGCGACCACGGTCGAATAAAGCACGCCGTTGGTGTTCTCCTTGCCGATCTCGCGGAACGCCGCGAGCGATGGGCCGTATTGCATGTAGACCAAGCTGTTGGTCGGGTTCGGCTTGAACTGAATGCAAAACTGGGCGAGATCCTGCGGTACCCAATGGGTCACGGCGATGCAGGCGGGCGGATCATTGCGTAGCTTTTGCAGGGTTGGGCCCCACTCCGAGATCGGCACCACGACGGTCTCGTAGAGGCTGACGTCCCAACCGAATTCCTTGGCGTTGTCGCGGATCGCGTTGGCGATCACGACGCTATAGTTTTGCGAGCCGGTGACGATTGCGATCTTGTTGTTCGGCCGCTTCCACTGACCGCTGTCGCCGAGGCCGTTGAGGAACTTCAGGAGGCCCTTGCCGTACCAATATTCGGCCGGATCATTCATGAAGATCGAGAAATAGCGATCCGGATTTTTGCCGACGGTGTCGTGATGCACGATGTCGGTGTTGTGGTGCATGTAGATCACGCCGGAATCGGCCACGGTGTCGTACTCCGCGGTCACTGCGCCGGTGTTGTAGCCATTGATGATGGCGTGCACTTTGTGGCGGTCGATCAAGCGCTGGATCGCCGGAATGATATTGTCGGCGCCCTGTTCCTTGGTGTCCTCGAACACCGGCTTTAGCTGGCGTCCGAGGATGCCGCCCATGGCGTTGATATCTTCACACGCCATTTCAAGCCCGCGCTGGAACTCGATGCCATCGGCCGCCGCCCAGCCGGTAATCGGTACCGCGCCGCCGACCGGGATCGGTTCGCCTTCGGCGGCTTTGACGCCGGCCTTGAGATTGAGATCACCGAGCAGGCTGCTCGACAATGCGGCGCCACCGACGCCTGCCAAGCTCAAGCCCTTGAGGAAATTACGCCGGTTCAGGCCCGTGGTCTGATCGGCCGCGGCCGGGCGTGATGTGGTCCTACGGAACATGGTACGTGCGCCTCCCTCTTGATGTTGGTCGGGCGCGGCTTGATCCATTGCGCCAAGCGTCTCGGATCGGCCTCGCCTCAATTGGTCATACCGAGTACCTTAATTTTGTGACCTTAGCGCAAGGCGAGCGGCGCTCACAAGGCGCGTCGCGCGCCCTCGGCCCGGTGCGACCGAATTGTGCGGCTGGTCCCCTGGTCGGAGCGGCGCGAGCGCTTAAATAGTCAGTACAGTCGGCGGGAAAGCACGCCGGCACTATGGGGGGATGCAAATGGCGGATGGCGCGCTGGTCCTGGTGACTGGCCTATCGGGCTTTGTCGGCAAACATTGCGGCGTGGCGCTGCTCGACAAGGGCTATCGCGTGCGTGGCACGGTGCGTTCGTTGAAGCGCGCGGACGCCGTGCGCGCGGCCTTGGCGAAGCACGCCACCATCGACGGCCGGCTAGAGCTCGTCGAAGCGGATTTGACGAGCGATCAAGGTTGGGAGGCAGCGGCGCGGGGGTGTGAATATGTCATGCACGTCGCCTCGCCTTTTCCGATCGCCCAACCGAAGGGCCGGGACGCCTTGGTCGGCCCGGCGCGCGAGGGCAGCTTGCGCGTGCTCAAGGCGGCCTCCGGGGCCGGCGCGAAGCGCACCGTGCTGACCTCATCCACCGTCGCGATCATGCATGGCCCGCCCAAGATTGGCGGTGCCGTGCTGACGGAAGATGACTGGACCGACCCCGAAGGCAGGCATGTGACGCCCTATTCGCGCTCGAAAACGTTGGCCGAACGCGCCGCATGGGATTTCATCAAGGCGGATCGCTCGGGCATGAGCCTCTCCGTGATCAATCCGGGATTCATTCTGGGTCCGACGCTCGATGGCGAATTCGGCTCGTCGATCGAAATCATCCAATTGATGCTGCGCGGCAAATATCCGGCCGTGCCGCATGTTCATTTCCCCGTGGTCGATGTGCGCGACGTGGCGGCGATGCACGTCGCCGCGATAGCCAATCCGGCGGCGGCCAATCAGCGCTTTATATGCGCCGATAGTTCGCAATGGTTTGTCGAATGGTCACGCGCGATTCGCGCCGCCTTGCCCGAGGCGAAGAAGGTGCCCACGCGCGAGATGCCGAGTTTCATCGTGCGCCTGCTTGGGCTGGTCGATCTTCGGCTGCGTGCCATCGTGCCCGAACTTGACCTCGAACGGCCAATCAGCAACGCCAAGGCTCGGCAGGTGCTCGGCTTCCGTTTTCGCCCGACCAGCGAGGCGGCAATTGCCGCCGCGAAGAGCCTGATCGATCTGAAGCTCGTATAGCTGGTTCAGCGCAACATATAGCGCTGGGTGAGCGGCAGCTCGGTGGCGGGCTCGCAAGTCGCGAGCTTGCCGTCGACGAAGACCTCGAAGGTCTCGGGGTTGACCTTGATTTTCGGCAGCGCGTCATTGTGCAGCATGTGGCGCTTGTTGAGCTTCCTCGTGTTGTAGACCGGCAGAAATTGTTTGTTGAGGCCGAGCTTTTGGCGCACGCCGGCCTCGAGCGCCGAGCGCCCGACGAAATTGGCCCCGAGCGAAGCGGGTGCTCTGCCATGGGCACCAAAGAGCGGACGCAACATCATGGGCTCGACCCACATGGTCGAGGCGGTGGCATCGCCGATATTGCCCCAGGCGAGGAAGCCCGATTTGATGACGAACTCGGGCTTCAGCCCGAAAAAGCCTGGGCGCCAGAGCACGATGTCGGCCATCTTGCCGGGCTCGAGCGAGCCGACATAGCGATCGATGCCGAAGGTGCGCGCCACGTTGATGGTGTATTTGGCGATATAGCGCTTGATCCGCTCGTTGTCGCCAATCGCGCTGCGCTCGCTCGGCAGGCGCCCGCGCTGCACTTTCATTTTGCTGGCGAGCTGCCAGGTGCGGCCGACCACTTCGTGGATGCGACCCATGCCCATCGAGTCCGAACCCAGCATCGAAATCGCACCGATGTCGTGCAGCACGTCCTCGGCGGCGATCGTCTCGGCGCGAATGCGGCTCTCGGCGAATGAGACATCTTCCGGCACCGCGGGATTCAGGTGGTGGCACACCATGATCATGTCGAGGTGCTCGTCGAACGTGTTCTTGGTGTAGGGGTTGGTCGGGTTGGTCGAGGAGGTCAGGCAATTAGCCTCGCCGGCGACCGCGATGATGTCAGGCGCATGGCCGCCGCCGGCGCCCTCGGTGTGGTACATGTGGATGGTGCGGCCGTCGATCGCGGCCAGCGTGTCCTCGAGGAAGCCGGATTCGTTCAGTGAGTCTGTGTGAAGCTGGACCTGCACGTCGAGCTCGTCGGCAACCTTCAGGCAACAATCGATCACCGCCGGCATGGCGCCCCAGTCTTCGTGGATCTTGAAGCCGATGCAGCCGCCCGCGATCTGGCCATAGAGCGATTCGGGCTTGGACGAATTGCCTCGCGCGATGAAGCCGAAGTTCAGCGGCCAAGCTTCGGAATGCTCCAACATGCGCGCCACGTTCCAATCCGAGCCGCCATCGATCGGCAGCGCGTGCGGGCCCGAGCCGCCGCCGATCATGGTGGTAATGCCGGAGGAGAGCGCGGCGGCGTTCAGGCTCGGACTATAGAAGTGGACGTGGCAGTCGATCGCGCCGGCGGTGGCGATGAAGCCCATGCCATTGATCACCTGGGTATCGGCGCCGCACACCAGATTGGCGCTGACGCCGTCCTGCACGTCGGGATTGCCGGCCTTGCCGATGGCGACAATCAAGCCATCGCGCACTCCGATATCGGCCTTGCCGATGCCGAGCACGGCGTCGATGATCGTGACATTGACGATCACCAGGTCGGGCGCGCCTTGCTCGCGCGTGAAACCCGGCGTGAAGGAAAGCCCGTCGCGGAAGGTCTTGCCGGCGCCGGCGACCGATTCATCGCCCGGCACGTTCATGTCGAATTCGAGCTCGGCCAGGAGCTCGGTGTCGCCGAGCCGGAGCGCGTCGCCGACGGTCGGGCCGTAGAGCTCGGCATAGTGCTTGCGCGTCAGTTTAACCATGTCACGCTCCCTTGAAGCCGCGCGCCTTGGCGCGCTTGAGCGCCTCGGCCTTGGTGATGTCGACGTGGCGCGACCC
Source organism: Rhizobium sp. Q54 (assembly GCA_945892755.1). Classification (GTDB taxonomy): domain Bacteria; phylum Pseudomonadota; class Alphaproteobacteria; order UBA828; family UBA828; genus SHWC01. Next base: position 10,153 of record CAMDDO010000006.1, on the reverse strand, counting down.
ATTGGTCAGGTTGTTGAGGCCGTAGATGTAGCCGGCGCCGCCGAACTCGGTCAGCGTGACGTTCTTCGATTCGCCGGGCTCGAAGCGCACAGCCGTGCCGGACGGCACGTCGAGCCGCATGCCGAACGAATCCGCGCGCTTGAAATCGAGCGCGCGATTGACCTCGAAGAAATGGTAATGGCTGCCGACTTGGATCGGCCGATCGCCGGTGTTGGTGACCTTGAGCGTGACCTTGCGACGGCCGGCGTTGATCTCGATTTCGCCGTCCTTGACGATGAGCTCGCCAGGCTTGATCCGCTGCTTCTCGGATATCTTCTGCTTGCCGGGGCGAATCGGGTCATGGACGGTGACGAGCTTGGTGCCGTCGGGAAAGACCGGCTCGACCTGGATTTGCGGCATGAGCGCCGCGACGCCGGGCAGCACGTCGTCGGTGGTGAGGATTTGGGCGCCGAGCGCGATCATCTCGGCCACGGTCCTGCCGGCGCGCGCGCCTTCGAGCACCTCGTCCGAAATCAACGCGACCGCTTCCGGATGATTGAGCTTGAGGCCGGCGGCACGGCGCTTTCGCGCCAACTCCGCCGCGGTGAAGATGATCAGGCGCTCGAGCTCGGTGGGCGTCAGCATCATCGCTTCGTCTCCCTGCATGTCATGCGTCGGGTTCGATCGTGCCGCCCCCGCGCGGCGAACGTCATCATTTTTTCGTCGCCGGCAGGCCGACCGGCCCGCGTGCTCAACCCGCTATAATGACCGGAAATCGCGGGTCGCTCCGGAAAGGCTCGCCGCTTCTCAGCGTTGTCGGGTGCTTCGGGAATTCGGCCGGCGGATCGCGCAGGATGAAGCGCGCGTCGTCGCCGAGCCAACGATGGGAGAGCGTGCGGCGGCGGGTGTCGAGCCGCGGATTGTTGCGCCCCTGGTGCACCATGAGGCCGTGAAAGAAGAGGCAATCGCCGGGCTCGAGTTGCCACGACACGATGTCGTAATCCTGGCGTGCCGCCTCGATGTCGGGCGTGCGCTCGAAGACCTTGCTCGGATGGGGCGAGCCGTCCCTCATGCTGTCGAACGGCGCGAACCAGCGCTTCCAACGATGCGAGCCACGGATGAATTCGAGGGTGGTCGCCGCGACGATGGAATCGAGCGGAATCCAGTTCGAGCAGAACTGCCAGCCATCGACCGCCATATAGGGCTGATCCTGATGCCAGCGCGTCAGGCCCAGTGTTCCAGGTTCCTTGAGGAAGAGGTGGTCGTACATGAAGGTGATCGTCTTCGAGCCCATGAGCCGCGCGGCGATGCCGGCACAGGGGCCCTCGAAGGCGAACGCCTTCATCGCCGGAACGTGGCGCCAGAGATCGAAGTCGTTGAAGAAGAGGCCGGGATCATCGCCCTTGGTGTAGATCTCGACGTCCGGCCCGGGCGCGGCGAGGTCTTGCTCGACACCCTCGCGCAGCCGCGCGATCCATGCGCCATCGATCACGCCGCGCAGGCAAACGACGCCATCGCGCTGATAGGTCTCGATGTCGGCTTGCGTGACGGTCATGACTACCCTCACCAATTGACGCCGGCTCTGGACTCGAAGCCTGTCGGCGGCCGCCGCGCGTGTCAAGCTGACCTGAGTTCAGGCCGCCTTGCGCTGGTTCATCGCGCGCCAGATTTTTTCCGCCGTCGCGGGCATGTCGATGTGCGATATGCCCAAGGGCGCCAACGCATCGACGATCGCGTTGATCAGCGTGGCGCAGGCCGCGATGCAGCCGGCCTCGCCGCAGCCCTTCACGCCCAAGGGATTGGACGGGCAGGGGATGTCGGTCGCGCGCACGCCGAAATTGGGTAGATCGTCCGCGCGCGGCAGGCAGTAATCCATGAAGGAGCCAGTCAATAATTGGCCGGTTTCCGGGTCGTAGGCGACCTCTTCCATCAGCGCCTGGCCGATGCCTTGCGCGACGCCACCATGGACCTGCGCCTCCAAGAGCAGCGGGTTGACCACGCGGCCAAAATCATTGACCGCCCAATAGCCGATCAGATCGAGCTTGCCGGTATCGGGATCGATCTCGATCTCGGCGATGTGGCAGCCATTGGGAAAAGTGGTGCCCGCGAAATCGGTGCGGCCCTTGGCGTCGAGCCCCGGCGTCATGCCGGGCGGCAACGCGCCGGGGTCGCGCGCGGATGCCGCGAGCGTCAAGAGATCGATGCGCCGGTCGGTGCCGACGATGGTGAACTCACCGTCGACAAAGCGGACATCGCCGACCGAGACTTCCAGCAAATGCGCGGCAAGCGCCTTGCCCTTTTCGATCACCTTGTCGGCGCCATCCCGGATCGCAAGGCCCGCCATATAGATCGAGCGCGAGCCGCCCGTGCCGCCGCCCAAGGGCACTTCGTCGGAATCACCTTCCATGATGTCGATCTTGTCGAACGGCACGCCGAGCATCTCATTCAGGAATTGCGCGTAGGTTGTCTCGTGGCCTTGACCCGATGACTTGGTGCCGAGCCAGGCTTGCAGGCGGTCATCCTTGGTAAAGCGAAGCTCGGCCGCCTCCATCGGGTCGCCGGCGGTCGACTCGACATACATGCCGAGCCCAATCCCGCGCCTCTTGCCGCGCTTGGCGGCTTCCGCGCGGCGCGCCTCGAAGCCGGCCCAATTGGCGAGTTTCTGGCATTCGGCCAATGCCAGTGCGTAATCGCCGGACTGGTAGACACAATCGACGGGCGTCTTGTACGGCATGTCCGCCGTGCGAATGAAATTACGCCGGCGGATTTCATCAACGCCGATGCCGCTTTCGCGGGCGGCCTTGTCGATCAGCCGCTCGACCAGATAGATCGCCTCGGGCTGCCCCGCACCGCGATAGGCATCGGTGAAGACCGTGTTGGTGAACACGCCCCTGACCTCGGCATCGATCGCGGGCAGGCGATAGGCGCAGGACAGCATGCGGGTATAGAGAATGCTTGGGCAGACCGGACCCAGATTCGAGGCATAGGCGCCGAGATTGGCTTGGGTGCGCACGCGAAGCCCAAGGAACTGCCCGTCCTTGTCGAGCGCGAGCTCGGCGTGGCTGGCATGGTCGCGCGATTGGATGTCGGAGAGGAAGGCCTCGGTACGGTCGCTCATCCAACGCACCGGGCGGCCCAGGCGCTTCGCGGCAACCAGCACCAGCGCCTGCTCCGAATAGCTGACATATTTCATGCCGAAGCCGCCGCCCAGATCGTGCGCGATGACGCGGAGCTTCGACTTGTCGATCCCAAGGACCTGGCAGGTGACCGCGCGCGTGTCATAGACATGTTGCGCGTTGCTGATCAGCGTATAGCGCCCGCTTTCGGGGTCGTAGCGACCGGCCGCGCCGCGCGCCTCGATCGGCATGGCGGCGACGCGGTTGTTGACGAGATCGATGGAAACAACGCGCGCGGCCTTGGCAAAGGCGCTATCGGTCTTTGCCTTATCGCCATGATGCCAGACGAACGACGTGTTGTTGCTCGCCTCTGAAAATAGCTGGGCGGCTTTGGACCCGGCGGCGTCGCCGGTGCCGCTGATCGCTGGCAATGGCCGATAATCGATCTCGACCAGATCGGCCGCATCGCGCGCGGCCTCAATGGTCGTGGCAATCACCATCACCACGGCCTCGCCAACGTGGCGCACACGGCTCTCCGCCAGCAGCGGGTTGTGCGGGTAAAACGCCGGCGTGCCAGGCGCGCGTTCGAGCTTGATCCAATTGCCGGCGATGCAAGGCAGGCCATTGACCTTCTCGGCCTTCATCTCATCAGCGGTCAGGACTGCGACGACACCGGACGCCTTCGAGGCGGCCTTGGCCTCGACACGACGGATTTCGGCGTGCGCGTGAGGCGAGCGCACAAAGACCGCGTGGAGCGCTCCATCAAGCGCGAAATCATCTTGATAGTTGCCACGCCCGGTGATGAAGCGGTCGTCTTCCTTGCGTCTGACCGGCTGGCCGATGCCGAATGCACCCATGGACCGCTCCTCGTGTGTTAGTGACCGTGGCCGTGCAGGATGGACGAGCCAATGCCGGTATCGTAGTCGCGCCCGGTCTTGGTCAGGGCGATGACGTGAGGAAAATCGAGTTCGCGGGCGAGCCCCTTCCGTTCGAGCGCGACCCAGACCGCACGATTGGCGAGGCCCGTGGCGTCGCGCCCGCTCACCACATGGTGGCCGACATGGAAATGATCGCCATGGGCATGGGGCAACTGGTCGAGCACCATGTCGCCGCTCGCCTCGTCGATCAAGCCCGGTTCGGCCTGGGCCAGGGCTTGGAGGAGGGTCAGGGTCTTGAGCTGAAGATTATTGAGACCAAGCGGATTCTTGACGGGGGGCATGACGCGCCTCACGGTGGACGTGAGGCACAACTAAAGCAAATGGGGGAGACGGTGGCAACGGTAGCCATGATCGAATATGCGGATGCCACGCCCGAAATCCGCGCGGTCTATGACGACATCATGCGGGTGCGGAAGTCCGACTGGGTCAACAATTTCTGGAAAGTGCTGGCCAATCACCCGCCGACCCTGAAACGGACCTGGGACAGCGTCAAAGAGGTCATGGCGCCGGGCACGCTCGATCCGCTGACCAAGGAGCTGATCTATATCGCGGTCAGCGCCAGCAATGGCTGCGAATATTGCGTGCGCTCGCACTCCTTCAATGCCCGTGCCAAGGGCATGACGCCCGCCATGCACGGCGAACTGATGGCCGTGGTCGGCATGGCGAACGAAACCAACGCGCTGGCGAACTTCTATCAGGTCGACGTCGACGACGCGTTCATGACGCCGTGATGAGGGGGCTCGGCATTGCACACGCGCTGATCATCCTGATCCTGAGCGGCCCGGCCACCTGGGCTGCCGACGATCCGGCGGAGATCGAGCGCACCTGGCAGGCCGGGCTGGTGTTCCTGCCGGGCGAACCTGAGCCGGTGAAGCTCTCGGCACTCGATGTGGCCGCCGAGGCCGCACTCGGCGAGCGCCGTCCGGCGATTGTCTATTTGCATGGCTGCGACGGGCTCAGCATCGTCACCGCGCTGACCGGCCGTTTCCTCGCCTCTGTCGGCTATGTCGTCGTGATGCCGGACGGTTTCGCGCGGCTGGAGAAGCCGAAGAGCTGCGACGTGGCGACCAGTACCGGCGGGCTGCACCGCGCGGTGCTGGGCTGGCGTCATGCCGAGGCCGCCAACGCGATCCGGCGCACACGTGCGCTGCCTTTCGTTCAGCCGGACGGCATCGTGCTGATGGGTCTAAGCGAAGGTGGTGTCACGACTGCGACGTTCACGGGCGAGCCGGTGCGCGCGCGAATCATCGAGGGCTGGACCTGCCATGCCGGCTGGCCGGAATATCAGGGGCTCGCCGCGCCAGCCGGCGAGCCGGTTCTGGCGCTGCTCGGTGCCGACGACCCGTGGTTCACCCTGCCGGTGCTGAAGGGCGATTGTGGCTCGTTCATGACGCCGGAGAACGGCAGCCGCTCGATCGTCTACAAGGCGCCGCATTTGCTGGCGCCGTATCATTATCTGACCTGGCACGTTGAGCCCTTGTCCGAGATTGCCGACTTCCTCCACCGCGTGCTGGCCACGAACCGCTGAGGGACCGCCCATGTCCGAACTCGTTGGCGTCGAAATCGAGAACGCCGTCGCTACTGTCACATTGAACCGCCCCGAGGCGCTGAACGCGCTTAATGTCGAGCTCGCCAAGGCGCTCGCCGACGCGGTGCTTGGCGTCGAGGCGGATGAGGGCGTGCGCTGCGTCGTGATCCGTGGCGCGGGCGGCCATTTCATGGCGGGCGGCGATCTCAAATTCTTCAAGGCCGTACTGGCTGAACCGGCCGCCGAGCGCCGGCGCTTCTTCCGCGCGATGGTCGAGACCGTGCATCCGACCATGATCGCGCTCCGGCGCATGCCGAAGCCGGTGATTGCCTCGGTCGAGGGTGCCGCGGCTGGTTTCGGCATGAGCCTAATGCTCGCTTGCGACCTCGCGATCGCCGCCGAGAACGCCTATTTCAGCCTCGCTTATGTCAATATCGGCACGAGCCCCGATGGTTCGGGCACGTTCTTTCTGCCGCGCGTGGTTGGCATGAGGCGCGCCATGGAATTCGCGCTTTTGGGCGAGCGCTTCGATGCCAAGCGCGCGCTCGAGCTGGCGCTGGTCAATCGCGTGGTGCCGAGCGAGGCGCTTGGCGCGGAGACCGCGAAGCTCGCGTCAAAACTTGCCAATGGTCCGACCCTTGCCATCGCGGCGACCAAGCGTCTCTTGAACCGTTCGCTCGAAGTGCCGCTCGAGGCCCAGCTCGAGGCCGAGGCCGCGTCGTTCTCGGCCTGCGCGGCGAGCGAGGATTTTGTCGAGGGCATCAACGCCTTTATCGAGAAGCGAAAGCCGGCCTATCGCGGGCGCTGAATCGGCAATAACCGGGCGCCATCGCGTCTGTAGCAGAACGGCATTTCTGCGCTTGTCTTGGTTCCGACATGCTTTAGACCGCGCCCGCCATCGAGGACGCGGGCTTCGGGCAGAAGGAATCATCGTGTTCAAGCGTATCGTTCGCGCCCTGACCGCGGCGGTTCTGGCGGTCGGGTTGATCACGTCGATCGGGGCGGTGGCCGGCGCCGATGACGGCGTCGTCCGGATCAAGAGCCACTATCCGATGAGCGAGACGATCGAGCGCCTCAAGGCCGACATCGAAAGCAAGAAGATCACCTCGACGCCGCGAGTCCCTGGGCTCCGTACCAGCCTACCGGCCTTCAATGTTCGTGTTTTGTACTTGGCTTTTCTCTAACGATGCAGCGGGCGTATCAAATCATTAGGGAGACGGCATTTCTAATCGAGCGCCGGTGGCGCGATCCTGGCAGCGATCGAGCTCGACCCCCGTGGCACCACCAAGAGAGAGGCACGCGATGAACCAGGTTATGACTACCACCCGACCCGCGACCAGTGCGGCGCTTGCCGGCCGCAACGCCATCATCACCGGATCGACCAGCGGTATCGGCCTCGGCATCGCCCAGGCGCTTGCCGCGCATGGCGCCAATGTCGTGCTCAACGGTTTTGGCGATGCAGCCGAGATCGAGAAGGCACGCGCGGCGATCGAGCGTCAGTCGGACGCCGCAGCGATCTATGTCAAGGCCGACATGTCGAAACCGGACGAAATCGCCAACATGGTCGAAGAGGTCGACCGGCGCTTGGGTAGCGTCGACATCCTGGTCAGCAATGCGGGAATTCAGCATGTCGCGCCGATCGAGGAATTTCCGATCGAAAAGTGGAACGCCATTCTTGCGATCAATCTCTCGGCCGTTTTCCACGCCACGCGTGCGGTGCTCGGGGGCATGAAAAGCCGGGGCTTTGGCCGTATCGTCAACATCGCCTCGGCGCACGGACTGGTCGGCTCGCCCTTCAAATCCGCCTATGTCGCGGCCAAGCACGGCGTGATCGGCCTGACCAAGGTGACCGCGCTGGAGGGTGCCGAGAAGGGGGTGACCTGCAACGCGATCTGCCCCGGCTATGTCTGGACGCCGTTGGTCGAGAAGCAGATCGATGAACAGGCGCGCTCGCACGGTATCAAGCGCGAGGACGTCATCCGCAATGTGCTGTTGGCGCAGCAACCGAACCGCGCCTTCGCCACGGTCGAGGAAGTCGGCGCGCTGACCGCCTTTCTGTGCGGCGAAGGTGGCCGCTCGATCACCGGCGCGGCGCTGCCGCTCGACGGCGGCTGGACCGCACACTGAACAGTAAGCGGCAAGCATGATCATCTAATACAGGGAATGATTCATATGGCCACCACCCACGAAGCCTTTGCCCGTTCGAGCAGCCCCAGTCCCGGCAAGGCGCGGGCCGAGCCACGCAAGAAGATGGTCAGCGCCGCGAGCGCCGAGACCAAGACGATCAATCTCGCCCTACAGGGCGGCGGCGCGCACGGCGCCTTTGCCTGGGGCGTGCTCGATCGTCTGCTCGAAGACGAACGGATCAATTTTGATGGCATCAGCGCGACCAGCGCCGGCGCGATGAACGCAACCGTGCTCGCCTATGGCTTGTGCGAGGGCGGCCGTGACGGAGCCAAGCGAGCGCTCGCCAATTTCTGGCGCCGGGTCAGCCATGTCGGCATGATGAGCCCGATGCAGCCCTCGCTGCTCGACCGCGTCACGCACAATCGCTCGATGGAATACAACCCGGCGTTCCTCGTCTTCGACCTGATCACGCGCCTGCTTTCGCCCTATCAGTTCAACCCGTGCAACGTGAATCCGTTGCGCGAGGTGCTTCTTCAAGTGGTCGATTTCGATCGGCTGCGCGCCGACAACCCGATCAAGCTCTTCCTGTGCGCGACCAATGTGCGCACCGGCAAGGTCAGAATCTTCGACAACGCGGACATGTCGGTCGACGCGGTACTCGCCTCCGGTTGCCTGCCATTCATTTTCCAGGCCGTCACGATCGACGGTGAGGCCTATTGGGACGGCGGCTATGTCGGCAATCCGGCGATCTATCCGCTGATCTATCACAGCAAGAGCCTGGACGTCGTCGTCGTCCATATCAACCCGCTGCGGCGCGCCGAAGTGCCGCAGACCGCGACCGAGATTTTCAACCGCATCAACGAAATCAGTTTCAACTCGTCGCTGATGCGTGAAATGCGTGCGATCTCGTTCGTGACCAAGCTGATCGACAATGGCCAGATCAAGGAAGGCGAAATGAACCGCATGCTGGTCCACGCGATCGACGCGGAGGAGTTCATGCGCGACCTCGACGTCTCGAGCAAGCTCAACCCGGACTGGGACTTTCTTGAGCATTTGCGCGATGTCGGCCGCGAAGCCACCGAGCGGTGGCTTGCCGCGCATTTCGATGATCTCAACCATCGGTCGACCATCGACATCAAGGATCGCTATCTCTAGTCGTGGCCGACATTGGCGCTCAGTTGGCCCCGGCATTGGCCGCCGCGCTACCGGCGGCGGCGAACGAGCGCCGAACGCCAAATACTCGAGCATCGCCGACGCGCTATCGAGGCTGGTTCGTGCGGGCGCGCGGCCGGTGACGGGGTCTTGGAAGGCAAAGGGTGCCGGCTTGCATGGCGATGCTGTATGGTAATCGAGTCATCACAGCAATGATGTCGGCGGCAAAGGCACGGACCGACGTCTCAAAAGGAGAACCGCCATGGCGAAGGGCCAGCAGAGAAGCAATCGCGAAAAGAAGAAACCGAAAGCCGACAAGAAGAAGACCGTTCCTGCGGCTTCGCCGTTTTCTTCACCCCAGAGCCCGGGCAATCGCAACCAAGGGGGCGGCAAGAAGGCGCGCTAGCCGAAATCAGGGCGCCGGCGGCTTTGGGGCCGATCGGCCCTAGCCTTGCGACGAATGGCGCGATCGACGGCCGCCAGAGCCAAGGTAGGTCGGCGGCGCGCCCCGGCGCCAGACGCTCGAGCCCTTGCAGCGGGAACAAAGCCGCTCACCGGCCCAAGCACTGGCAAACCCGGCCTTGCACATGAGGCAGTGGCGGCGCCTCGCGGTGGTCCCGGCGGGCAGATCGGTCGGCAGGTTGGCCGCTGGCGAAGGGTGGGGCATCATGGGCCGGGCTTGGCGGAGCCGATCGTCGCCGTGTCGCCGCCGACCGTCGGCGCTGTTGTTTGCCCAACGCCATCTCGTGCCAAGGCGGCATCGAGCTCGTCAGGGTCGATCATCACTATTTCGGTGACGGAGCTGATTCCTGGCCGCCCAGGCAACTCGATCATGGTGGCGGTCCGCCGGTAGGCTGGGAACGACATTATATCCAGAAGCTCCTCTTCGGTTTCCACCTTATAGATGCCGGCGGGCTGCGCTTCGCTCCATCCGCTGAGCGCAAATGGCCGCCGGAAGATCACCGTCCGGTTGCTTGTTCGTGTTGTCATCTGGCTGTCCTCCAGCGCGCAGCCGCCCACGGCGCCGGACCTCGGACTGATGGTCTGGCATCCGGCTCGTCAAAGCCGCCGCGGTAATCTGTCACTGTTTATTTAAATAGTACTTATGTAAAACATATCAATAGGTAATTATGATTCCAACATTGTTGTTCGCGGAATGGGTATTTGTAAAGGGCGGAGACAAAATGTGCCGGATGGCGGCGTGAATGTGTACCAGTCGGGTTACGAGAAAAGGGCATAACAGCCCCGATTTGGTGTTGTGCTATCGCGGGCTGTGAGGCGCGCGTAGCGTAGCGAAGCGCGGGTCACAGCCC